>NZ_JAMOIE010000034.1 GCF_024448935.1 Stutzerimonas stutzeri
GGGTTCCGGCGATTCCATCCTACGAAAAGCGATCGCCATACCGCGTTTACCTGTACTCACACAAATAGGCAGTCGCCTCGGCCACCTTCAGCTGAAACGTGCTATTGGCCGGCACGGTGAACTGGCTGCCAGCGCCGAAGGTTTGGTAGTTTTCGCTGCCCGGCAGTTTCACGTCGAGGCTGCCGGCGACTACGTGCATGACTTCCAACTGGTTGGTGCCGAACTCAAATTCGCCAGGCGCCATGACGCCGATGGTGGCGGGGCCAGCTGCCATGTCGAAGGCGATGGATTTGACGGTGCCGTCGAAGTACTCGTTGACCTTGAACATGCGGAAATCTCTAAGGGTGGGGAAAGGGCGGCCAGTATGCCGAAGCCGCTGGACGCCGTCATCAGAACGCATTGCGGCAAACCATGCTGCCTCATTTTGGATCGTGAAATGAATTGCCGTCCCGGTTGCGGAGCCTGCTGTATTGCCCCCTCTATCAGTTCGCCAATCCCTGGCATGCCGTTTGGCAAACCGGCGGGCGAGCGGTGCGTGCATCTTTCAGAGAGCAATCGGTGCGGGCTGTTTGGGCTTCCGTCCCGTCCGGCTGTTTGCGCCGCGTTCGACGCCGATCAAGAAGCGTGCGGAGTGAGCCGTGAAGATGCGCTTCGATTGCTCGGGTGGTTGGAGCAAGCGACGGCCTGAGCTGGCCTACCTCCGGCCCGCCTGGGTGGGTAGGTGCCGTACTGCAGCGCAATCGGCCTGATTGTTACGCTGCGCGCGTTGCCCGCCTAGCTGGCGAAGCTACCGACGTTCTGCAGGGCGTCAACCAGCAGCTCCACAGCGAGCCCGGCGGCCAACAGCAACGCACCGCTGAGCCAGACCAGCGCATTGGTCGCACGCCCGAGCCGATGCACTGCGCCGTCAGGCTGCCCGAAGACCACGGTCCCGGCCACTCGCAAGTAATAGAACAGCGAGACGGCGGTATTCAGCGCGGCGACCACCGCCAGCCAGCCGAGGCCGCCTTCCAGCGTGGTTCGGTAGAGCATGAACTTGCCAAAGAAGCCGATCAGCGGGGGGATGCCCACCAGCGACAGCAGCGCCAGGATCAACACCAGCGCTGGCCCCGGCGCTGACCGAGCGAGGCCAGCATAGTCCTTCAAGGTTGTGCGCCCGCGCAGCTCGATCACGACACTGAAGGCGGCCAGGTTCGCGATGGCATAGGTCGCCAGGAACAGCAGCAGCGAGGTGCGCGCGTCGGGGCTGGTCGGCATGACCGCAACCGCCATGAGCGCGAAGCCGGACTGCGCCACCGCCGACCAGCCCAGCAGGCGCCGGACGTCCTGCTGCCACAACGCGGCCAGGTTGCCCAGGGTCATGGTGACCGCGGCGAGCAGGGCGATCAGAAGCGTCGGGTGATGCGGTGCGGGCAACAGGGCCAGGAACCGCGCCAATGCGATCGCCGCGCCCACCTTGGGCACGACGGTGAGAAAGGCCGCCGCCGGGGCGGGCGATGCCTGGGCCACGTCAGGCATCCAGGCGTGGGCGGGAAAGGCCGCCAGCTTGAAGCTCAGCCCGACCACGATGCAGCCGGTGGCGGTCAGTAGCGCCAGCCCGTCGACGCCTTGTGCCAGGCGGGCCGAGATTTCCGGGTACCCGGTGCTGCCGGTCAGGCCGAACAGCCAGACCACGCCGATGCACAGCAGGGTGTTGGTCAGCGCGGCGACGAGGAAGTACTTCATCCCCGCCTCCAGGGCCGGAGCGAAGCCACGGTGAAATGCTGCCAGCGGATAACTGGCGGCAGAGGACAACAGCATGCCGACCACCAGCTCCATCGTGTCGCTGGCCGAGGCGAGCATGATCACGCCGAGCAGGGCGAACAGCAGCAGGGCGTAGAACTCGCCATGGCGGTGATCGGTGGCGAACCAGCCGGGCGACAGGGCCACCACCACGGCGCCGGCCGCAAGCATGATCAGCTTGGCTGCGATCGCTGGCTCGTCCAGCGCCCAGACGCCGGAGAAGGTCAGCCGCGCGGGGCCGCCCCACTGCATCAGCGCTGAAGCGGCCGAACAGGCGATTGCCAGCAGCGCCAGCAGCGCCATCCATCCCAGGCGCTGCTGGGGCAGAAACGATGAGGTGAGCACGATCGCCACCGCGCCCAGCAGCAGGCAGATTTCCGGCAGCAGGTCGCCGACGGGCATCAGCGCGCGCCCACCAGCCAGCCCGCGCTGGCTTCGATGATGCCAAGCAGGAATTGCGGGGCGATACCAATGACCACAAACGCCGCCGCCAGCGCGCCGAGCACCAGTTTTTCCCGGCCAGCGAGATCGCTAAAGCCGCTCCATTGCTCCGGCAGCTCGCCGAAGAACAGCTGTTGCAGGGTCAGCAGGAACAGCGCGGCGGTGATCAGGATGCCAAAGATGCCGATGACCGCCAGCCACGGATAAACCGAGAAGGTGCCGGCAAACACGTGGAATTCGGCGACGAAACCGGCCAGTCCCGGCAGCCCGAGGCTGGCGAAGGCGGCGAGCACCGTAAAGCCGGTGAGCAGCGGTGCCCGCTTGGCCAGCCCGCCGAACCGGGCCATCTCGTATTCGCCGGTGCGCTGCCAGAACGACCCGCAGATCAGGAACAGGCTGCCGGTGATCAGCCCGTGCGCGACCATTTCCACGGTGGCGCCCACCAGCGCCAGTTGCCGTGCCGCTTCGCTGCCGCTGAGCAGCGCGCCGGCCACTGCAATGCCCAGTACCGTGTAGCCCATGTGGTTGATCGAGGTGTAGGCGATCCGCCGCTTCAGGTTGCGCTGGCCCAGCGCCACCGAGGCGCCGTAGAGGATCGAGATCACCGCCACCAGCGCGATCACCCAGGCGTAGGCGGCAAAGGTCTCGCGCATCATCGCGAAAGGGATGCGCAGCATGCCGAAGGTGCCCATCTTCAGCAGCACGCCGGCGAGGATGGCCGAGGCCGGCGCCGGCGCATCGACGTGTGCCTGCGGCAACCAGGTGTGAAAGGGCACCAGCGGCGTCTTGATTGCCAGGCCGATCATCAGCCCCAGGAACACCAGCCCCGCCGGAATGGCCGAGCCGACCATGGGCTGTTCGGCGATCAGCACGCGCATGTCGAAGCTGTGCGGTGTCACCGACAGATACAGCCCGATAAAAGCCAGCAACATCAGCAACGAGCCGCAGAAGGTATAGAGAAAGAACTTCAGCGCCGAACGCTGGCGATCGCCATGGCCCCAACGGCCGATGAGAAAGAACATGCCCACCAGCGACAGATCGAAGAACACATAGAACAGCAACAAATCGAGGGCGAGGAAGACGCCCAGCGACACGCCCTGGAGGAACAGCATCCAGGCGTAGTAGGGCCCGGCGCGATGCTGGGTGTCGACCGGATACATGATGCTGGCGACGAACACCAGCGCGCTCATGCTCGCCACGGCCAGGGCGATCCCATCCACGCCCAGCCGCCAGGCCATGCCCAGGCCGGGCACCCAGGGCACTTCCTCCACCAGCTGGAACAGTTCACCGCCCGGCGTGAAGCGTCGCCAGGCAAGCACCAGGCACAGCAGCGACAGCAGCGCGACGGCGGTGGCGAACCGGCGCGCGGCGGCCTCGCGCCAGCGCGGGATGACGGCGAGAGTCAGCGCGCCCGCCAGGGGCAGGCCGATGGCGGCGGTAAGGATCAAGGCAGGTCTCCCATGGCGAGGACCACCAACACCGCCGCCAGGCCGGCGGCGATGGCGGTGTAGTAGTGGTGCATCTGGCCGCTCTGCAGTTGACGCGCTTTTTCCCCGAGCCAGCCGGTGAATCGCGCAAGCCACATGGCGCAGCCGTCGAACAGCGCTTCGCCGTTGCGATCGCCGGTGCGTGCCAGCCAGTTGCCGAAGCGGGCGGTCAGGCGGATGCCGCCATCCACGGCGCGGTCATCGAAGCGCCCCAGCGCCGCGGCAAGGTTGGTGTAGCCCGCGATCCGCTGGAGGCCGGCGTCCACTACGTGATCGTCAAAGCGCGCCAACGCGCAGCTGGCATTCATCAACCCACTGGCAGCGCGCGAGGCCAACGCCGGAATCCCCAGCCAGTCGCTGGCCGTGGCGTGGCGAGGATTGTCTTCGTCGCGGTTGCCCCATTGCCGCGCCAGCGCCAGGGCGGCGAGCAGGATGCCCAGCGCCACGAAGGCCAACGACAGCAGGGTTTCCCAGGTCTTTCCCGGCGGCAGCACGAAGCCCAAGGACTCGGCGATCGCTTTGCCCAGGCCTGGCCACCAGAGCAGCGCCAGGCCCAGCGTGCCCAAGGCCAGAAAATAAAGCGCCAGGCGTTCGGCGACGCTATGCCGGGACCGGCCCGGCCGATCACCGGCGGGCCCGCCCGGGCCGAACGCCAGCCATTGGAAACGGGTCGCATAGAGCGCGCTGAGCGCGCCGGCCAGCAGGGCGATGAGCAGGATCCCCGGGCCGCGATCGCCACTGGCGGCGATCAGCTGCTCCTTGCTCCAGGCACCGCCCGATGGCGGCACGCCGGCCAGCGCCAGGCTGCAGGCCAGCGCGGCCAGGGCGACACCGGGCAGCTGGCGGCCCAGGCGCATTGTGCCCAACGCATAGCTGCCGACCTGGTGCTCGGCGATGCCGGCGGCAAGAAACAGCCCGGCCTTGAAAAACGCATGGGTGACGAAATGCAGCAGCGCAGCCCCGGGAAAGCCGGCGCCCACCGCCAGCCACATCAAGCCGTAATGGGCCGAGGTCGAGGCGGCCAGCAACTTTTTCGCGTGGCCCTGCAGGCTGGCAACGATGCCGCCGCAGATGGCGGTCGCCAATCCCAACGCCATGGCCACGGGCGCGAACCAGGCGACGCCATCCAGCACCGGGTGCAGGCGGATGATCAGGTAGACGCCGGCTGCGACCATGGTTGCCGCATGCAGCAGCGCAGAAACCGGCGCCGGGCCGGACATGGCGGCAAACAGCCAGGGCGAGAAGGGCAACTGTGCGGACTTGGCGGCGCACGCCAGCACGATGCCGCCGACGAACACCTGCAAGGGCATGCCATCGAGTTGCCCAAGGCCGGCGAAATCGAACGAGGCGGTTCCGGCAAAGGCGGCGCCGGCGGCGAGGTACAGACCGAGATCACCGAAGCGGGTTACGAGGAAAGCCCAGGCCGCGTCGCGCACCGAACGCTCGCTCGGCCAGTGATGGGCGATCAGCGCCCAGGACAGCGCGCCAACCAGCTCCCAGGCGATCAGCAGGGTGAGCAGATCGCTTGCCAACACCAGCAACTGCATGGCGCCAACGAAGGCCAGCAGCAGGGCGATCAGCCGCGCCAGCGAATGCCCGGAAGACGCCTGCGCTTCGTGATAGGCGCTGTACAGCACGATCGGCGCGGCGACAAGCGGCACCACCAGCGCGAACACCGCACTGGCGGCCGTGATGCCCACGCCCAGCCCGACCTGTGCGCTCCAGCGGTAGCTGCCGCTCCAGTCGCCCAGCACCGCGGCCAGCGCAAGCAGGAAAGTCGCCGCGACGATGGCGGCGCCGACCCAGCCCAGCACTGCCGCGCCACCGCGCCGCAGCAGCCCGTAAAGCACCGGCGCGGCCAGCAGGGGGAGCAGCGGGACGAGCCAGAGCATCAGTGTTTCAGCCCGTCCAGCGCTTCGGTGGTGTCGGCCTGCCTGGCCCGGTAGACGGCCACCACCAGGGCGAAGCCCATGGCCATCTCGATCGCCATCACCGCCATCACGATGATGGTCAGCAACTGGCCCTCGGGCACGCCGCCGCCCACCATGGCCCAGAACGCCACTGCAGCGAGCATCACCCCATTGAGGATCAGCTCCAGGCCCATCATCAGCATGACGAAGGATTGTTGCGACAGCGCGCCATAGACGCCGATGCCGATCAGGCCGGCGGCAAGCAGCAGCAGGGTGGTCAGGGTCATCGACGATCCTCCCGCCAGGGGTCAGTGGTGATGGGCATGGCTGTGGCCTCCTTCGTCGTCGTCATCCTCTTTGGGCGGCATGCCGGCCGGTTCGCCGCCAGGAGTCAGGCCCGGCGGCATCGAGCCTTCGGACGATGCGCCATAACGACCGCGGTGGCTGGACAGCACCACCACACCGATCATGGTCGCCAGCAGTACCAGGCCGGCGGACTCGAACACCAGCATCGAGGGGCCGAGCATTTCTGCGCCCAGGGAATGCACCGGGTCCAGATCGGCAGGTGCCGGTGTGCCGGCGAAATCGGAGAAGAAGGCAACCGCGCCCAGGATCAGAAAGGCCGCCACGCCGGCAGCGATGGCGATGCGCGGCTGGTGCACCATGTTCATCGGGTTCAGGCCGGCAGGGTTCATCATGAACATGACCATGAACAGCGCCATCACGGTCATTTCCACCGCCATCATGAACCACAGCGCCACGCCCAGATATTCGGCGGCCAGCAGCAACATGATCACCCCGACCGCAATGAACGACGCCAGCAACAGGAACGAGGCGCGAATCATCGAGTCGGTGCAGAACACGCGCCAGGCGGCCAGCAGCGCCACCGCTGCACATATGAAGAACACGCTATCGACAAGCATCAGCGCAGCGCCTCCACGCCAGCCCAGAGCAGGTCCACGAACGACAGCGGCAGGAACAGCAGCCACGCCAGGGTGACCAGGCGCTCAGGCCAGACGCGCGCCAGCGATCGCCCGAGCCAGAGCAGCAGCGCCATCACCGCCAGGGTTTTCAGGACCAGCCACACTGGGCCGGGCAGCCAGGGGCCCAGCCAGCCGCCGAGAAAAGCAGTGGCCGCCATGGTGCTGAAGGCCACCAGCATCGCCCGTCGCGCCCATTGCCAGACCAGCCGCGACGGGCCGCTGATTTCGGCCTCGGTGCCGCCGGCCAGATCGGCCGAATCGGCCAGATTCAGCGGGCCCCAGAAGCTCACGCCCAGGCCGACGATGACAAACAGCGGCAGCCCCAGCGGTTGGCGGATCACATTCCACAGCTCGCGCTGCGACTCGACCACGGCCGATGCCCGCAGCGACTCGGCCGGCAGTGCCACGCCGATCAGCACGAACATGCTGATCAGGATGTAGGACAGCCCCAGCGCCACGTAGCGATAGGCGCCGATCAGCGGCAGCAGGGCGTTGGCCGACCAGCCATGCAGAAAGATCACCACCGTGGCCAGCGCCTCCACCGCGCCCCACAGCACCAGCCCGGTGCTGATGTCCGTCGGGATCAGCGTGGCCGACCAGGGCACCACGGCCAGCCCGGCTGCGGCCAGCGCGAGATAGGCCGCCGGTGCCAGCTGCCAGTTGAGGCTGTCCGGTCGCTCGGTGTGGTTGCGCGATTGCAGGAACAGCCATGCGCCGTGCTGCAGCGGTGCCAGCCAGGGATTGGCGACGGCACGGCGCTCGATGCCGGCGGCGATGGCGCGGTCGATCACCGCCAGCAGATAGGGACCGAGCACCAGCGTCAGGCACACGAGCAACAGGGGCAGGAACACCTCGTTCAGCATGACCCGGCCTCCTGCTGCGCCATCGGATAGGGCGAGAGCGCAGCGATGTCCAGGCTGGCGATCAGCAACAGCGCCTGGCTCCATTCCAGGCCAGGCAGCAGGCCCATCAGCAGGTGGCTGGCATCGGCCGGTCGCTGCTCCGCTGTCAGCTCGCCTCTGGGGGTCTCGACACGCTCGGTGTTGCCTGTCTGCAGCCCGGCCTGGTCTGCAGCGGCGGCAAGCGCCAGTGCCTGGGTGATCTCCGCGACCAGCTGGCAGAGCCGGGCGCGAATGTCGCTGCCTTCGCGCGTGAGCGGCTTGAAGCCGATCCGGACGTAGCTCGGGTCCTCCGATCGGGCGTCGCTGGGCATGCCCGCTGCGCGCCAGGCCACACCGCCGAGCATGCGCGCCTGCTGCAGGTCGAGCTGGCCCAGCCCTGCGTCGATGCTGTGCAGCAGCCCACTGCGCGTCACCCGCCGATGCAGATCCGGCAGCCGCGCGCCCGGCTGTAGCCGGACGGCATCGAGCAAGGTGCGCTGCGCCAGCGATGAGAGCCCTGCAAGCCGCATCAGGTGCGCCAGGCGATGCAGGTGATAGCGGGCCCGCTCGATTTCCAGCGCCGCAATAGGCACCGGCCGCTTCAGCGCCTCGAAGAACAACGGCGACAGGTGCACCGGGTACGCGCTGGACTCGATCATCGCCTTCTGCAGCAGGTTGCCCTGCAGGGTCAGCTTCAGCTGCAAACCCGGGGGCAGGGCCGGGTAGAACGGCCCCAGCGTGAACGAGAGCGAGTCCAGCTGCAGCCCGTCGCGCAGGTCCTGCATCATCGCCATGGCCATCGGCCGCCCGTAGGGCACGCCGCCCATCATCCCTTCGCCACCCTGGCCGTGCATGCCCTTGCCTTGCCAGGGATGCGGCGGCTGATCGGGCAGCAGATCGGGATCGCCCGGTGTGCTGCCGTCAATCAATGCACGGTGCAGGCGTATGGCTTCGGCTGGGAGATCGTCGAGCCGGTCGATGCGCCGTGCATGGTCCAGCTCGGTCAGCGGATCGCTGCGATACCACAGGGTGGCGGCTGGTCGCGGCAGCTGGGCGTGCAGCCTGCGCAGCGCCTGGTGCTGGTCCGCTGGCACACCGCCGGCCACCAGCAGGATCGTGGCGTGCCGAGGCGAGTCCACCACGTCGATGCGCGGGTCGAGCAACAGGGCGTTGCGCGCCCCGGCGCCGGCCATGCCAGAGACCACGAAGACCGGCGCCGGACGGCCGGCCGCCAGGCGCTGCAAAAAGGTCACTGCCACCGGAACACCCCTTCGCGCCAGGCATAGACGATGCCGACCGAGAGGATGGCGAGAAACATGCCCATCTCCATCATCGCCTTGGCCCCTTCGGCGACGTAGACCACCGCCCAGGGATACATGAACATCATCTCCATCTCGAAGGCGATCAGCAGCAGCGTCATCGGGTAGTAACGGACGTGGAAGCGACTCCAGGCGTGGCTGTCCGGCTGGCCACCGCCAAGGAACGGTGCGCGCTGTGGCCAGGGCGGCAGGTGCCTCTGCCAGGGCCGCTGCAGGGCCAGGCCGGCTGCCAGCATGACCAGCACGATGATCGAGAGTGTCAGCAATTCCATGGGCAGCGCGCTCCTCGGTCGGTAAACGGACGAAGCGGGGCGCTCAGCTACCGCCTGGGGTCGCCTGGGTGCACCGCGCAGACAGCGGCGCCATGGCAGTGCCGCCACCCTGTTCGCGTTCAGGTCAGCTGAGCCGGGCGCTTAGACGCGATGTTTCCAGCGGGCCCTATTTTTGGGACTGCCGTGTGTTTCCAGGGGTTCCGGCTCGCCTGATTACAATGCTGTAAGCTCGCTTGCGCGCGCCGGACCCCAGAGGCGGCTACTGCTCCGTCTGCTTGCCGCTGAAGGCAGTGATCGGCTTTTCCGCCTCCTTGTCGAGCCCGCTGGCGAAGGTCTTCAGGCCTTCGATGATCGGCGTCAGCGCCGCCCACAGCTCGTCGTCATGCAGCATCTTGTAGGCGCCGGTTACACCGGGCGCTTCGTCGTGCTTGTCGTCCGGCTTGTAACGGCTCACGGCACCGAAAGCAGACTGGAAGGCAAACACGATCTTGTAGAACTGCGCCGGCTCGATGCGCGACAGCGCCATGCCGAGGATCGACAGGTTCTGGATGGCATTGAGCGAACCTTCCTTGCTCATGCCGTCGACCAGGACTTTCAACAGGCGGTCGTGCGAACCGGCCAGGTCATTGGCCAAGCGCAGCACGCCGCGCTGGTGCAGGGTTTCCAGCAGGGTATCGAGTTCTTCCTGGGCGCTGGGGCCAATCGGGGTCGGCTTGACCTCGTAGTTCAATCGTTCGGCCATCAGAATCTCTCCGGGTGCGGGGCTCGGGCCGGCGGGGCGACATAATCTTCGCGCTGCCACTTCACCTCCACGGGTACGCCTTCGGTGGGTGTGCGCTTGGCGTTGCGGAAGCTGTTCGGCGGCAGCGGCGGCTGGCCTCTCTCGCCCAGCACCTCCAGCCGTACCGCGGTCTCCTTGTAGGCGGGTGTGTTCACGTCGGGATCGTGATGCTCGCCGGTGAGCAGGTTGAGGCCTGGCTTGCCCTGGTGGATGGGCATGAACAGCGTCTTGCCGGCGACCCGTTCGGTGACGGTGGCGCGGACCTTTATCGCGCCGCGCCGCGAGCTGATCCGCACCCAGGTGCCGTCCTGGATGCCGCGCTCGGCCGCCAGCTCCGGACTGACTTCGACGAACCAGTTCGGCGCCTGCGACCAGATGCGCGGGCCGCGGCCGGTCTGGTTGGTGCCCTGGAACTGTTCGAGCATGCGCCCGTTGTCGAGCATCAGGTCGTAGTCGGCATCCGCCGCTTCGGCCGGCTGCTTCCATTCCAGCGGGAACAGCACGGCCTTGCCGTCATCGGTGTGGAATCGCTCGGTGTACAGCAGCGGCGTATCGCTGCCGTCGGCCTGCATGGGCCAGAACAGCGACTGCCAGCCCTCCAGTCGCTCATAGCTGATGCCGTGAAACATCGTGGCGATGCCGGCCACCTCATCCATGATCTGGCTGGGGTGGCTGTAACCCCAGTCATGCCCCATGCGCCTTGCCAGCTCGGTGAGGATCTGCCAGTCCGGGCGGCTGTTGCCCAGCGGCGGCAGCACCTGATGGAAGCGCTGGATGCGCCGTTCGGTATTGGTGAAGGTGCCGTCCTTTTCCACCGAGGGTGCGGCCGGCAGCACCACGTCGGCGAACTCGGCGGTGCGGCTCATGAAGATGTCCTGCACTACCATGAAGTCGAGGCTTTCGAAGCCGCTGTGCACGTTCTTGCTGTCGGCGTCGGAGAAGGCGGTTTCCTCGCCGATGATGAACATTGCCTTGACCGAGCCCTCGTCGGCGCCTTGGACCATGGTGAAGTTGTCGTTGCCTTTTTCCAGCGACAATTTCTCCTTCGGCACGCCCCAGGCCTCGGCCCACTTGTCGCGGTTGTTTTCCTCGGTGACCTGTTCGTAGCCGGGGTACATGTTCTTCAGGCAGCCGAAATCGCTGGCGCCCTGCACGTTGTTATGGCCACGCATCGGATAGCCGCCGGTGCCGGGCCGGCCATAGTTGCCGGTGACCAGCAACAGGTTGGACAGCGCGGTGCTGGTGTCCGAGCCGTGGCTGTGCTGGGTGATGCCCATGGCCCACAGCAGACAGACCGAGTCTGCCCGGCCGATCAGCTCGGCGGCCTCGATCAGTTTCTGCTTGTCGATGCCGGTGACTTCCGCGGCGAAGTCCATGGTGAACGGCTCCAGCGACTGCCTGTATTCCTCGACCTGGTTGACCCGCGCGTCGAGGAATTCGGTGTCGGCATAGCCGTGCTCGAACATGTAGCGCGACAACGCCGAGGCCCAGACGAGGTCGGTGCTGAAATTGGGCCGCAGGTGGATATCGGCGCGCTCGGCCATCTCGTGCCGGCGCGGGTCGAACACCACCCACTTCTGCCCGCGGTGCTTCTTCTGCGCCTTGAGCTTGGAGGCGATCACCGGGTGGTTCTCGGACAGGTTGCTGCCGACCAGCACGATCAGCTCGGCCTTTTCCATGTCTTCGATGGTGCCCGAGTCGCCGCCGTAGCCGACGGTGCGGAACAGCCCCTTGGTCGCCGGGTTCTGGCAGTAGCGCGAGGAGTTGTCGACGCTGTTGGTGCCGATGATCGCGCGGGCGATTTTCTGCGTGAGGTAGGCCTCTTCGTTGCTGGCTTTGCTCGAGCCGATGAAGCCGATGCTGTCCGGGCCATGGCTATCGCGGATCTGCAGCAGGCGCTGGGCGACCAGCTCCAGCGCTTCGTCCCAGCTGGCCTCGCGAAACCTGCCGTTGTCGCGGATCAGCGGCGTGGTCAGGCGTTTGGGGTCGTTGACGAAGTCCCAGGCGAACTTGCCCTTGATGCAGGTGGAGATGCCGTTGGCCGGCGCATCGACCACTGGCTGCACCTTGAGAATATGCCGGTCGCGAGTCCACATCTCGAACGAACAGCCGACCCCGCAGTAGGTGCAGACGGTCTTGGTGCGCTTGATCTCCGGCTGACGCCAGTGCATGTCCAGCATCGACACGCCAGTGATCGGCCGCGCGCCGATGGTTTCTTCGAGCTTCTTGACCATGTCGATCAGCGGCCGCTTGACGTCCTGCGGCAGCGCCGTGAACGGGCCGGCGTCGGGCTGCATGGTCTTTTCCAGCAGGGCGTTGCAGGGGCAGACGGTGACGCAATGGCCGCAGCTGACGCAGCTCGACTCGTCGATCGGTTTGCCGCCGTCCCAGAGCACGCGCGGGTGGTCCATGGTGAAGTCGATGGACAGCGTCTCGTTGACCTCGACGTTCTGGCAGGCCTCGACGCAGCGGCCGCAGAGGATGCACTGGTCCGGATCGTAGGTGTAGAAGGGGTTCGAGTGGTCCTTTTCATATGGCTTGCGCTTGAATTCGTAGCGCTGGATTGGGATATCCATTTGCGCATAGGTATTGTGCAGCGTGCAGTCGCCGGTGTTGTGCTCGCATACCGTGCAATACAGCTCGTGCTTGGCGAGCAGCCGGTCCATGCCTTCCTCGCGGGCTGCCCTGGCCTCGGCGATTTCGCTGGTGACCTCGAGCCCCTCGCGGGCCCTCAGGGTGCAGCCGCGCACCAGCTCGCCGTCGACCCGCACCCAGCAGACGTCGCAGGTTTGCGGGGAGCCCAGCGCGCGGTGGTAGCAGACGTGGGGCAGGTCGATGTCATGGTTCGCCAGGAAATCAATCAACGGGGTGTCGGCTTCACCGTTCAGTGGCTTGCCGTCGAAGTGGATCGTGCAGTTGCTCATCAGGCCTCCGTTTTTGTCGTCGGATCGGTGCGGATGGCATCCCGGCCTGGTGCCGGCCCGGCGGCTCCTGCCGAACGCCTGCCCTCTAGCGCAAAGTCAAGGGTGGCTCCGGAAAATGATTGTCCATAGCTGACTGATCGGCTTGCGCAAATGTTCCCTTCCGATTTGTGTGGACTCCTGGCCCGCACCGATGGCTTGCCGTCTCTATTGAACTCATCCGGCTGTGAGCGGCCAGAAACATACAGTCACAAACGGCTACAGTCAGGACGCGTCTTCCCGCATGGCCCAACTTTTCCCCCGCACCGCCGACATGTGGTTGCGTCTGGCATTGCTCCTTTTGTCATTAGGGCTTGTCGGGGTGTTCGCCGCGTTCGTCATCCTCTCGCGCTCGTCCTATGTCACCGACCAGGGCTGGACGGTCCATCAACCAGTGCCTTTCAGCCATGAACATCACGCGGGTGCGCTGCAGATCGACTGTCGCTACTGCCACGACAATGTCGAGACCAGCCCGGTGGCGGGGCTGCCGCCAACCCACACCTGCATGAGCTGCCATTCACAGATATGGACCGGCGCGGAAATGCTCTCACCGGTTCGTCAGAGCCTGGTGCAGGGCGAGCCGTTGCGCTGGAATCGCGTGACCGAGTTGCCTGATTACGTGTTCTTCCACCACGGGGTGCACGTCAACGCAGGCGTGGGGTGTGCCGAATGCCACGGGCCGGTCGACCGCATGCCGCTGATGCACAAGGCGGAGCCATTCACCATGAGCTGGTGTCTCGATTGTCATCAGGAACCTGCGCCGCGCCTGCGCCCACGGGAAGCGGTGACTGACATGAGCTGGCAATACAAGGGCGACCGCCGGGAGCTGGGCGAGGCGCTGATGCGCCAGTATCACATCGGCGAAGGCAACCTGACCCATTGCTACACATGCCATAGGTAGGCCATGCATATTCGAGACGAAACCGACCCACGACACCCTGCGCCCCTTGACTGGACAGCGATTCGCGAGCGTCTGGAAGGCGAGCGCGGGGCCGGGTACTGGCGCAGCCTCGAACAACTGGCCGACGAACCGGCATTTGCCGCATTCGTCGAGGCCGAGTTTCCATCGATTGCCCCGCAGATGGACCGTCGGCGCTTCCTGCAGGTGATGGGTGCCTCGATGGCCATGGCCGGGCTGGCCGGCTGCAGCGAGCCAGAGAAGGGCGTGCCTTATGTGGTTCAGCCTGAAAAGATCATTCCCGGCGAAGCGCAGTGGTATGCGACCACGGTGACCTTCGCCGGCTATGCCCAGCCCGTGCTTGGCCGCACGCATGTAGGCCGGCCGACCAAACTCGAAGGCAATCCCGATCATCCGCTCAGCCGGGGTGCCAGCACGGCCACCATCCAGGCGGCCATCCTGCAACTGTATGACCCTGATCGCTCGCAAGCGCCGCGCTTCAAGGGGGTCGCTGCGACCTGGGACAGCTTCCAGCTCGAAGCCAGCCGCCTGGCCGAACGGCTCGATGGGAAGGCTGGTCGCGGCCTGCACGTGCTTATGGGTGCCACCAGCTCACCGACATTGCAGCGCCAGTTCAGCGAAATGCTGCAGCGCTGGCCCGAGGCGAGGCTGTATCGACACGAACCCTTCGAGGGCGACCATTATCGAACGGCAGAGCGCACCTTCGGCCGTGCCCTCGAGTCGCACTATCGCTTCGACGCGGCCGAATGGGTGTTGAGTTTCGAACACGACTGGCTGGGGGCCGGCCCGCGTGAGTTGCCCCATGCGGTCCGCTGGGGCGAGCGCAAGCGCCTGGCGGCGCAGGGCGAAGGCGAAGCTCGTCTGCTCGTCGTCGAATCGGTGCCGACGCTTACCGGCGCCAAGGCCAGCGAGCGCAAACGCATCGAGCCGGAGACGCTGCAAGCGTACGTGCAGGCGTTGTCGGCCGCGTTGGGCGAGGGCGACGGGCCGGCCCAGCCGCTGCCGGTCGAACGTCAGCGCTGGATTGAGGCGGTGGCTGGTGAGCTGAAAGCCCGCGCCGGGCGCTGTCTGATTACCGCTGGCGAACGCGCGCCAGTGGCGGTGCAGGCGGCTGTTCACCGGCTCAACCAGCGGCTGGGCAACGTCGGCAAGACGCTGACGTACAGCGAGCCGGTGGTCTGGCTCGAGGCGGGTGGCCAACGTCCGGGCGACCTGCCGGGATTGGTCGAGGCGATTCGCGACGATCGAGTCGAGGCCTTGCTGATGCTCGAATGCAACCCCGTCGACACCGCTCCGGCAGATCTCGAGCTGGAGAAGGTGCTCGATGAGGTTCCGCTGCGCATTCATGCCGGGCTCTACTACGACGAAACGGCGGCCTACTGCCACTGGCATCTGCCACTGACCCACGACCTCGATGGCTGGCAAGACGCGCGCGCCGCCGATGGCAGCGTCTGCCTCGGTCAGCCACTGGTGCGCAGGTTCTATAGCAGCCGCACCTTGTCCGAGGTGCTGGCGCTGATGCAGGGCGATCTCGATCCGGATGGACGTGCTGAACTGCGCAAGACCTGGCAGTCGCTCGACGAGCGCGCCTGGCGACAGGCTCTGGAGCGTGGCTTTATCGAACATACCGCGTTGCCTCCGCTGACCATCGAGGCGGCGCCGGTCCCCTGGGATGCCGAGCCGGCCCCCGAGGAGGGGCTGACCCTGCGCTTTCTGCCGGACCCGAGTGTGTGGGACGGACGGCTGGCGAACCTCGGCTGGCTGCAGGAACTGCCCAAGCCGATCACCAAGCTCACCTGGGACAACGTCATCGGCGTGGCGCCAAAGCTGGCCGAAGAGCAGGGGCTGTCGAATGGTGATCTGGTCCGGGTCACGCTCGGTCGCCGCGTGGTGATTGGCCCGGCCTGGATCATGCCCGGCCACGCCGAACGCACGCTCAGTCTTTACGCCGGTTACGGCCGCACCCGCGCCGGGCGTGTGGCCGACCGTCTCGGTTATGCCCTTGCACCGTTGCGCACGGCCGGCGATCCCTGGCTGCGTCGCGGCGCAAGGTTGGAGAAAACCGGCGAATTCCTGCCGCTGGCCACCACCCAGTCGCATCACATCCCGCATGGGAAGGAAACCATCAAGAGCGAGCCGCGTGATGAGGCCTACCGCAAGGTGCCGACGGAGCCGCTTTACCTCTTTGAGCAAGCGAACACCCTCTACCCGCCGACCCCGCCTGGCGAGCCGGTGTGGGGCATGACCATCGACCTCGATCAGTGCATTGGCTGCAACGCCTGCATCGTCGCCTGCCAGGCCGAGAACAACATTCCGGTGGTCGGCAAGGAACAGGTCGCCATGGGCCGCAACATGCATTGGCTGCGGGTCGATCACTATTACAAGGGCGATCCAGCCGAACCCGAGTCATCGGCATTCCAGCCGGTGCCCTGCATGCACTGCGAGCAGGCACCCTGCGAGGTCGGTTGCCCGGTCAACGCTACGGTGCACGGGCCGGATGGGCTCAACGAACAGATCTACAACCGCTGCATCGGCACCCGCACTTGTGCGTCGTATTGCCCCTACAAGGTGCGCCGTTTCAACTGGTTCGACTGGACTGGCGACGATGAGCCGTCGATCCAGCATCAGCGCAACCCCAACGTCACGGTGCGCTCGCGCGGCGTCATGGAGAAGTGCACCTACTGCGTGCAGCGCATCAGCGAGGCGCGCATCGCTGCACGGATCGAGGACCGTCCGGTCGCCGACGGCGAGGTACAGACCGCTTGCCAGCAGAGTTGCCCGACCCAGGCGATCGTCTTCGGCGATCTGTCCGATCCGGGCGCTCGGGTCCGTGAAGGGCGCGATACCAAGCGCCACTATGCGCTGCTGGAGGAGCTGGGCACGCGACCCAAGACCACCTACCTGGGCGTGGTTGAATGGCCGAAGACCGTCGAGGGCGAGCCATGAGCCCCGCCGGCGCCGAACCGCGCTACCAGGGCGCCGATACACCGCACTTCTTGCCGAGGCAGATGCCGCTCGGCGAGGTCTCGGACCGGGTGCTCACCGTTCCGGTCGACTTCGCTCCGTATCGCCGCGCCTGGTGGGCGCTGTTCATCTTCGGCTGTTTGCTGCTGGGGCTGTTCGTCGCCTCGGCGGGCGCGGTGGTCTGGCAGGGCGTCGGCGTCTATGGCAACAACAACCTGGTCAATTGGGGCTTGCCCATCCTCAACTACATGTGGTGGCTGGGCATCGGGCATGCCGGCACCTTCATCTCGGCCATGCTGCTGCTGCTCAACCGGCCGTGGCGCAACTCGCTCAACCGCATGGCTGAGTTGATGACGTTGATGGCGGTGGTGTGCGCGGGCATCTACCCGATCCTGCATCTGGGGCGGCCCTGGCTGTTCTACTGGAGCGCTCCGTACCCCAACACCATGGAGCTGTGGCCGCAGTTCAAGAGCCCGACGTCGTGGGACTTCTTTGCCGTGCTTGGCTACCTGTTCGTCTCGCTGATATTCATCTACATCGGGGCGATTCCGGATTTCGCCTCGGCCCGCGATCACGCCCGCAAGCGCCGCTACAAGATCTTCTACGGGCTGCTGGCGCTTGGCTGGCGGGGCGCTTCCTCGCACTGGGCACATTGGCGGCGGGCCTACCGTTTCATTGCGCTGCTGGCCATTCCGCTGGTGTTTGCGGTGTCCAGCGGCTATTCGTTTCTGCTCGATCTGTCGCCGGAAACCGGCTGGCACTCGACGGTGTTCCCGCCGTACTTCGTCGCCGGCGCGATCTTTTCCGGTTTTGCGCTGGTGATCGTCATCGCGCTGGGGCTGCGGCGATTCTTCGGCTGGCAGTTGCTGATTACCGTCAAGCATCTGGATGTGCTCGGCATCCTGCTGCTCGCCAGCGGCTGGATGACCGCCTACGGCTATTTTGCGGACATCTTCATTGCCTTCTATTCGGGCAAGGAACACGAGATCACCGTGGCCATGGCGCGCCTGACCGGGCCGATGGCCTGGAGCTGGTGGACAGCGATCTTCTTCAACCTGATCTGCCTGCAAGCGCTCTGGTGGCCGCAGGTGCGACGCAACGGCAAGGCCTTGTTGGCGATTGCGGTCGGCGTCCTGATCGGCATGTGGTGCGAGCGCTGGATGCTGATCGTCGTGCCGGCCACCCGCGATTACCTGACGGCCACCTGGCAAGGCTACAGCCCGACGTTCTGGGACTGGTCGTTGTTCATCGGTACCTTCGGGCTGTTCCTCGTGCCGTTCAGCCTGTTCATGCGGCTGCTGCCGATGGTGTCCACCTTCGAAGTCAAAGAGGCCTTGCACCGCTATCGGGGAGGGGGCGATGACTGAGCGCTGTTACGGATTTCTGGCCGATTTCGCCCATCCTGAGCCACTGATCGAGGCAGCCCGCGCCGCGCGCGAGGCAGGCTACACACGGTTGGAGGCCTACAGCCCGTTCATGCTGCCGGAGCTGGAACCGCTGCTCGGCCAGCGCAGCAACCGCGCCTACTGGGCCGGCATCCTCGGTGCGCTGATCGGTGGCGGTCTGGGATTGTGCATGCAGATATACGCCAATCTGAGTTACCCGCTGGATATTGGCGGCCGGCCCCTGATCGCCTTGCAGGGCTTCGCCGTCATTACATTCCTGATGACCATCACCGGCGGCGCGCTGGGTGCGCTGTTCGGCCTGCTGTTTCTGTGCCGGCTGCCGCTGCTGCATCATCCGCTGTTCGAAACCGAGGCGTTCCAGCGCGCCACGGACGACCGCTTTCTGCTCTGTATTCGCGCAGACGACCCGCTGTTCAGCGAGACGGAAACCGCGATATGGCTGGCGGAGCGGGCCGTGTCGGTCAGCAAGGTGCCTGCCTGATGCGTTGGCTGATCGTTTTCATCGTGCTGCTCAGCGGCTGCGATCAGATGGCCCAACAGCCGCGTGCCGACGCCCAGGAGTCCAGCCTGTTTTTTCCGGACGGCAAGGTCAACCAGGCGCCACCGTCAGGCACGGTGGCCCGTGGCGAGCTGTCCTGGGAGGCGGTTCTGGCCGAACGTCCGCGGTTGACCGAAGAGCTGCTGGCGCGCGGGGAAGAGCGCTACCGCATCAATTGCGTGCCTTGTCACGGCTTGGCCGGTGATGGTCTGGGGACGGTGGTCAGGCGCGGCTTTCCGCAACCCCCTGACTTTGCCGAGCCGCGTCTGGTGCAGGCACCTGATCGCCATTTCCTGCAGGTCATCGCCGATGGCTACGGCGTGATGTACAGCTACGCCGCGCGGGTACGGCCAGCAGATCGCTGGGCAATCGTTGCGCACATACGCGCCTTGCAGTTGGCGCGCACGGCCGAGGTCAACCAGCTCCCTGAGCCCGATCGTCGCGCGCTGGAGGCTTTGCCATGAGCGCCATCAAATCCGTGAGCCCAGGCACCATCGCCTGGGCGGCGTTGGCCATCGGCGGTGTCGGCCTTGGCGTCGGGCTGCTGCTGGCGCCGCGCGACACCCTGGCCGCGTGTGTGGCGAGCCTGTTGGGGTTGGCGGGAATTCCGCTCGGGGCGCTGACATTGGGCCTTGCCTTGGCGCCGATCAGCGGCAGCGTTCGCGATCAGCTTTGGCCCTGGACGCTGGTCGCCAGCCGGGCCATGCCTGCGCTGCTGGTGCTGGTGTTGCCGGGGCTGCTTGGCGCCGGACTGATTTACGAGTGGATGCACCAGTACAGCGACGGCTTTCGCGGGCTGTGGCTCTGGTGGCCCAGTTTCGTCATACGTGGGCTGCTCTATGTGGGGCTGTGGTGGGCGCTGGCGCGCTGGCTGTTGCCGACGACGCTGTGCAACCCTGCAGGGGCCGGGTTGGGGCTGATCGCCGTGGTGCTGAGTGTGTCGCTGGCGGCCTTTGAGTGGGCGCAATCAATGGAGCCGCACTTCGCGTCCAGCATCTTCGGGCTGCTGTGGCTGGGCCGGCTGATGCTGTCCGGGATCGCTGCCTGCATCCTGTTCAGCCTGTTTGCCGGCGCCTCCCGCCCGGGTGTGCTGCGTGGCTTGCTATCGGCCGCGGCGCTGGCCTGGATCTATCTGCACTTCATGCAGTACCTGATCGTCTGGTACGGCAACCTGCCCGAGGAGGTTCGCTGGTATGAGATTCGTGCCCGCGATTGGCCGTTGCTGACCTGGCTGGTGGCGCTGCAGAGCCTGGTCTTCGTCGCGACCTGGTGGCCGTTCTCAGGGCGTCGGGTACCGCTGGCGATACTGGCTGGCGGCACGCTGCTGCTGGGCCTGGCTGAAGGCGCCTGGCTGAGTATGGCCAGCTTGTCAGGCTTGAGTGGGCTGGCGAGCACGATGGCGCTGTTCGCCGCGGTGGCCGTGGGCGCGGGGATGATGACCCTGTTGATCCTGCCGAGGAGGTCCGCATGAGCGTGCCGGTCGATCCGCGCTCGAAGGAAGACGGCTTCGAGCACCACGACGCCAAGGTCAGGGTATTGCTGATGATTGGCTTCGGCCTGGTCATCGCCCTGGCGGTATCGCTGGCTGCTGTTGGTCTGTTGCTCGGCTATTACCACGCGACACCGGAACCGCCGGTGTCGGGGCTGGAACGCGACAGGATCATTCCGCCGGAGCCGCGGTTGGAAACCCGTGCACTAGGCAATGGCCAAGAGGTGATCCACGAGGCCCAACAGCGGTTGAGCCGCTATGCATGGGTCGATCGTGAGGCTGGCGTCGCGCGCATTCCGCTGCAGCGGGCTCGAGTGCTGTTGCTCGAACGCGGTTGGCCGGCGCCGGTTGAGGCCAGCGGTGAACAGGCTGTGCGCCTGCAACAGGCCAAACAAAGGGCGGAACCCCGATGAGTCGCCTGCTGCTGATCCTCGCCGCGACCCTGTCGTTCGTGCTGGCAGCCGCCGTGCGCGCCGCCGAGCCGTTCGATCCTTTCGCCGCCGCCGGCATCGATTCGCGGCCCGGTGCGCAGGTGCCGCTGGATGCGCGGTTCATTGACGACAGTGGCGAATCGGTCAGCCTTGCTGAACTGCTCGATGGCCGGCCAGCAGTGCTGGTACCGGTCTATTTTCGCTGCCCAAACGTGTGCGGGTCGCAGTTGGCGAGCCTGTTCAACCTGCTCGGCGCGGTGCCCTTCGAACTCGGCAAGGATTATGTGGTGATCGCCTATAGCTTCAATCCGCACGAGACACCAGCCGATGCCCGCGCCGAGCGCGACAAGCTGGTCCGACGCTGGCCAGCGCTGGCCGGTTCCCAGGCGGTGCACCTGCTCACGGGGCCAGAATCGGCGAGTCGCCGGGTCAGCGATGCGCTGGGTTTTCGTTACCGCTGGGATGCCGGGATTCAGGAATACGCGCATGCCTCGGCCATCGCCACGCTGAGCCCGTCCGGCAAGCTGGTGCAGTGGCTGTACGGGCTCGGTTATCAGCCCAACGATCTGCGGCTGGCCCTGACCGATGCCGGCGAAGGGCGGATCGGCGATTTCAGCGATCAGTTACTGCTGCTCTGTTACCACTACAACCCGCGGACCGGCGGTTACGACAACTGGGTCATCGGTGCGCTGCAGGTGGGTGGCACCGGCACGGCGTTGGCACTGCTGGGTTTCATCGGGCTGTCGCTGTGGCGCGAGCGACGCAAGCGGGAGGGCGGCGATGAACGATGACTTTTTGCGCCTGTGGCCGCAAACCGCCTCCGAGCACGCGAGCAGCATCGACTGGCTGATCTGGTCGTTCACCGGCATGATGACGATCTTCGTCGTCCCGGTGTTCGTGCTCACGATTGTGTTCGCGATACGTTATCGAAAGGGCACTGAAGTGCCTCGCGATCACCGCCCGCGCGGCAGCATGAAGGTCGAAATGACCTGGATCGTGCTGCCTTTCATCGCCTCGATGATCATCTACCTGGTCTCGGCGAAGCTCTACTACGAGGTGCGCACGCCGCCGGTGGATGCGATGGAAATTCAGGTGGTTGCCAAGCAATGGATGTGGAAATTCCAGCATCCCGGCGGCCAGCGCGAGATCAATAGCCTGCACGTGCCGGTAGGGCGCCCGGTACGGCTGAACATGATCTCTCAAGACGCCATTCACAGCCTCTATTTCCCGGCCCTGCGCATCAAGCAGGATCTGTTGCCCGGGCGCTATACGCAGCTGTGGTTCAACGCCACCGAAACCGGGCGCTACGAGGTGTTCTGTGCCGAATACTGCGGCACCGACCATTCGAAGATGCTCGCCACGCTGGTCGTGCAACCACCGCAGGAATACGAGCGCTGGCTGTCACAAGCCGGGGCCAGTGAGTCCCTGGCCGAGCAGGGCGAGGTGCTGTTTCGCCAGTTCGGGTGTAGCGGTTGTCATGGCCCGGCCGCCGTGGCCAAGGCGCCGCAACTCGAGGGGCTCTCTGGCCGTCGGGTGGCATTGGAAGACGGCAGTTTTGTCGTGGCCGATCAGGCCTATATCCGCGACAGCATCCTGCTGCCGCACAAGCAGGTCGTAGCCGGCTACGAATCGATCATGCCGAGCTTCGCCAACGTCATTGATGAAGAGGGCGTGCTGCGCCTGACCGCCTACATCCAGTCGCTGGGTAAGGTCGGCCAGGCCCCCGGCAAGGTTGAAGAGCGCGGGCAGGGCGAACCGCATGCCGACGGACCGCGCAGCCCGACGCCAGAGGAGACGATACCTTGAGCCAGAAGAATCCGGCCGCCGACCGCGCGCCCAGTTACCTTGCCGACGAGCATGGCTTGCGCACCTGGCTGCTGACCACGGACCACAAGCGCATCGCGATCCTCTACCTGATCGGTGTCACGGCGTTCTTCTTTCTCGGTAGCCTGGCTGCCGCTCTGGTGCGCATCGAGCTGGTGACACCCGATGGCGACCTGTTGAGCGCGGACGGCTACAACCGCACCTTCACCCTGCACGGCGTGGTCATGGTGTGGTTCTTCCTGATTCCGTCGATCCCGGCGGTCTTCGGCAATTTCCTCATTCCGATCATGATCGGCGCCAAGGACATGGCCTTCCCCAAGCTCAACCTGTTCAGCTGGTACCTGCTGGTGGGTGGCGGCCTCTTCACGCTGTATGCGCTGCTGGCCGGAGGGGTCGATACCGGCTGGACCTTCTACACGCCGTTGTCGACGATGTTCAGCAATGGGCATGTGGTGGCGGTGATTCTTGGGGTGTTCATCGTCGGCTTCTCGTCGATCCTGACGGGGCTGAACATCATCGTCACCATTCATACGCTGCGGGCGCCGGGCATGACCTGGTTCCGCATGCCGCTGTTCTGCTGGTCGCTGTACGCAACGTCAGTGATCCTGGTGCTGGCTACGCCGGTGCTGGCCATCACGCTGCTGCTGGTGGCGGCGGAGTACCTGTTCGGCATCGGCGTGTTCGACCCCAACCTGGGCGGCGACCCGTTGCTGTTTCAGCACCTGTTCTGGTTCTACAGCCATCCGGCGGTGTACATCATGATTCTGCCGGCGATGGGCGTGATGAGCGAGTTGATCACGGCCGCGGCGCACAAGCGCATTTTCGGCTATTCGTTCGTCGCCTATTCCAGCCTGGCCATCGCGGTGATCGGCTTCATGGTCTGGGGCCACCACATGTTCGTCGCCGGGCAGTCGATGTACGCCAGCATGGTTTTTTCACTGCTCAGCTTCCTGGTGGCGATCCCCTCGGCGATCAAGGTCTACAACTGGACCGCCACACTCTACAAAAGCAATCTGACCATCGACGCGCACTTCCTTTATGCGCTGACGTTCATCGGTCTGTTTGTCATCGGCGGCGTTACCGGGCTCTTCCTTGCGCTGCTGGCCGCGGACGTCCATGTGCACGACACCTACTTCGTGGTCGCGCACTTCCACTACATCATGGTCGGCGCAGCGGTGGCCGGGTTCTTCGGCGCGCTGCACTTCTGGTGGCCGAAGATGACCGGGCGGATGTACTCGCAGCTGTGGGGAAAGATTGCGGCAGTGATGATCTTCTGCGGTTTCAACCTGACGTTTTTCCCGCAGTTCCTGCTCGGCTATCTCGGCATGCCGCGGCGTTACCACAGTTATCCGGAGGATTTTCAGTTCCTCCATGTGCTGTCGTCCGCCGGGGCCGGGGTGCTGGCGGTGGGTTATGTCATGCCGTTCTGTTACCTGCTCTGGTCGCTGCGCTACGGGCCGCTGGCCGATGACGACCCCTGGGACGCAGCCGGGCTTGAATGGCGCACCTCGTCGCCGCCGCCCAAGCACAATTTTCCCGAGACCCCGATCGTCGACTTCGAAGCGTACGACTACCCACCCGAGGCAACCCATGGCCGATCGTGACGGGTACCTGGCCGAGCCATACCAGACTGCCGCCCAGCAGCGCGAAGCGAGCCTTCTGGGCATGTGGCTGTTCCTCGCCACCGAAATCATGATGTTCGGCGCACTGTTCCTGGTCATCTACTACTACCGTCTGCAGCACCCGGCTGCAGTCAGTGAAGCGGTGCATCATCTGCACTCGATTCTGGCGGGTTTCAACAGCGCGCTGCTGCTCAGCGGCAGCCTGTGCATGAGCCTGATGGTGCGGGCTTCGCGCTTGGGTAACGACCGTCGGGTGCAGCAGTTTCTGTTGCTCAGCGCATTCTTCGGTCTGGCGTTCCTGGCGGTGAAGTTCTTCGAATACGGTTGGGAATACCATGAAGGGTTGCTGCCCGGCATGGGCCGCGAGTCTCCGCTCAAGGACCCCGCCGCGCGGCTGTTCATGAACATCTATTTCTTCGCCACCGCGCTGCATGCGGTACACGTGACGCTTGCGGTGGTGATCGTGCTGGGCATGGTCGGGCGCATTCACTTCGCTCACATGAAGCTGCCGGAGCGCGCGATCACGCTGGAAATGGTCGGCCTGTACTGGCACATGGTCGATGTGATCTGGATTTTTCTGTATCCGTCGCTGTATCTGGTCGGGAGGGCAGCATGAAGGCGGGCAGGCTGGTGCTGGTCTATGCCGGGCTGCTGGCATTACTGGCGCTCAGCGCCACGATAGCCATCCAGTTCCCACAATGGGCGATGGTCGCGTTGATCGGTGCGGCGGGGCAGGCGCTGTTGGTGCTGTTCGGCCTGGCCCAGCTGGGTGCGCATTCCCCGCTGGTTCGCTTCTTCGCCTTGGGCGCAGGCTTCTGGCTGGTGTTCATGTTCACCCTTTCGCTGGCCGATCTGCTGACGCGCGGGGGCTAGTCTGCTGATCGATGGTGATACTCGGGGTCATTGAAAATCCCGGCTGCGCACGTCGAGGCCGGTCAGCATCGGGGTGAGGTCGCTCAGGCGTCCGGCGATGACGTGACGCACGCCGTTTGCCGATTCAAGATGCCCATCGATTCGAAGCATTCGGGACTGTATCAATACCCGTCGCTGCCGCTCGGCCAGGTCGTGCCAGACCACCACGTTGATCATGCCGAACTCGTCTTCAAGGGTGACGAAGATGACGCCGCTGGCGGTCTGCGGGCGTTGGCGACCAATAACCAGACCGGCCACGCTGACCAGCCGACCATGTTCGACTTCGACCAGTTCGCGCGAACTGCGGCAACGTCGGCTCCGCAGCTGGTCACGCAGCAAGGCCAACGGGTGTGGGCCAAGCGTGGTGCCCAGGGTGGCGTAATCGGTCATCAACTCTTCACCGACCGAGGGCAAGGGCAGAGGCACCGCTGCCTCCGGGGTCGCAAGCTGTTCAGCGAACAACGGCAGCTGCGGCTCGAATCCGGCCACCGCCCAGCGAGCCTGATGACGATGCCCGACAAGCCCTTTCAGCGCCCCGGCGTCGGCCAGCTGTTCCCGCGCACGGGCATCCAGTCGGGCTCGCAGGCACAGGTCATCGATACCGACAAAGGCTTGCTGCTGACGTGCCGCCTCGATTCGACGGGCATCCTCCTGGCGAAAGCCTCGTACCAGGCGCAGCCCCAGACGGATTGCCGGCTGAGGGGTGTCGGTCGGCTCGAGACTGCAATCCCAGCCGCTGTGACGAACGTCCAGTGGGCGGATCTCGAGTTGATGGCGACGGGCGTCCTGGAGAATCTGATCGGGATTGTAGAAGCCCATCGGCCAGCTGTTGATCAGGGCGCAGGCGAAGGCGGCTGGTTCATGACATTTGAGCCAGCAGCTGGCATAGGTGAGCAGGGCGAAGCTGGCCGCATGGGATTCGGGGAAGCCGTAGCTGCTGAAGCCTTTGATCTGCTCGAAGATCCGTGCAACGAATTCTGCGCTGTAGCCACGGGCGAGCATGCGTTCGCTCAGTCTCACGCGGTGCGGCTCGAGGCTGCCATGTCGCTTCCAGGCGGCCATGGCGCGGCGCAACTTGTCGGCTTCGTCGGCGGTGTATTGGGCGGCGACGATTGCCAGCTCCATCACCTGCTCCTGAAACAGGGGCACGCCAAGGGTGCGCTCGAATACGGGTTTCAATTCATCGGAGGGGTACTCCACCGGTTCTTCTTTATTGCGCCGGCGCAGGTAGGGGTGAACCATGTCGCCCTGAATCGGCCCGGGGCGCACGATGGCGACCTGAATCACCAGATCGTAGAACGTCTGAGGACGCAGCCGCGGCAGCATGGCCATTTGCGCGCGCGATTCGATCTGGAAAACGCCCACGGTGTCGGCGCGGCTGATCATCTCGTAGGTCGGGCGGTCTTCCTTGGGCAGTGTGGCAAGGGTCCACTGCGTGCCGCGGTAACGGGCAACCAGATCGAAACAGCGGCGCAGCGCAGTCAGCATGCCGAGCGCCAGTATATCGACCTTGAGCAGGCCGACCACATCGAGATCGTCCTTGTCCCACTGGATCACGGTACGGTCGGCCATGCTGGCGTTCTCGACCGGCACCAGGGTATCCAACGGATACTCGGAAATGACGAACCCGCCCGGATGCTGTGAAAGGTGGCGAGGAAAGCCGATCAATTCATTGGTCAGCACCATTACCCGGCGCAATACCGGGCTGCTGGGGTCGAAGCCGGCTTCCTGAAGTCGGGCGTCATCGGGTACGTGCTCACTCCAGCGCCCGCAGCATTCGGCCAGGGCGTTGATCTGATCCGGCGGCAGGCCAAGCGCCTTGGCTACGTCTCGCACTGCGCCAGTGGCACGGTAGGAGCTGGCTACCGCCGTCAGTGCGGCGCGATTGCGGCCGTAGCGACGAAATACATACTGGATCACTTCTTCGCGGCGTTCGTGCTCGAAGTCGACATCGATGTCCGGCGGCTCGTTGCGCTCGCGCGAGAGGAAACGCTCGAACAACAGCCGGCTGTGCGAGGGGTCGAGTTCGGTGATGCCCAGCACGAAACACACCGTCGAGTTGGCTGCCGAACCGCGACCCTGACACAGAATGTGGCGTTCGCGGGCGAAACGGACGATGTCGTGAACGGTGAGAAAGTAGCTTTCGTAATGCAGTTCGGTGATCAGCTGCAGTTCATGTTCGACCAGCGCACGCGATTTGTCCGTTACGCCTGCCGGCCAGCGCCATCGCATGCCGTCTTCGACCAGTTTGCGCAACCAGGAGCTGGCATTGTGGCCAGCGGGTACCAGCTCGTGCGGGTACTGATACTTCAGCTCTTTGAGGTTGAACTGGCAGCGCTCGGCGATCCGCAATGTCTCGGCAAGCAGCTCGGGCGGATACAGCTGGGCCAGTTCCTCGCGCCGGCGCAGGTGGCGTTCACCGTTGGGGAACAGGTGACGCCCGGCCTCGGCTACAGGCAGGTGACGGCGGATCGCGGTCATGCAATCCTGCAGGGCGCGCCGGCCACGGGCATGCATATGCACATCGCCACAGGCCACCGCGGGTATGCCCACGCGCTTGGCCAGTGCCTGCAACTGGCACCGGTGTGTTTCATCATCCGGCCCGCGATGCAGTTCGAGGCCCAGCCAGAGGCGTGCTGGAAAGCGTTCGCGCAGCCAGAGACCTTCCGCGTCAGCATCGGGGTGGGAAGTGATCCAGATGGCCAACAGCCCATCCAAGGGCTCGCTCAGGTCATCGGCCAGCAGTTGGTACTGGCCTTTCTCGGCGCGACGTCTGGCGCAGGTAATCAGCCGGCACAAGCGCTGATACCCCAACAGGTTTTCGACCAGCATGAGCAGCTTCGGGCCGTTCTCGATCTGCATTTCGCTGCCGACAACCAGCGGCAGGCCTGTTTCCCTGGATGCCTGCCAGGCGCGGACGATGCCGGCCAGGGTGCATTCATCGGTAATTGCCAGGGCCCGATAACCCTGCAGTGCGGCGCGCTCGAACAACTCTTTGGCGCTGGAGGCGCCCCGTTGAAAACTGAAGTTGGAGAGGCAGTGCAGCTCGGCGTAGTCGGCCATCAGGCGAACCAGCCGTGCAACATCAGCGGCCCTCCGGTGACTGAGCGAAAGGCCCAGCCGCGTTGGCCCGTGCGGGTTTCCACCAGGTAATAGTCGCGGCGCACGTCGCCCCCGTCCCACCAGCCCGATTCGATACGCTCGGGACCCCCGAGGATGCGCAGCGAGGCTTCATGCAGCGGTTTGGTTTCGCTCAGCAGCCAGCCGGGGCGGGGTGCTGTGGTCGATGGCGGCTCAAGGTGGGCGGCCTGCTGCGGTCGCCAGGCGCATTCCGGGCGATGGTCGGCGCGAGCAGCCAGCCCCTGCACGGCATCGTCACCCAGGCGGGCTCGCAACCGCTCGCGCAATTGCTCCCAGGGCAATGACTGTTGCGGTCGCTCATCGAAAAGCTCGCGATGCTCGGGGACGAAGGCGGGCAGCTGGTCCGCGAGCAGCCGTATGGCCAGCACCGCTGCTGGAAGCTGCAGATGCTCCAGGCGGCCGCGGGTCAGCTCGAACAGCCTGGCCGGGTCGCGCTCGGCACTGAGCAGGCCGATCGCCAGCTGGCTCTCGGGGAGGTTGCGGTGCTCCAGATGCAAGGTGAAACGTTGGACCCCGCTGTCGCGGCCTGCCAGGTAAGCGGCGAGGTCGGCCGTCAGACGGCGCAGCGGGAAAAGCAGGGCCTGGTGCGACTCGACTTCGAAGTTCAGCTCGATACGCGCATCGAAGCGGTCGGGCGGTCGGTAGAAGCTCAGAGCCAGCGGGCGATGCTCCAGCAGGGTGTCGAGGTGTCTCAGCGATTCTGCCGGAAAGCGCTTTGCCAGACCGTTCCGAGGCAGCGCCAGCAGTTGCTTGAAGGTGCGCAAGCCCATGCGCGCCAGGGCGTTGGACACATCACGTGGCAAGCCGAGGCGATCTACCGGCAGGTCATCCAGTACCTGATGCAGCGTCTGGGTGTCCGTCACGGCCAAGCCGTCATGCACGTTGGCCAGTACCCGCGCGGCGGCCGGATTGGGTGCCAGGGTTATACGATGTCCGAAGCCCAGTGCGCTCAGCTCGGCGCGCAGGCGCGCCTCGAGACGAGGCCAGGGGCCGAACAGGCCGAGGCTGGACTGCACTTCCAGAAGCAGGCAGCGCGGGTAGTGCAGACTGACCTGCGAACTGAAGCCGTAAGCCCAGGCGGCGAGGAACTGCTGCCAGCGTTCGATCGAAGCCAGGTCGTATTCGGCCGTCTCGAATCCTCGGGTCAGCGCCTGGGCGGCAACCCATGATTGCCCCGCCTTCAACCCGAGCGCCCGCGCCGCCGGATTGACCGCCTGTAGCACGCGGCGCTGCGGCGTACCGCTCAATAGTGCCAGTGGCGCTTCGGCATCGGGGCGGCTACGCAGCACACCGTCCATGGCCAGTTGCGGCAGCAGGATGCAGGCCCAGAGCATGCTCACTGCCATCCCACTGCAGAAATCGGCTGGACGGGCGCCAGTCCCCCACGGCACTTGAGAACACGCACCTGAGCCGGCTGAGCTTCGATTGCCAAGCGCAGTGCCGCTGGCGAGGGGTTTACCGCTTCGCGTAAAGAGCGATAGGCGAAGGCCAGTGTCTGCCCGGTCTCGGCGGCCACTTGCAGGCGACGCAAGGCGCGGTCATCGGCCTGCTGTGGCCAACACAGCACCGCACCGCAACTGCCTGAACGCAAACACTGTTCCGCCGCCCATAAGGCGTCGCGTCCGTGCGCCTGAACGAGGCTGAGTTGGCGCAGGTCGACCCCGGCAGCGAGCCAGGCATGAGGGAAGGGCAGGTGAGGCGGGGCGACCAGTACGACCCGTTCGCCGGCACTGGTCAACCGTGCCAGGGTGGGCCAGAGCAGACGCAGTTCGCCGATGCCGGTGGTGGCGATCAGCAGCTCGCTCAGTGCCGAGTCCGGCCAGCCCCCGCCGGGCAAGGCGGCGTCCAGGGCGGGATGGCCGGTGGGCTGGTTACTGGTCGAGACGATGCTTGGCTGGCCGCGCCATAGCCGGCGTGCATCGAGCAGGCGATCAAGGGAGACAACGGAGGACATGATGAACAGCAAATCCGGAATACTGTATATATGTCCAGTATCCTGCTTTGCCCGGACGCGGGTCAAGTCGATGTGATGAACGTCATCGACGCAGGGTCCATATGGTCCAGCCCACACCAGCGCGTTCAGCGCCCCTGTCAAGCCCGGCGCAGCGCCCATGGACACTGCCCTGCGCTCACGCCAGGCGCACACCAACCCGACGGCAAGCAATACCGGGCCAGGTAGCCTGACACTGCGATCTGGTTGGAGCAGCGTGTCCGCTCAATGGCCGCTATCCGTCTTTGCTTGTGCTGGCAAAATCAGTCGATTAGGATTCGCGCCGGGTAAACGGTGCAAGGCGAGTACTCGGTTCGCCGTCCCAATCTATTGAAGCGAAGAAGCCCGGCCTGAAAGCGACCGGGCTTCTTCGTTTGTCGGCCTTGATTCGGCGTGAATGCGCTTGTCAGCCAGACCGCTACTAATAAAAGAGGTATGCCATGCGCGAACGTTTGTTGGCCGCGGAAAAGGTAAAGGCCATCGAATGGCGGGGCGGACAGCTGCGTTTGCTTGACCAGCGCAAACTGCCACTGGAAGAGCTGTGGCATACCTGTGATTCTGCTGCAGCGGTGGCTACGGCGATCCGCGAGATGGTCGTGCATGGCGCGCCGGTCATCGGCATCAGTGCTGCATACGGGCTGGCCATGGGGCTCAGAGCCCGACTCGCCGAAGGTGGGGGCTGGCGCGCGGCACTCGAATCCGATTTCGAAATACTGGCTGCCTCGCGTCCGGCCGCCATCAATTTGTGCTGGGCGCTGAACCAGATGCGTGAGCGCCTCGACCGCTTGAAGCCTGGCGAAGATCCATTGACCGCTGCCGAGGCCCAGGCGGCGTCCATTCATGCAAGTGATCGCGAAGCCAATCTGACCATGGCGCAGCTCGGTGTCGACCTGATCCGCAAGCACCAGGGAAATCCGCAGAACCTGCTGACTCATTGCAATACCGGTGCACTGGCGACCGGTGGCTTCGGTACTGCACTTGGCGTGATTCGTGGCGCGCATCTGGAAGGGCTTGTCGAGTGCGTCTACGCCGATGAAACCCGTCCCTGGTTGCAAGGCTCTCGGCTGGCGGCCTGGGAGCTGGCCGGCGAGGGCGTGCCGGTCATGCTGAACGCCGACTCGGCGGCGGCGCACCTGATGAAGACGCGCGGCATCACCTGGGTCATTGTCGGTGCCGATCGGATCACCGCCAACGGTGATGTCGCCAGCAATATCGGGACCTATCAGCTTGCCGTGCTGGCCATGCACCATGGCGTACGGTTCATGGTGGTGGCGTCCAGTTCGACCATCGATATGGAGCTGGAATCAGGTGATGACATTCCCATAGAGGAGCGCGCCGGCCATGAGTTGCTGGAGGTCAACGGTCAGCGGTTTGCGGCGGATGTCGACGTCTTTAATCCGCTGTTCGATGTCACCCCTGCCGACCTGATCGATGCCATCGTCACGGAGAAAGGCATCGTCGAACGGCCCAATGCAGCCAAGCTCGCCGCGCTGATGAGCCGCAAGCGCCTGCATTAAAGCGAAAGGACGAACAAAGCGCTGCAGGCTGGAAAGCTGGAGGGCAGAGCGATGCATTCACCCGGTCCGCTGTGCGGATCAAGTCCACTGATGCGGCTGCGGTGTTCTCTTTTCGTCAGGCCTCAGGCCTCCAGCGGCTCTTCGCCTTGTGATACCATTCCGCGCTTAATCGCAGGACCCTGCTGACTACAAGGAACCAGGCTTCCATGGGCGAACTGGCCAAAGAAATTCTCCCGGTCAATATCGAAGACGAACTCAAGCAGTCCTACCTCGACTACGCCATGAGCGTGATCGTCGGTCGTGCGCTGCCGGATGCGCGCGACGGATTGAAGCCTGTGCATCGCCGTGTGCTTTTTGCCATGAGCGAGCTGGGCAACGACTGGAACAAGCCGTACAAGAAATCCGCCCGTGTGGTCGGTGACGTGATCGGTAAATACCATCCCCACGGTGATTCGGCGGTTTACGACACCATCGTGCGGATGGCGCAGCCTTTCTCGCTGCGTTACATGCTGGTCGATGGTCAGGGCAACTTCGGTTCGGTGGACGGCGATAATGCCGCCGCCATGCGATACACCGAAGTGCGGATGGCCAAGCTGGCGCACGAGCTGCTGGCGGACCTGGACAAGGAAACCGTTGACTGGGTGCCCAACTACGATGGCACCGAGCAGATCCCGGCAGTCATGCCGACCAAGATTCCGAACCTGCTGGTCAATGGTTCCAGCGGTATTGCCGTCGGCATGGCGACCAATATCCCGCCGCACAACCTCAGTGAAGTCATCGACGGTTGCCTGGCACTGATCGAAAACGCCGACATCACCATCGACGAGCTCATGCAGTTCATCCCGGGGCCGGACTTCCCAACCGCGGGCATCATCAACGGTCGCGCCGGCATCGTCGAGGCCTACCGCACGGGTCGCGGGCGCATCTATATGCGTGCCCGCTCGATCATCGAAGACATCGACAAGGTCGGTGGGCGTCAGCAGATCGTCATCACCGAGCTGCCTTATCAGCTGAACAAGGCACGGCTGATCGAGAAGATTGCCGAGCTGGTCAAGGAAAAGAAGCTCGAAGGCATCACCGAGCTACGCGACGAGTCCGACAAGGACGGCATGCGCGTGGTCATCGAACTGCGTCGCGGCGAGGTGCCTGAGGTCGTTCTTAACAACCTCTACGCCCAGACCCAGCTGCAGAGCGTGTTCGGCATCAACGTGGTGGCGTTGATCGATGGTCAGCCACGTACGCTCAACTTGAAGGAACTGCTCGAAGCCTTCGTTCGTCATCGCCGCGAAGTCGTCACTCGTCGGACCGTTTACGAGCTGCGCAAGGCGCGTGAACGTGGACATATTCTCGAGGGGCAGGCCGTAGCGCTGTCCAACATCGATCCCGTGATTGCGCTGATCAAGGCCTCACCGACACCAGCCGAAGCCAAGGAAGCGCTGATTGCCGAAGCCTGGGAATCCAGCGCCGTCGAATCGATGGTCGAGCGCGCCGATGCCGACTCCTGCCGCCCGGAAGACCTCGATCCGCAGTACGGTCTGCGCGACGGCAAGTATTACCTGTCACCAGAACAGGCGCAGGCGATTCTTGACCTGCGCTTGCATCGCCTGACTGGCCTTGAGCATGAAAAGCTGCTCAGCGAGTACCAGGAGATACTGACCCAGATTGGCGAGCTGATCCGCATCCTGACCAACCCGGTGCGCCTGATGGAGGTCATTCGCGAAGAGCTCGAAGGCGTCAAGCGCGACTTTGGCGACAAGCGCCGTACCGAAATCCTCGAGGCGCGCCTGGACCTGACCCTGGCCGACCTGATCACCGAAGAAGAGCGTGTCGTCACCATCTCCCACGGTGGCTATGCCAAATCACAGCCGCTGGCTGCCTACCAGGCGCAGCGTCGCGGTGGTCGTGGCAAGGCCGCAACCGGGGTCAAGGAAGAGGACTACGTCGAGCATCTGCTGGTTGCCAACAGCCACACCACGCTGCTGCTGTTCTCCAGCAAGGGCAAGGTGTACTGGCTCAAGACCTATGAGATTCCCGAGGCGTCACGCGCATCGCGCGGGCGGCCACTGGTCAACCTGCTGCCGCTGACCGAAGGCGAATACATCACCGCGATGCTGCAGGTCGATATCGAGGCGGCACGTCAGCAACAGCTGAACGGTGACGAGGATATCGAGGACGCGGAAATCATCAGCGAAAGCGATGATGTCGAAGAGGCAATCGAGGGTGACGAGACCGATGACTCGGTGGATGAGCCTACTGGTACCTACATCTTCATGGCGACTGCGAAGGGCACCGTGAAGAAGACGCCGCTGTCGCAATTCAGCCGCCCTCGTAGCGTGGGTCTGATCGCGCTGGGCCTGGAGGAGGGTGACACCCTTATCGCAGCCGCCGTAACCGATGGTGCGCGCGAGGTGATGCTGTTCTCCGACGGCGGCAAGGTTATCCGGTTCAAGGAAAAGCACGTCCGTACCATGGGTCGTACCGCCCGCGGTGTGCGCGGCATGCGCCTCCCTGAAGGGCAGCGCCTGATTTCGATGCTGATCCCCGAGCCGGATGCCCAGATCCTGACGGCGAGCCTGAACGGCTATGGTAAGCGCACCCTGTTGGCTGAGTTCCCGCGTCGCGGCCGTGGCGGCCAGGGCGTGATTGCCATGGTTTCGAACGAGCGTAACGGGCCGCTGGTGGGTGCCGTCCAGGTGCAGCCAGGCGAGGAAATCATGCTGATTTCCGATCAGGGCACCCTGGTGCGTACCCGTGTCGACGAAGTGTCGTCGCTGGGACGCAATACCCAGGGCGTCACCCTGATCAAGCTCGGCAAGAATGAACACCTGGTCGGTCTCGAGCGGGTACAAGAACCCTCTGAGGAAGACGTTCTGGAAGACATCGAGGCGGTAATCGATGAGGATGCGCTGGACAAGGAAATGCCAGTAGTCAGCACCGAGCCCAGCGAAGATGATTTGCTGGGTGGCGGCGGTGACGTTCCGCCAGACGTAGTGCCCACCGACGACGAGGGCTAATCAAACGACGGCGCAGCCTCTGGGTTCGCCGTCGTTTCGTTGTATGCCTCTCTGCATATTAAGGAATGGCGAGCACCCATGCGGGCCCCGGGTTCGGATGGAGCGAGCAAGGTATCGACCGTTTTTGAGAGAACTAAGATGAGCAAACGCGCGTTCAATTTCTGCGCCGGCCCGGCCGCGCTCCCTGAGGCCGTATTACAACGCGCCCAGGCTGAACTCCTTGACTGGCATGGACGCGGCCTGTCCGTGATGGAAATGAGCCATCGCAGTGACGAGTACACAGCGATTGCCGAGAAGGCCGAACAGGACTTGCGCGATCTGTTGAGTATCCCGTCCAATTACAAGGTGCTGTTCCTGCAGGGTGGCGCCAGTCAGCAATTCGCCGGGATCCCGCTGAATCTGCTCCCCGAGAACGGGGTCGCCGATTACATCGATACCGGTATCTGGTCGCGCAAGAGCATCGAAGAAGCCAAGCGCTTCGGTCATGTCAACGTGGCCGCGAGTGCCAAGCCGTACGACTATTTCGCGATCCCCGGCCAGAATGAGTGGAAACTCAGCGCGGATGCGGCATACCTGCATTACGCCAGTAACGAAACCATTGGCGGTTTGCAATTCGACTGGGTGCCCGAGGTCGGCGATACCCCGCTTGTCGTCGATATGTCATCGGACATTCTTTCTCGCAAACTGGACGTATCCCGCTTCGGACTGATTTACGCCGGCGCGCAGAAGAACATCGGCCCATCGGGATTGGTGGTAGTGATCGTTCGCGACGATCTGCTCGGCCGCGCTCGCTCCAGTTGCCCGACCATGCTCGATTACAAGGTCGCAGCGGACAACGGCTCCATGTACAACACGCCTGCCACTTTTTCCTGGTACCTTTCGGGCCTGGTGTTCGAGTGGCTGAAGGAGCAGGGCGGCGTCGAGATCATGGAACAGCGCAACCGTGCGAAGAAGGACTTGCTCTACGGGGTGATCGACGCCAGCGATTTCTACTCGAATCCGATCGCCACCAACGCCCGTTCCTGGATGAACGTACCGTTCAGGCTCGCCGACGAGCAGCTGGACAAGACATTCCTCGCCGGTGCCGATGCGCGCGGCCTGCTCAACCTCAAAGGTCACCGTTCGGTGGGCGGCATGCGTGCTTCCATCTACAACGCAGTCGGCCTGGATGCGGTCGAGGCGCTGGTCGACTACATGCGCGAGTTCGAGAAGGAGCACGGCTGATGAGCGATGTCGACCGGCTGAAGGCGCTGCGTGTCCGCATCGACAGTCTCGACGAGAAGATCCTCGAGCTGATCAGCGAGCGGGCGCGCTGCGCTCAGGATGTGGCTCGGGTCAAGACAGCCTCGCTGGCCGAGGGCGAGGAGGCGGTGTTCTATCGCCCCGAGCGGGAGGCATGGGTGCTCAAGCACATCATGGAGTTGAACAAGGGGCCGCTGGACAACGAGGAAATGGCGCGTCTGTTCCGCGAAATCATGTCGTCCTGCCTGGCGCTGGAACAGCCGCTGCGGGTTGCCTACCTCGGGCCGGAGGGCACCTTCTCCCAAGCCGCGGCGCTCAAGCATTTCGGCCAGGCGGTGATCAGCAAACCGATGGCCGCGATCGACGAAGTGTTCCGTGAAGTGGTCGCCGGCGCGGTCAATTTCGGCGTGGTGCCGGTGGAGAACTCCACCGAAGGCGCGGTCAACCATACCCTCGACAGTTTCCTCGAACACGACATCGTCATCTGCGGCGAAGTCGAGTTGCGCATTCATCATCACTTGCTGGTGGGCGAAACGACCAAGACGGATCGCATCACTCGTATCTACTCCCATGCACAGTCGCTGGCGCAGTGCCGCAAGTGGCTCGATGCCCATTACCCGAACGTCGAGCGCGTGGCGGTTTCCAGCAATGCCGACGCTGCCAAGCGGGTCAAAAGCGAGTGGAATTCCGCAGCCATAGCCGGTGACATGGCGGCTCAGTTGTACGGCCTGAGCAAGATCGCCGAGAAGATCGAGGACCGGCCGGACAATTCCACGCGTTTCCTTATCATTGGCAGTCAGGAAGTACCGCCTACCGGTGATGACAAGACCTCGATCATCGTCTCCATGCGCAACAAGCCGGGCGCACTGCACGAGTTATTGATGCCGTTTCACTCCAATGGCATCGATCTCACGCGGATCGAAACGCGGCCGTCGCGAAGCGGTAAATGGACCTACGTGTTCTTCATCGACTGCATCGGCCACCATCAGGATCCGCTGATCAAGGACGTGTTGGAAAAAATTGGCCGCGAAGCGGTGGCACTGAAGGTGCTGGGCTCGTATCCCAAGGCGGTACTTTAAAAACAGCCGCAAGCGACAAGCTACGAGCCACAAGCACTGGCTTTTACTTGCCGCTTGCCGCTTGAGCTTGAGGCTTAATGTATGAGCTGTGATTTCCTCGCCCTGGCTCAGCCAGGCGTGCAAAAACTGTCGCCTTATGTGCCGGGCAAGCCGGTGGACGAACTGGCCAGAGAGCTCGATCTAGATCCGCAGACCATCGTCAAGCTGGCCAGCAACGAGAACCCGCTGGGGCCCAGCCCGAGAGTCATCGAAGCGATCCGGGCGCAGCTCGGCGAGCTGACCCGCTATCCCGACGGCAACGGTTTCTTGCTCAAGCAGAAACTGGCGCAACGCTATGCTGTGGACATCGAGCAGGTCACGCTCGGCAATGGCTCCAACGATATCCTTGAGCTGGTTGCGCGGGCCTACCTCGCGCCGGGTCTCAATGCGGTTTTCAGCGAGCATGCGTTTGCGGTCTATCCCATCGTCACACAGGCGGTCGGCGCGCAGGCCAAGGCTGTTCCGGCCAAGCAATGGGGACATGACCTGGACGCCATGCTGGCCGCCATCGATACGAACACTCGGATCGTGTTCATCGCCAACCCCAATAATCCTACCGGTACCTGGTTCGGCGCTGAAGCGCTGGCGCGGTTCCTGGTTGCTGTGCCCGAGCACGTCCTGGTGGTTCTCGATGAAGCCTATATCGAGTACGCGGCTGATGGTGAATTGCCGGACGGCCTGGCGTTCCTGAACACTCGACCGAATCTGCTGGTGTCGCGGACCTTTTCCAAGGCTTACGGGTTGGCGGCGCTGCGGGTGGGCTATGCGATCTGCTCAGCGCAGATTGCGGATGTCCTGAATCGCGTGCGCCAACCCTTCAACGTCAACAGCCTGGCGCTTGCCGCAGCCTGTGCGGCGCTCGATGACGGCGCATACCTGGCCGAAAGCCGGGCGAGCAATACCGCCGGAATGCGGCAGCTCGAAGCCGGTTTCAGCGAGTTGGGACTGGAATGGATACCTTCCAGAGGCAACTTCATAGCGGTTGATTTCGGCCAGGACGCGGCCCCAATCAACCAGGCGTTGCTGCGTGATGGGGTTATCGTGCGTCCGGTCGCCGGCTATGGCATGCCGACTTTTCTTCGGGTTTCGATCGGCACCGAAGCTGAAATTGCACGATTTCTCGACGTGCTGCGCAAGGTGCTTGGGCGTTGATCCGAAACGGCGAACTGCTTTCAGGGATGACGCCGCTGCCACGTCTGGCTGTTGTCGGCCTGGGCCTGATTGGTGGCTCATTCGCCAAAGGTTTGCGTGAAGGCGGGTACTGCGCCGAGGTGGTCGGGTTCGACCTGGACCCTCGGTCGCGCGAGCTGGCCGTCGACCTAGGTGTGGTGGATCGCTGCGCAGATAGCCTGGCGGAGGCTTGCCAGGGCGCGGATGTGATTCAACTGGCCGTGCCGATCCTGGCGATGGAGCGTCTGCTGGCTGAGCTCGCGTTGCTCGATCTCGGCAATGCGGTGCTGACCGACGTCGGCAGTGCCAAGGGCAACGTGGTGCGCTGTGCCCGCGAGCAGTTCGGCCGGATGCCGCCGCGCTTTGTGCCTGGGCATCCGATAGCCGGCTCGGAACAGAGCGGCGTCACGGCTGCCCAAAGCACGCTTTTTCGACGGCACAAGGTGATCCTGACGCCTGTGGCGGACACCGATCCAGCTGCGCTGGCGCTTGTAGACGGGCTGTGGCGTGCGCTGGGCGCCGATGTCGAGCACATGGACGTTCGGCACCATGACGAAGTGCTGGCTGCGACCAGTCATCTGCCACATCTTCTGGCATTCGGCCTGGTGGATTCGCTGGCAAAGCGCAACGAAAATCTCGAGATATTTCGCTACGCCGCGGGTGGATTTCGCGATTTCACCCGTATTGCGGGCAGCGATCCGGTGATGTGGCACGACATCTTTCTCGCCAATCGCGAGGCGGTGCTGCATACGCTGGACGATTTTCGTGCCGATCTCGACGCGCTGCGCGCCGCGGTCGATGAAGGAGACGGGCATACCTTGTTGGGCGTGTTCACGCGCGCCAGGGCTGCCCGGGAACATTTCAGCAAAATACTGGCTCGCAGAGCCTATGTGGACGTTATGCATTCCAAAGATCTGATCTTCCTTGCCAACCCTGGCGGCAGCCTCAGCGGTCACCTGCGTGTGCCGGGCGACAAATCCATTTCCCACCGTTCGATCATGCTCGGCTCGCTGGCTGAGGGCACCACCGAGGTGGAAGGGTTTCTCGAGGGTGAAGATGCCCTCGCAACCATCCAGGCCTTCCGCGACATGGGCGTGGTCATCGAAGGGCCGAATCAGGGGCGCGTGACGGTCCATGGCGTCGGCCTGCACGGCTTGAAGCCGCCGCCAGGACCGATCTACCTCGGTAACTCCGGTACCTCGATGCGCCTGCTGTCCGGGCTGCTGGCCGCCCAGCCATTCGATACCACCCTGACGGGCGATGCTTCGCTGTCCAAGCGACCGATGAACCGTGTGGCCAAGCCGCTGCGCGAAATGGGTGCGGTGATCGAGACCGCTGCCGAAGGACGTCCTCCGTTGACCATTCGTGGCGGCCAGAAACTTTCAGGAATGCATTACGACATGCCGATGGCCAGTGCCCAGGTCAAGTCCTGCCTGCTCCTGGCTGGTCTGTATGCAGCGGAAAAAACGTCGGTCACAGAGCCGGCGCCAACGCGGGATCACACCGAACGGATGCTACAAGGCTTCGGCTACCCGGTGCAGGTCGAGGGAAGTACTGCCACGGTCGAGCCCGGGCATAAGCTGCGCTCGACGCAGATCGAAGTGCCCGCCGATATTTCGTCCTCGGCTTTCTTCATGGTTGCAGCCAGCATCGCGCCGGGCTCCGATATCACGCTTGAGCATGTCGGCGTCAATCCGACCCGTACCGGCGTCATCGATATCCTCAAATTGATGGGGGCCGATATCGAACTGAGCAATAGGCGCGAAGTCGGCGGTGAGCCGGTAGCCGATATCCGCGTGCGGGCTGCCCGGCTCAAGGGGATCGATATCCCGGAAGAGCTCGTGCCGTTGGCGATCGATGAATTCCCGGTGCTGTTCGTTGCGGCATCTTGCGCCGAAGGGCGAACCACGCTGCGCGGAGCTGAGGAGTTGCGGGTCAAGGAGTCTGATCGCATTCAGGTGATGGCCGATGGTCTGCAAGCGCTGGGCGTGAAGGCTACACCGACGCCGGATGGGCTTATCATCGAAGGCGGCGGTGCCCTGGGCGGCGGGGAAGTCTGGGCGCACGGTGATCATCGTATCGCGATGTCCTTCAGCGTGGCTGCGCTTCGTGCCAGCGCGCCGATCCGCATTCACGACTGTGCCAACGTGGCCACTTCGTTCCCGAACTTCCTTGCACTGGCCGAGCGGGCCGGGATGCGGGTAGGTGTGGAGGGTAATTCATGATCAGGCAGGTCCCGGTCATCACCATCGACGGTCCGAGCGGTTCTGGAAAAGGCACGGTTGCGGCGTTGCTGGCGGCCAAGCTGGGGTGGAATTTTCTCGATTCCGGTGCGCTGTACCGTCTGCTGGCTTTCGCTGCCCGTAATCATGGTGTCGACCTGACCAACGAGGAGGCGCTCAAGCTGCTGGCAGCCCATCTGGATGTGCAATTCGGCGCAGCCAAAAGCGGCCATGGCATGCAGATCGTTCTCGAGGGCGAAGACGTCACCCTCGCGATTCGCAACGAGCAGGTCGGCGCCGGAGCCTCGCAGGTCGCTGCATTGCCGGTGGTGCGTGAGGCGTTGTTGCAGCGCCAGAAGGCGTTCCGCGAACCGCCCGGGCTGGTCGCGGACGGCCGAGACATGGGAACCGTGGTTTTTCCGGACGCTCCCTTGAAGATATTTCTTACCGCCAGTGCGGAGGAAAGGGCTCGTCGCCGTTTCTTGCAGTTGAAGGGCAAGGGTGATGATGTTAATCTCGCGAGTCTTCTCGATGAGATACGGGTTCGCGACGAGCGCGACATCCAGCGTGAAGTGGCTCCGCTGAGGCCTGCAGTCGATGCGGTACAGCTGGATTCCACGGATCTTTCCATCGAGCAGGTGTTAGGACAGATTCTGAGCGAAGTCGCCAATCGCGATTTCGCCTGAAGAGCGACCGCCGCGAGGCGGCCTGACGGTTTCTCGATAACGAGAGCTGTTAACCAGGAGGCATGTGGGAGACCAGATCTAGTCCCGCACGCCTTTTTTTATATGAATGAACCCACTTCTATCTGGGATGTGGAGATTGGGCGGATCCTCGCCCGAAAACAGCAGGAATAAACATGAGCGAAAGCTTTGCAGAACTTTTTGAAGAAAGCCTAAAAACCCTCGACATGCAGCCGGGTGCGATCATCACCGGCATCGTGGTCGACATCGACGGTGACTGGGTCACTGTTCATGCCGGTCTGAAGTCCGAGGGCGTCATCCCGGTCGAGCAGTTCTACAACGAGCAGGGCGAGCTGACCATCAGCGTGGGTGACGAAGTTCACGTTGCGCTGGACGCGGTTGAAGATGGCTTCGGTGAAACCAAGCTGTCCCGCGAAAAAGCCAAGCGTGCAGAGTGCTGGATTGTTCTGGAAGCGGCTTTCGCAGCTGAGGAAGTGGTCAAGGGCGTTATCAACGGTAAGGTCAAGGGCGGCTTCACGGTCGACGTTAACGGCATCCGTGCGTTCCTGCCAGGCTCCCTGGTTGATGTCCGTCCAGTGCGTGATACCACTCACCTGGAAGGCAAGGAACTCGAATTCAAGGTCATCAAGCTCGACCAGAAGCGCAACAACGTTGTCGTTTCCCGTCGTAGCGTGCTGGAAGCCGAGAACAGCGCCGAGCGCGAAGCGCTGCTGGAATCGCTGCAGGAAGGCCAGCAGGTCAAGGGTATCGTCAAGAACCTCACCGATTACGGCGCGTTCGTCGATCTGGGCGGCGTGGACGGCCTGCTGCACATCACCGACATGGCCTGGAAGCGCATCAAGCATCCATCGGAAATCGTCAACGTTGGCGACGAGATCGACGTCAAGGTGCTGAAGTTCGACCGCGAGCGTAACCGCGTCTCCCTGGGTCTGAAGCAGCTGGGCGAAGACCCATGGGTTGCCATCAAGGCCCGTTACCCGGAAAACACCCGCGTCATGGCGCGTGTTACCAACCTCACCGACTACGGCTGCTTCGCCGAGCTGGAAGAGGGCGTCGAAGGTCTGGTACACGTTTCCGAAATGGACTGGACCAACAAGAACATCCACCCGTCGAAGGTCGTGCAGGTCGGCGACGAAGTGGAAGTCATGGTTCTGGACATCGACGAAGAGCGTCGTCGTATTTCCCTGGGCATCAAGCAGTGCAAGTCCAACCCATGGGAAGACTTCTCTGGCCAGTTCAACAAGGGCGACCGCATCTCCGGCACCATCAAGTCGATCACCGATTTCGGTATCTTCATTGGTCTGGACGGCGGCATCGACGGCCTGGTGCACCTGTCCGACATCTCCTGGAACGAGCCGGGCGAAGAAGCCGTCCGCCGCTTCAAGAAGGGCGACGAGCTGGACACCGTCATCCTGTCGGTCGATCCGGAGCGCGAGCGCATCTCCCTGGGCATCAAGCAGCTGGAAGACGATCCGTTCTCCAACTACGCCGCCGTCAATGACAAGGGCAGCATCGTTCGCGGCACCGTGAAAGAAGTTGACGCCAAAGGCGCCATTATCGACCTGGGCAACGATATCGAAGCGACCCTGAAAGCCTCCGAAATCAGCCGTGACCGCGTTGAAGATGCGCGCAACGTCCTGAAGGAAGGCGAAGAAGTCGAAGCCAAGATCATCAGCATCGACCGCAAGAGTCGCGTCATCAGCCTGTCCATCAAGTCGAAAGACGTTGAGGACGAGAAGGACGCGATGAAGGAACTGCGTACCAAGCAGGACGTAGAGCCGGCTGCCGGTCCGACCACCATCGGTGATCTGATCCGCGCGCAGATGGAAAACCAGAACTAAGTTCTGCAATCCATTGAAAAAGGGCGACTTCGGTCGCCCTTTTTTGTAGCTGTCCCGTCCTGATCAAAGGTTACATCTGCGCCTTGTTTTCAGTTTACCCGTCCTGAGGAGGGGTAGGGCTTCGATCTATCAATAGGCTCCAACAGCAGAGTGGCCCCCGTCGAGGCCGAGCTGTTCGCTGCTTCAAGTTCGTATCATGCCGCTTGCCAATGCCTGGTTAACCGCCAGCCAGCCATTCACCGCTTCTTCCCCGGCATGCTGGAAGGCCCGTTCGAGAAGACGCACCTGTTCGCGTCGCAATGCCTGCTCAAGCCTTGCACCCTCGATGGTGGAGCGCAGCATGCGCTTGCGCTTGTCTTCATCGGCCATCCTGCTCTCCACCAGGTGCATTTCGATCAGCTGCCGCAATGGCGTGTTCAAGGCCTGCTTGCTGACTCCCAGGTAGCCGAGTAGCTGTTTGACGCTGAGATCGGGGTAGCTTGCGATAAAAAACAGGATTCTGTGATGCACCCGGGACAGTCCGCGTCGGGCAAGCATCTCGTCCGGCTTGGCGGTATACGCCTGATAGCCAAGGAAGAAATTCTCCATGATCTGGCGCTGAACAGTGCTTTTTTTTAGGTCAGGCATATTGACGTATTTATGGTTGGGGGCGTAATTTCGATCAAGTAGTTTGACTCATTTTTCCTATTCCTGCATCTGGTGCCCCATGGCCTTCTCCGAACGCATTGATCGCCTGAAAAGCTCGCTGATTCGTGAAATTCTTGCCGCTGCACAGCGTCCTGAGGTGATGTCTTTCGCTGGCGGACTGCCTGCTGAGCCCATGCTGCCGAAGGTCGACTGGGCGCCCATGCCGGCGAGCCTGGGTCAGTACGGGATGAGCGAAGGGGAGCCCGCACTGCGCGAGGCCGTCGCGGCTGAAGCCCGCGCAATCGGTGTTTCTTGCTCGGCCAGTCAAGTACTGATCGTCAGCGGTTCCCAGCAGACCCTGGACCTCGCATCCAAACTGTTCATCGATCGGGGCACCGAGGTGCTGCTCGAGGCGCCGACTTATCTAGCCGCCCTGCAGGCTTTTCAGTTGTTCGGCGCCGACTGCCTGGCGGTTCCGCAAGAGGCAGACGGTCCATCGTTGGTCGCGTTGCGCCAACGGCTGGAGCAGCACAAGCCGGCCTTTGCCTACCTTATCCCAACGTTCCAGAATCCCTCGGCGGTGCGTTACAGCGAAGAAAAGCGCGATGCGGTAGCCGCGCTGCTCGACGAGTTCAATGTAGTCCTGATCGAGGATGAGCCTTATCGCGAACTGGTTTTCGACGAAAGCAGCGCCAGGCCCATCGTCAGCCGTATGCGCAAGGCAAGCTGGATATACACCGGCACGGTCTCCAAGACTTTGCTGCCAGGGCTGCGGGTGGGATACCTGATCGCAACACCCGATCTTTTCCCCTACTTGCTGCGGCTCAAGCAGTCGGCTGATCTGCACACCAACCGCATTGGTCAGTGGCAGGCGCTGCAGTGGCTTGGAAGCGAGCAGTATCGTACGCACCTGAGCGAGCTACGCCGCTTCTATCATCTGCGCCGTGATGCGATGCAGGCCGCGTTGGCGGAGCACTTTGACGACCTGGCCGAGTGGCAGATCCCGCAGGGCGGTCTGTTCTTCTGGTTGCGGCTGAAAAGCCCTGTCGATACGCGAACGCTGCTCAATCCTGCCCTTGAACAGGATGTGGTATTCATGCCGGGTGAGCCATTCTTCATCGATCCCGAGCAAAACCTCGGGTATCTGAGGTTGAACTTCAGCCATGTTGCCCCGGAGCGGCTGGATGAGGGCGTGCGTCGGCTAGCGAAGGTGATTCGTGGGTGCAAGATGGCCGATGCCGATGCGGCCTGATCAAGGTATCGGTGCTTGCGTTGCCCAGGAGGGAGGAGATGTACAAGGTTTACGGCGATTATCGTTCGGGCAACTGCTACAAAGTGAGATTGATGCTGCATCTGCTCGGTCGAGATTACGAGTGGATACCGGTGGATATTCTTCGTGGCGAGAGTCGCGAGGAGGCGTTTCTGAAGAAGAATCCCAACGGCAAGATTCCCGTACTGGAATTGGAGGACGGCACCTGCTTGTGGGAGTCGAATGCGATCCTCAATTTCCTCGCGGACGGATCCGAGCTGTTGCCCACCGATCCACGTTTGCGCACTCAGGTTCTACAGTGGCAGTTCTTCGAGCAGTACAGCCATGAGCCGTTTATTGCCGTAGCGCGATTTATCAAGGTTTATCTGGGCCTGCCCGACGATCGCCTCGATGAGTATGCGGCCAGGCAACTGGACGGTTATCGAGCGCTGGATGTCATGGAGCAGCAACTGCAGCGCACGCCGTTTCTCGTTGGCGACCGCTACTCGATTGCGGATGTGGCGCTGTATGCCTATACGCACGTGGCTGAAGAGGGTGGCTTTTGGCTGGCCAGTTACCCTGCGATCTGTGCCTGGCTGCAACGCGTTGCAAGCCATCCGCGGCATGTGGGCATGTACGATTAACGTAAAAGCCGCCCCAAGCTGCAAGTTGCAAGAAAAAGCTTGACCGCATATGGACAACGGCCCCGATACTGATCAGC
>NZ_JAMOIE010000035.1 GCF_024448935.1 Stutzerimonas stutzeri
TTATTTATGAAAAATCCCCTCACCAAAAGGATGGATCCTTTGATAGGGAAGCTGAAACTACTGGAAGAAGCGGATACAGGTCCTTTCATCTCTGAACTGAAAAAGCGTGACTCACCGACGATTCTGGGCTTTCTCAATCAGCACGGCTACAACATTGCGCAGCGTCAGCCAGCGGTGTTGGATAGCTTTCTGCAAGTCAACTACCTCCTGCGCGACGGGATCGGCATCAAGATGGCCTGCTCATTCAATGGGCGTGATCCCAAGGCCAATCTCAACGGGTCAGACTTCATTCCTGAGCTGATCGAGGATCTGGTAGGCGAGTCCCAAGACCGCTATGAGCTGTTTGCCATGGGCACCCGTGAACCCTGGCTCAGCGCGGGTGCGCGCAATCTGTTCGGAAACAGGCATTTCCATGCCATCGATGGCTTCAAGGCGGCCGAGGATTATCTGGCGTTCTACCAGAAGCACCACGTGCCTGGTCGCTATCCTATCATCGTGCTGGCCATGGGGATGCCCAAGCAGGAGCGCGTTGCGCTGCATCTGCAGAAGGCCATGGATACCCGTGCGCTGCTGATTTGCGGCGGCGCCATTCTGGACTTTTCGGCCGCGCGCTTCCCTCGTGCTCCGCTGTTCTTTCGCAAATTCGGACTGGAGTGGGCGTTTCGCATGCTGATCGAGCCGCGTCGTTTGTTCAAGCGTTACGCGATCGGGATTCCGGTGTTCTTCTACTACCTGCTGCGCAATACATTTTCAGGCAAACGCCAGGTAGGCGGCTGGAACGCGCTCAAGCGCGAGCCCTGAGCCACCCCCGCTGTCTGGCCATGGAGGGTCGCGGCAGAAAGGCGGTGATGACGGCTATCGCGGAATCACGCGCAACGACATCAGCAAGCTGAACAGGTAATGCGCCGAGAGCGTGATGGCGTAAATCAGTAAAACCGAAGTGATCGGCAACTCAAGCAGGTGACCGCTGGCGAAGCAGGCGATAGTCAGGGCCGTTCGCTGGACGTTCAAGATCAGCAGCAGGCGCTGGTGCTCGAACAGGGACAGCAAGTGGGACGCTGGCGCGTGAATGAACTGGAACAGCAGATAAATAGCCAGTATCGACGCCAGTTGCCCTGCCAGCTCCCACTGGGCCCCGAATGCCAGCGCAAACAAATCCTCCCCAACAGCCAGCAACACTAGCGCCGGTGTGATCGAGAGCGCCAGGAGCCGTTTGATCACCGAATAGGTGACTGCGCGTATTTCCTCGGGGCGTTTGCGCCCCAGCGAAGCGATCTCGGCGTAATAGGCTTTGCTGGTGGTGTAGCCCAGCAGATTCATCGGCAAAGCCAAGGTCATGAGTGCCAGTCCGAGCTGGCCGGTCGTTGCGGCGTTATAGATCGCAGCCGTCAACAGGAGAGGAGACTGGCTTGAGAATATCTGCAGCAGCTGTGCAGGAAGGCGGTAGATCGGAAAACCCCGATAGTGGCGCAGCATGGTTCTTGCGCGGTGGAGCGTAACGTGGCGCCAGAAGCGTCTGACGTCACCATGAACAGCCCGAATCACTGCCATCATGCCCGCGCCAGCACCTACCACGTGACCCAGCAGAAGCCCCAGCGGCATCAGCCCCGCCACCCCTAAGCCAATCTTCGCGCATGCCCCGACGACGCTCTGTTGCAGCTGAGTGCGGGCGATGATCGGATAAGCGCGTCTGCGCACTGCCCAGATCTGCAGAACTTCGTAGATCGCGGTAAGAAACAAGGCAAGCACGAGCAGCCCGCGGTAAGGCGTGATCGCCTCCATCGATATCCAGGTCAGTAGGGTTGGCCCTGCGAGCCATAGAACCAAGCCAATGACCATGGTCATCAGGACGAGTAGGGCGCTTGATAACGCCATCAGGGTCATTGCTGCCCCATCCCTGCTGGGGAGCGGGACCGCCAGTTCGTAGCGCAGCGTCATCAGGGGCGTCAGGATCAGCAGCATCGCTGTAAAGACGGACAGGATGCCGAAGTCCTCAGGGCTATAGATCCTGGTCAGGACCTGGATTGACAGCAACCCGATGATCTTCGCCATCCCGCTTCCGAGAGCCAGCGTTGCCATGCCCTTGAACACGTTGCCGAAGGAGCCACCCGATAGGCGCTGCCTGGCTGCTAGAAGCTTTCCTGACAGGTCCAGGCTTGCCATTTGAGGTCCCTCCTTGTGAGTGCGCCGCCAGCCAAGCGGAGGCATTCCATGCAGAAAAGTCATCGATCAGGATGTTGATCGTCGATGTCTGCGTAATAAGGCAAAGAAGATGTAGCTGCGGATGTATGAAGCTTTTAAGGCACTAAAGTTTCAATTGTTGCATCGGGGAGGTCGGGTTGTTAATGGTGTAATGTTCGCGGTGCTCGCGCTCACCGCCGAGCAACTCTTGCGATGGGTCACCTGAACCGCAGCGACGACCCCGACACCCCTGTTGCACAGGATCGCGCAGAATCCCGCGTGCCCGCAGATCAGAAATTGGATACTCCCTGACCACGTCCAGCCCCGGAGGCAGGTTCACGGCCTCCGGAATGGCCAAGCATTGTCCGGCGCGGGGCTGGCGGCACCTATCAGCACAATTTCAGTTGGAATTTCGCCAGAGCCTCCGCAGCCTTGGTTTTGGTGCACAGCCCATCAGCGCCGACCTGGCCGCGCCCGGCCCGGCCCGGCCTCCAAGTGCGCGAGCAAAACCATTCGGCTTAGAAAGCTGTGTCTAATTTTTTCGAACTTTCGCTGGAGTCTTGATTCCAACCTATTGGCTACAATCCCACTATCAAGAGAGAGGATGTATTAATGGCAATACGGACCGGTAACCTGATACTGAACATCTCCGTGATCGGGGCGCTGTCCGCCCCCTTATGTGCTGTGGCAGCTACGCCTTCGGACCCTATTTCCACCTTCGGTATATCCGGAAGCTACAATGAATACGAACTGGACTCGGATATAGGCTCGATCGATGGAGAGGACGAAAATCTTCCCAAGGGTGGGCTTTTCTATAGTTTTGGCAACAAGATGACGGGTGAAAGCGGGCTGGTCTATGAGGCTGGCGTGGCCGCAAAATACGGTGAGAAGGATGATAGCGAATTGCTGGAAGGCCAGTTCGATGTCGACGTGGGACTGCGGGCGGCACTGCAGGAAAACAACTACGTCGACTTCATCCTCGGCGGCGGTTACGCTTGGTCGCGCTTCGAGCCCGATGGAAGCTCCGATATAGAGTTGACCACCAAAGGCCCATTCGCCAAAGCCGCGGTCGGTTACAACCACAAGTTCAGCAGCACTACGATGCGCCTCGAGGCGGGGGCTCGCTACACCATCGATGGTGAGACGAAACTCGACGCGGATGACGTTGGCAGTGATACGGTCGATCTGGAAGATCGCGCCCATCCCTATGCGGAGCTGAGTTTCCTGTGGAACCAAGGGTATCGCGGCCTACCGGTCATGGCCTCGGTCTATTACACCCAGACGCGCTACGAACTTGACGAATCCCATGACGTACCGGGAGACACTGAGCTCAAGAACGACGAGATCGGCTTCAAGGTTGGCTTGGCATTCTGACGTGGCGGTGTCTGGTGACTGTAGGTCAGTCAGAGTGCCTGGACACGATGCGACCAGGTTACCGTTGAGAATGCCCGTCTCTGGCTCGGGGCAGTGCGCTACTTACTGATGATATGCGAGCGTGAGGCTTCAGTGCACCGATGGTCAGGGTGTGCGGAGGCGCTGCAGTAGGCGAGATATTCTGCGTAAGGGACTCCGCTCATTTGCGTTAGTTTCGATGCTGAATCAGTCATTTGCGTCCCATCGAGCTCCGATTGCACCCTTCGTCGATGGGGCGCCTTTTTATTTAGCGTGGGCCTGCCGGTTGTTTAGCAGCCGGTAAATGAGCCGTTTACGGGGTCTCCATCTAACCGGACTCAACTCCGCCATGGGCGGTTCGCTGGAGGCTCCTCGAGGCTCGGTGGCTTTCCGCGTGCGAGCGGCGGCGTAGGCGACACTGCCCGGGGCCGTCGGCCAGAAATGATGTCTCCGTAGCGCACCGGGGCGTGGCCGACCGCGAGTTCGAATACCCGGTAAAACACCATCCCGCGACTCTTCGAGTGGCGTCGGTTGAAGCGGAACACGAGCTCATTCCGATAGCTGGGCAGATGCGCATCGTCGACCGAGCCTTGGTGGGTGCCCAGCAACCAGCGCCTGCTCAAGGAGGCGACGCGGTCCACGGCGGGCAGCAGGTGGCTGACGTCCTCTTCGCGAGCCCGGACAGCGCGCTGACTGCGTGGTTTATGCTCATAGCCGAGCTTCTCCAGCCCCCAGTAGCCCCGCCAGCGGTCCGTGATGACAGTCGCACCTGGCTCACGTGATCCGTGACGAAGGCATGGCGTGATACCGACGACGCGTCCGCAAGCGGCGCCATCCGACACCGGCCGTAGCCCCTTGGCTCGTGGATCTCCATCACTGAGGAAACAGCGTCGGATCGGAAAAACACTGTACCAGGCGATCATAAACCAGGCGCACGCGCGCCGAGACGGGGGCTTGCTGCGGGCGGTACAGGAACAGGCTCCAGGGTGGCGGTGCGTGCTCCGGCAAAACGGCAGTCAGACGCCCATCGTGCAGATAGGGAAGGGCCAGATAGGCGGGCAGTTGGGCATAGACGAGTCCGGCCAGCACGGCCTCCAGTTCGGTCTCTGCATCGTCGCAGCTGAAGAACGTGTTTTCAGGATGAAACTGTTCGCGCTGGGCAAATAGCCAGGGCCATGGCCGTCCGATCTTGCGGTCGATGAGGAAGCTGAGAGGGCGCGCCGCCAGTGCCTCCAGCCCATCCGGTTCGCCGGTTCTGTTCAGCAACGCTGGCGATGCCACGATGTATAGCGGGACGTCGGCAACCCGGCGGGCGACATAGCCGCGATCCCTGACAAGACCCACCCTGATACCGATATCGATTTGCGCTTCGACCGAGTCGGTCAGTTGATCCTCCAGCCGTAGCTCGACCTGCAGGCCGGGATGTTCTTCGAGCAAAGGCCGCAGAAAGCGAAGCAAAAAACGCCGCCCAATGGCGCGGGGGGCGGTGATGCCGACACGACCCAGAATGTCCACCCGGGCCGCCTCCGCCTGGCGTTCAAATAAGTGATCAAAATCGGCCAGGGCCCGGCGCGATTTCCCCGCCAGGCTTCACCGAATGCGGTGACCTGGTTGTGACGGGTGTTGCGGTGAAAAAGGGGCTCGCCGAGTTGGCTTTCAAGCTGTTGGATGGCGCGGGTAACGGTCTGCGGAGAAATGCCGAGGCGGGTGGCGGCCTCGCGAAAATTCGTCGAATCGGCGGCCGTGCAAAAAATCCTGACCAGTTCCAGGCGGTTATGCATAGAGCGTCTCATTGTCTCACTTTGTGGAATAGCAAAATCCAGATTGTTCTATTCTAAGCTGAACATTGGCTTTGCATACTGAGCCGGTCATGGCAGACACCAACTGTCAGCCACCCTGCAGCAACCCTCAGGAGCAAACCATGAGCACTATTGCCGGTAAAGTCGTTGTCATCACCGGAGCCAGCAGTGGCCTGGGCGAGGCCACTGCCCGTCATCTGTCCGCGCTGGGCGCATCACTGGTACTCGGTGCCCGTCGCAAGGATCGTCTCGATCGTCTGGTCAAAGAACTCACCGAAGCAGGAGGCGGAGCTGTGGCCTACGCCACCGACGTAACCCGTGTCGGGGAGGTGAACGCTTTGATCCAGGGAGCGCTGGATACCTTCGGTCGAATTGATGTGCTGATCAATAACGCAGGCTTGATGGCCATTGCGCCGATGACCGAAGGCAAGATCGATGAGTGGGACCGGATGATTGATATCAATATCAAGGGCCTGCTCTATGGTGTGGCGGCCGCATTGCCGGTGTTTCAAAAACAGCAAAGCGGGCACATCATCAACATCGCCTCGGTCGCCGGGATCAAGGTGTTCAGCCCGGGTGGCACCGTGTATAGCGGTACCAAATATGCGGTCCGGGCGATCACCGAGGGGCTGCGCCATGAGTTGGGCGGAGCTGTCCGCACCACTATTATTTCACCGGGGGCGGTGGATTCGGAGCTGAAACTGGGCAGTTCTCATCCGGCCAGCGCGCAGGCGGTAGGGGAGTTCTACCAGCAGGCAATTCCAGCCGACACGGTAGCGCGTGCCATTGCCTATGCCATCGAGCAGCCGGCGGACGTTGATATCAATGAAATCGTGTTGCGCCCCACCGTACAAGAGTTCTGATCGGCTGCGCTGCCGGCCATCAGCCAAACGAAACTCCTGTTGCAGCTGGCCTGTCAGGTTCAAGACAACCTGATCCGATTTTCTTTTTCCGCAAGCAATCAGCACCGAGGGACTTGTTCATGAGCGAACAGAACGACATCTTGTTTCGTAGTTTCAAACTGGGCAACCTGACATTGCCCAACCGGATCGTCATGGCGCCATTGACGCGGTCGCGTGCTTCACAACCCGGCGATGTACCCAACGAGCTGAACGCTGAATACTACCGGCAGCGTGCCGGGGCTGGGTTGATCATCGCCGAGGCCACTCAGGTCTCGCCTCAGGGTAAAGGCTATGCCTTCACGCCTGGTATTCATTCGGAAGCCCAGGTAGACGGCTGGCGTAAGGTCACCGCGGCGGTGCATGAGGCGGGCGGGCGCATTCATCTTCAACTGTGGCACGTTGGGCGCATTTCTCATCCGCAACTGCAGCCCAATGGCGAGACGCCCGTCGCCCCTTCGGCGATCAAGCCGAAAGGTGCGCAAACTTACATCTCCGCTGAATCGGGAATGGTCGATATCCCCGAACCACGGGCGCTTGAGACCGATGAAATCCCTGCGGTGGTGGAGCAGTTCCGGATTGGCGCGGAAAACGCCGAACGTGCGGGTTTCGATGGGGTGGAAATCCATGCCGCCAATGGCTACCTGATCGACCAGTTCCTTCGCAGCGCAAGCAACCAGCGAACTGACGAATATGGCGGCTCGGTAGAAAACCGCCTGCGTTTTCCGATGATGGTCGTCGATGCGGTCATCGGAGTCTGGGGCGCCGAGCGTACGGGCATCCGCGTCAGCCCCACCGGCAGCTTCAATGACATGCGTGATGCCGATCCGGTCGCTACCTATGGCGCGTTCGCCAAGCGCCTCGACGCGGCAGGCATCGCCTACATCGAGGTGGTCGAAGATTCCTTCCAGGGCAATCTCGAAAAGGGGCGTCCGCAATCGGTCATCGAGGTGATCCGAGCCAACTTCAAAGGCCCGTATATCGGCAATGGTCATTACACCGCCGACGAGGCGCGCCAGCGTATCGAAGCGGGGCTATGCGATCTGGCGTCCTTCGGCCGTCCGTTCATTTCCAACCCCGATCTGCCCGAGCGATTCCGGCAAGGCGCGCCGTTGAACGAATGGGACTCCAGTTCGTTCTATGGTGGCGACGCGCGCGGCTACACCGATTATCCAGCGCTTGGCAATACCAGCCAGTCGTGACCACGGGCTCGTTCTTGCAAGCAGTGGCGGTTCGCATCCTGACATGGGGGGAGCCGCCGCGGTTGCGGCGGTAAGCTGAATCTGCAAGCGACAAGCGCGCCGCTCACGGTCCGCCGCGGCTCCGTCCACTTGTGGCGAGCGCCACTCACGGGGCATCGGCGTGCCCGGTTGACGTCTGAGCGCGGCTCAGCTCGTGCGCAACCTTCGCCAAAGCGTGGAGCGGCTGATGCCCAGTTGACGGGCTGCTTGCTCCAGGTTGCCTTGACAGTTTTCGACTGTCTGCCTGATATGTTGAAGCTCCGCCGCTTTGCCCCGCGCCTTGAGCGTCGGTTCGCCATTGCCTGCTGCAGAGGCCGTCACGGTGCCGCTCTGGTTGCCTTGAAACAATTCGGGAATCAGCAGCGCCAGGCGCTGCTCGTCGATTGCCTCGTCCGCCATCAGCTCGGCTGCTGACAAGATGGCGCGCTCGGTAATGTTTTCCAGTTCGCGGATATTGCCTGGCCAGCTATAGGTCATGAAGTAGGGCAGCAAGGCCTGCAGCAACTGAGCGGTTTTTTCTGGCGAGCGGTCGTCGAGGCTGAGCCGCTTAACCATGCCTTGTGCGATCAGCGCGATGTCCTCGGCGCGCTCGCGAAGCGGCGCGGTTTGCAGGCGCAGGATATTGAGTCGGTAGTAGGGATCCTTGCGGAACCGGCCAGCTTCGATGGCGGCGCGCAGATCATGATGAGTGGCGGCGATGATGCGCACATCTATGCTGGTCGGCTCGGTTGCGCCAAGGCGCGTCACTTCCTTTTCTTGCAGCACCCGCAAGAGCCGGGTCTGCAAGGAAACCGGCATGTCGCCGATCTCGTCGAGGAACACCGTGCCGCGATGGCCCACCTCGAACAGTCCGGGCTTCCCGCCCTTGCGTGAACCGCTGAACGCGCCTTCCTCATAGCCGAATCACCTTGTTTTCTTCACCGATCCCGCTGCGCAGCGCGTCCGCAACGTCGATGGCAGGGTTGAGCTCATGGAGCGGACGACCGGGCGCGAGGTTCGCCGGCACGCCCAGCAGTTGCTCCAGGGCAGGGTTGATCGAGCGGACGATGCCGTGGTTATCCAGCGCCGCGACCCCCGTGGGTATGTGCCGCAACACGCCGTCGAGATGGCGCCGCTTGGCGATCTCGATTCGTTGGCTATGCAGGATGCCGAGCGCTTCCTCCAGTGCCTTGCGCACCGTGTCGGCGCTCACGGGATTCGTGCCGCGCGTCCAGGCCACGGGGCGTGCATCCGGCCGATGCGCAACGGCTGCAGCCCGCCGCCGGCAAGGATGACGAGCCCATCCTCAATGAGTGCGAGCGTGGCGAAGACGTTGCCCTCAAGAGCTACCGCAAGGCGCTCGAGAAGGACCTGCCAGTGAATGTGCGTTCAGTGGTCGAGCGTCAGATGCAGGGCGCGCAGCGCAACCAGGGCCAGGCCGAGGCACTGCGCGACGCCGAGCGCGCCCGTAGCCGATCGATCCATGTTGCGAAAACGCCGGCCTCAGGGCCTGCGTTTTTGTCAATGCTGGACCCGTGATGCGTGCTGCTGCGTCATCCACCAACGGGTTCCGCCGTTCTGGTGAACGGAGCGTATTGATAGAGCTGTTCGGCTGACATGGGGCGGCTGAAATGATAGCCCTGCGCGATGTCGCAGCCCGCCAGCTTCAGGTAGACGAGCTGATCCCGCGTTTCCACGCCCTCGGCCACCACCGTCAAACCCAGGCGCTTCGCCAGCGTGATGGTGGACGAGACGATGGGGTTGTCGTCATAGCTGTTGGACAGTGGGGCGATCAACGCCCGGTCTATCTTCAGGGTATTGAGCGGCATCGAGTGCAGGTGGGCGAAGCCCGCATAGCCTCTGCCGAAGTCATCGAGGCTGATGCTCAGCCCTGCCACGCGCAGCCGTTCGAGATGCTCGACGGCCATGCCTTCATCATCGAGTACGACTGTTTCGGTAATCTCCAGCTCGAACTGCCAGGCTTCGATGCCGCGCTGCGCCAGTTCGTTGAGCAAACGATCACTGAAATCGGCTTGACGCAGCTGTATGGCCGAGACGTTGACGGCGAGTCGCGAGGATCGGCCCTGGCGCCGCCAACCTTTCAGTTCCTCCAGCGCGAGCCGTATCACTTCCCAGCCGAGTGCGACGATGAACCCGCTGCGCTCTGCCAGCGAAATGAAGCGATCCGGGTAGAGCAGGCCGAATTGCGGGTGCTCCCAGCGCACCAGTGCTTCATAACCAGAGACCTGCATCGAGTCCAGCTGGATTTGCGGCTGGTAGTGCAGGACGAATTGCCGCTCGCTCAACGCGGCAACCAGCGACTGCTCCAGGGAGAATTCATTGATATCCGTGAGGTTCAGGGAGGGGTCGAAGAACCGATACTGACCGCGGCCGGACTGCTTGGCCGAGTACATCGCCGCGTCAGCGCAGCGGATCAAACCGTCGACCTCCTGACCATCACGGGGACAGATGCTGACACCGATGCTCGGGCTGGTGTTGACCTCATGCTCATCGAGGGCATAGACGGCGGTGAGCTTGTTCACCAGCTCGCGGACCCAAGTGTCGATCTGCTCTTCGCTTCGGTCGCCCGCGAGCAGCACGACGAATTCATCACCACCGAAGCGCGCCGCCTGATCGCCGGACTCCAGCGCGCGGCTGATCCGTCCCGCCACGGCCTGCAGTAGCAGATCCCCGACCTTGTGCCCCAACGAATCGTTGATCGATTTGAAGCGATCCATGTCGATGAAGAGTACTGCCATCAAACGACGCCGGTTGCGCTGGCGAGCCAGGGTTTCAGCGCAAATATCCAGGAACTGCCGGCGATTGTGCAGGCCGCTCAGGTGGTCGGTAGCGGCTGCATGGGTGCTGCGCCGATGTTCATCCTCCAGACGACTGATCCGCTCTTGGTCGATCCGATGTGCCTGCTCCAGCGCGCAGAATGCCTCGTGGCGCCTCTGCAGCAGCCGCATCGCCCAGATCACCCCGCCAAGGATGAGCAACGTCATGCCTAGATTCACCCACAACTGACGGCCGAAACTGCGCGTGTGGGCCTCGAGAATTTCGTCGACCTGCTGGCTGACGACCACGCTGAAGCCACTGTCGCGAGCGCGGCTGTAAAGGCTCTGATATTCTTGGCCAATGCTGTAGTGGGCGGGCATGCCGGCATCCGGCGCCGCAGGCAGACCGGGTCTGAGGCGTTTGCCTGTGGCGGTCATCCCACCGTTTGTGAAGCGGAGCCGTTCCTCGTCAGCCCTGTCCAGCAATCGCACCAGCCCGGTATCACCCAGGTCGGCGTAATTGAGCAGAACGGCGAGTGGGCTGACGTCCAGCTGCACCAACAGGATGCGCTCCAGCTCAATCGAGTCGGGGCTGGTCAACGGTATCAGAAAAGGCAACCGCCAGCTCGCAGGCTCTGCGGCCTGCCGCGACGCCATGAGTGGCAGGAAGGGCGTGTTACCCTGTTGCGCAATGTGGGCGCGGAATTCGGCGAGCCATTGTTCTGGCAATGGCTGGGTGCCAGGCGGGCTGGCGTTGAGCAGTCGCCCGTTCAGATCGTAGAGGTTCAAGCGCTTGAGGGTAGGCTCCTCGGCGAGCATGCGAGCGAGGCGTTGATCATCGGAGCTGAAGCTGTCGCTCAACATCAGGTTACCGATTACCCGCACCCGGTCGACGTGTTGTCGCAGGTTTTCCGCAGCACTACGGGCCAGGCTGAGATGCTCGGCGGCCTTGGCCTGCAACGCCGCCCTTCGTGATGTCTGTCCGTGGTGCCAATACGATCCCCACAGGAACGCCAGCGTGGCTATACAGAGCGATAGCAACAGCGCCTGAGGAAACATGGGGGAGGACAGGAACCGTCGAATCACGGCAGGGCACTCATTGCGGTGTGATGGCAAAGTATCATCACGTTATGTCATGGCGATGACAGCATTGGGAGGCGCACATTGGCTGGCTGCAGATGCTCCGCCGCGAATCGCCGGCAGAAGGACGGTCCTGCCCACAAAGGTCCCCATCGCTCAGGCAAAATCAAACGAACTGCTAAGCTGTTTCACCCGTTTTCCGGAACCCGATGCTCATGAATTCCTTCATTTCCCCATCGAGTGACGAGACCAGCGCACAGCGCGCCGAGCTGGCGCGGCTGGTCGAAGGCGCCGTCAGCGGCGACGGCATGCACCCGACCGCCATCGAGCCGCTGCATCTGATCCGTTGCGCAACGCCTGGCGAGATGACTTATGGCCTGCACAAGCCGGCGTTGTGCGTCATCGTTCAGGGCGGCAAGGAAGTGCGCCTGGCTGACGAGCTGTATCGCTATGACCCGCTGCACTATCTGGTGATGTCGGTGACGCTGCCTGTTGCCGGCTGCGTGATCCGGGCATCCAGCGATGAGCCTTACATCTGCATTCGGCTGGACATCGATCCATCACTGATTGCCGGGCTGGTTGCCGACGCCACCCTGGCGCCAGCGCCGGATGATACCGCAGCGCGTGGCCTCTATCTGGACCGTATCGACGCGCCGCTGCTGGACGCCACCCTGCGGCTGGTGCGCCTGCTGAACAACCCAAAGGACATCCCGGTCCTCGCGCCATTGGCAGTGCGCGAGATTTTCTACCGACTGCTCAGCGGGCCGCAGGGCCACCATCTTCAGGCGGTGGCGCTGCAAAGCAGTCAGTCGCACCGGGTCAACGATGCGATCGAATGGCTCAATCGCAACTACGTCGAGCCGCTGCGCATCGATGAGTTAGCGCGACGGGTCAACCTCAGCAGCTCCAGCCTGCATCATCGATTCAAGGCACTGACGGCCATGAGTCCGCTGCAGTATCAGAAGCAGCTTCGCCTGCAGGAAGCCCGCCGGTTGCTGGTGGCCGAAGGGTTGGACGTATCGGCGGCGGGTTACCGGGTGGGCTATGAAAGCCCCTCGCAATTCAGCCGGGAATACAGCCGCTTGTTCGGCGCCTCCCCGGTCAAGGACCTGGCCCGCCTGCGCAGCATGGCCTGATCTCAGCGCGCCGAGTCGTGCCCTTGGCTGGGCTTGAGTTCGAAGGCAATGGACCAGTTGTAGAGCGGGTAGGGCTTGCCCACCAGCGCCTCGATGTTTGCTTCTTCCGGCATGCCTTCGTCGGGCAGGTATTCGTAGTGGGCGTCCGCTACGGTCGGGTCGCTGTCATGCAGCTCACCGGCGCCGCCTGTTGCATGGCTGGCGTAGCGGATGGTCGGGATGCCCGCCAGATCGCGGCCGACGACCAGACGCAACAGGGTATCGGCGGCGGCTTCGATGTTTTCCACCGGCACCTTGCCCCTGTCATCGGTGATGACGAAACCATAGTTCTCGATCATCTGCGCCTTGTGCCCGAGATAGGGCTCGCTGAATGCCAGCGGGGGGTGTGGCACGTGGAAGTCCATCAGGATTTCACGGCCTTCGACCGTCGCGTGCAGCGGTGATAGCGGTTGCCAACCGCGTTGCTCGACCACCACTTGATGGAACACCTTGCCGAGCATCTGGCCGAACCAGCGGTAGCCATTGGCGGATAGGTGCGTGCCTTTGTCGACGTAGGGATAGACCGGGCCGGCGAGGTACCAGTTGGGCTCTTCCTGCGCCAGTTCCCATTGTGCAAGACCGATGTCCAGGCTGCCATCGACGACCGACGTCTTGGCGTCGGTCTGGTAACTGATGAACGCAGGCATCCGCTCCTGGCCGATGGCCTTGGCGGTGTCCTCGTTCAGGTCGTTGCGCAGTTGACGCAGCATCTTCTTGTAGGTGGCCTTGTCATTGACGCCGCCCTGGACTTCGGCATAGTCGTATTCGCCCTGCAACCAGAACAGCGCGCTGAGGGTGTAGCTGGCATCCTCGGCTTGCGCGACCTGCCGGGCCTGATTCACCGCCTGGAGCACGCGCTTGTATTCGTGGGTGCCGCCGACCTTCGATAGCTGTGCAATGGAACGGCCGGAGGTGGCGGCGTTGCTGGCGACCAGCAAATGCGCTGGGTCGGCCTTGATGCCTTCGCTGTCGAGATAGAGCCGCCGGGCCATGTTCAAGGCGCCCACCTCGACCGACTCGCCTTCTTCCTGCGCCTGTTCGTCCAGCTGCGCGACGGCCTGCGGGTCGAGCAGAACCTTGGGGTCACGTTTGAGCTGCACCACCGCCTGCAGCGGCTTGAACGCGGCACCACCGACCGGCACGAAACGATCACCACTGAAGGTCGCTGAGCGCGTCGCGTCGCCCAGCATCAGGTTGTCGTAGCCCGGCTTTTTCGACAGTGCAGGCCAGCCCTCGGCAGCGGAGGCCAGCGACTGGCCAAAGGTGATGACGTGGTTGTACGTCGCGTCGAGCGCTGGCGGCTGATGCTTGGGTTGCTCGATCATCTGTTGGCTCCAGCGCTTGTTCTGCGCGTCGCGCGCCGCGATAGCCTGTTCATCGGCATGGGCGAGCAGGGCGGTGCCTGATAACAGCAGGCCGCTGAAGGCGGCGCAAGCGATCGGGGTGCGAGGGGCCAGGAAGGTGCGGCGGGACTGGTTGCCAGCAGTGGGCATCGATCGGTTCCTTGTGATTGAGGCGCAAACGAGCGCGATGCAGGGGGTGGCGGCCTGATGCGGCGTAGCGCAAGCGCAGGGCTGGTGTTTCGACGGCCTGGGATGCGCTTAGTTCTGATGGAGTGGGCGCCGGGCCCGAGCCATCAAGGCGATGCACATCGAGCGGCAAGGCAGTGCGGATTCAAGATGGTTTCAGAACGGCAGGCCGATCAATCAGGCCTCGATGGTTTCAATCACGTTCTTTAGGGCTGCTGCCAATTCTTCCAGCCGGTAGGGTTTGGCCAGTACCTGTACGCCTTCGGCTTCGGCCGTTTGCTTGATTGCTTCGGCGTAGCCACTGGTGAGCAGAACCGGCACGCCGAACTGGCGCGCCCGGATTTCCCGTGCCAGTTCCAGGCCGTTCATGCCGCCGGGCATCATCACGTCGGAGAACACGACATCGACTTCCCGCTCATTGGCGAGCGCACCCAGCGCTGCTGCGGCGCTGGCGGCATAGGTCACCTCATAGCCGAGGTGTTCGAGCATTTCGCCCACCAGTGCGGCCACTTCGTCATCGTCGTCAACCAGCAGTACGTTGCCGGCCGAGCGCCGGGCCGGCTCGTTCACCTGCGGTTGGTCCTTCGCCGGGCTCGGCAAGTTGACCGAGCGCGGCAGCAACATCACCACGCTGGTGCCCTGGCCGCACTCGGTGTCGATCCACACCGTGCCGCCGGATTGCCGCGCGAAGCCGTACACCTGAGCGAGGCCGAGCCCTGATCCCTTGCCGATTTCCTTGGTCGTGAAGAAGGGATCGAAGACCCGATTGCGAACCTCAGCGGGGATGCCGACGCCGGAATCGATGACCGCCAGGCGAACAAAATCGCCCCGGCGACCCAGCACCTGCTCGCCGGGTGCGTTGCAGGCCTGCAGAAGAATCGAGCCACCTTCAGGCATTGCATCGCGCGCATTGACCGCGAGGTTGAGGATGACCAGCTCGAGTTCGCCTGGATCCACCTCGACGGGCCAAAGGTCTGCTGCAAATTCTTCTTTCACGTGCACATCGCCGCGCAAGCTGCGGTCAAGCAGTTCGCGCATCTGGCTGATCCGCTGAGCCAGGTCGACGGCTTCCGGCGCCAATGACTGACGACGGGAAAACGCGAGCAGCTGACGGGTCAGTGCCGAGCCGCGCTGGGCGGCTTGTCGCATGCCGTCCATGAGACGCTTGCGGCGCTCAGGATCGGCGCGGCGATCAAGCATGTCGAGCCCGCCAGAGATCACCATCAGCAGGTTGTTGAAGTCGTGGGCGATGCCACCGGTGAGCTGGCCGATGGCTTCGATCTTCTGCGTTTGCCGCAGGGTTTCTTCGATGTGCGCACGCTCGGCCATCTGCGTGCGCAACTCGAGGTTGGTGCGTTCCAGTTCGCTGGTGCGCTCCACCACCAGTGCTTCGAGCTCTTGTGAGGCCCGTTCGCGCGCGACGATCAGTGCGCGCACTTCGTACTGGCGCAGGCGGCCCCGTACGGCGGCCTGAACGGCGCTGGTCAGGGTGATGCTCTGCACGGGCCGCTCCAGCAGCGAGACGTTGCGCAGCGCCGCCACCATGCGCTGACGCCAGGCGGCAACGGCGGGCTGTTGGTGCTTGCTGGTGAGGACCACGAACGGGAAGTCCGACCAGGGCGGTTGCTGATCGACCCAGTCGGACAAGGCCTTCAGATCATGGCCAAAAAGGCCTTCTTCGGCGATGAACACCGCCGAGGCATCGGTTTCGGCGCGTTGCAGCGCTTCATCGACGCCGTGACAGACCACCGCATCCATGCCGCTGCGGCGCAGCAGTTCGGCTGTGGCCGGGCCATCCCGGCCGATGGGGGCGTAGACGACGATCAGCGGATGCTCTGGTTTAGTGGGCGTCGTCATGCTCGTCTGTCAGTAGCTGAGTCGCATCACCGGTGTATTCCGGTGTGCCCGATAGAATCCCGCTGAAGTGACTCAGCGGTGGCCCGACCTCGACGCCGGTAGTGCTGAGCCGGTATTCGCGAACGGTGTTCTCGTGTCGCCCGCTGCGCTTCTTGACCACGGACAAGGCCCTGCGGACGATGCCGGCGTGCTCGAAGTAGCGCAGCATGATAACCGCATCGCTGAGGTAGCTGATATCGATTGGCGTATCCATCGGGCCTACCAGCCCATGCTGGGCCAGGACCATGATGCTGATGACGCCTTTCTGCCCCAGGTAGCTCAGCAGCTCGTGCATCTGCAGGATCAGGAAGCGGCCATCCGGCATCGCATGCAGGTAGCCGTTGAGGCTGTCCAGAATTACCAATTTCGAGCCTTGCTCTTCAACGCTGCGACGCACGGCTGCGGTGAATTCACCGGGCGACAACTCAGCCGGGTCAACCTGTTGCAGATGCAGCAGGCCCTGTTCGATCCAGGGCTCCACGGCAAGCCCTAGCGACCGTCCGCGCGCCAGCAGCGTGCCGATGTTTTCGTCGAAGATGAAGAAGGCGACCTGCTCGCCGCGCCTGCATGCGGCGACCGCGAAACTCAATGCCAGGGACGACTTGCCGACGCCCGCTGCCCCGACCAACAGCGCGTTGGTGCCACGCTCCAGGCCGCCGCCAAGCATGGTATTCAGTGCGGCATTGCCGGATGAGGCCGCCTCGCCAATGTAGCGGGAGTGATGCTCGGCGGCGATCAGGCGCGGGAAGATCTGCAGCCCGCCCTTGCGGATGACGAAGTCGTGATAGCCGCCGCGAAACTGGATGCCGCGCATCTTCACCACGCGCAAACGCCGCCGCTCGGCGCCGTAGTCGATGGCCAACTGCTCCAGCATGACCACGCCGTGGGAGATCGAGTGCAACTGCAGGTCGCCCAGTTCCGAGGTCTGGTCGTCCAGCAGGATCACGGTGCAGCGGCGGGTGGTGAAGAAGTGCTTGAATGCCAATACCTGACGCCGATAGCGCAGCGGGCTTTGCGCCAGCAGGCGCATTTCCGAGAGGCTGTCGAAGATCACCCGGGTCGGGTTGGTTTGTGTCACGCGGTCGAAGACTTGCTGGGTGGTTTCGCTCAGTTCCATCTCTGCCGGATGCAGGACGGTCAGTTCGAGTTCGGGGTCGAGGCTGGCCTCGGGGGTTACCAGCTCGAACACGTCGATGCCCTCGAGCGACCACCCGTGCCGCTTGGCGACCAGTTCCAGTTCTTGCTTGGTTTCCGACAGGGTCACATACAGGACCCGTTCGCCCTGACGAACGCCCTCCAGCAGGAACTGCATGGCGATGGTGGTTTTGCCGGCGCCCGGGCTGCCTTCGTAGAGGTACATCCGGTTCGGGTCCAGGCCGCCGCCGAGGATGTCATCCAGGCCTTCGCTGCCGGTGGAAATACGCGGGAAGTCTTCGTCCGGGTTGAAGGAAGGATCAATGCGATCGGTCATTCCGTACTCCTTACGTGGGCTTCTGCATGAATGAAGCCGCGTTTGTTGTTCCTGCCGGCCGAGTCCATACATTCAGGACAAGGGCCATGCGGAACACGCCCGTAAAGTGCCTAATCGGCGGGTCGGGCTAAAACCCTCTCGAGCAATCGCCAGGGGCATACCGAGCGAGCGTGTTACAGGCGTTCGGCGGACGATAGCCGAGGGGCGCAGTCAGATAATCCGACTCGTTTTCCCCTGGCCCGTTCCGTGTCAGCCTGTTTACCAAGCGCGCTCAGCCGGCTCCATTGCGGGCTTGATAGCCCGCCAGGCCTGGCTTGCCGCCGTTTCGCTGGTTGCCTCGAACAGACTACTGACGAGGTGGTGACGCAACAGGTTGCAACCATTGACCCTTGGTTCATCCGGTCGGCTGCTCCATGATCAGGCTTTGCCTGCCGCAGGTAACCTGCATGTCTCGTTTCTCTCGCCCATCGGCGTCTGCACTGGGGCGCTTTCTCAATCTCGGCGGCACTGGCGCACGCATCGCCGGGAACCTGCTGGTGCAGCGCATCACCCCCGGCAAGGCGCGTATCGACTGGGCGCCGATCGGGGCGTTGCTGGGGGATACGCTGGGGCAGATGAAAGGCCCGGTGCTCAAACTCGGCCAGCAAGCCTCGCAATGGCAGGACGTCCTGCCCCCACCGGTCAGCGCGGCGTTGTCTCGTCTGCAGAATCAGGTGCCGTCGCTGCCGTTCGCCTCGCTCGAATCACAGCTGCAGCATCGCTATGACGGGCGCTTGTACGAACTGTTCGACACCATCGAAGCGCAACCCGCCGCGGCGGCGTCCCTGGGGCAGGTGCATCGGGCGCGTGACCAGCAGGGGCGGGCGTTGATCATGAAAATCCAATACCCGGGCATCCGCGCCATCTGCGACGCCGACCTGCGTCAGCTGCGCCGGCTGATGCCGCTGGGGCGATTGTTCGGCACGCCCTCGGCGCGCCTCGAATCCGTCTACCGTGAGTTGCAGCGCGGCATCGACCTGGAACTCGACTACGACGCCGAGCGCCGAAACCTGGAGTGCTTCGGTCAGCACTTTGCGGGTTGGCCAGGCGTGCATATTCCCTTTGCCGCAACGGAGCTGTGCCGTCCAGGTGTGCTGGTGCTGGAGGAGCGGCCGGGGCGCTCGATGAACGAGGTTGAACAGGCGTCCGCCAAAATTCGGCAGCGCCTGGCCGAAGCGCTGTGCGACTGGCTTGCCGAGCAGGCGTTCGGCCTCGGGCAGCTGCACGCCGATCCGCACCCGGGCAATCTGGCCTGGACCGAGACGGGGGAGCTGGTGGTCTACGATTTCGGCAGCGTCGTGCCACTGCCGGAGCGTTTACTACGCGCTTATGTGCAGATCTTCGATGCCCTGCGCGGCCCCTCCGGCGAGGCGTTGGAGGCTGGCTTCCAGGCACTCGGCAGTCGCCAGCCCGGCAGCGCGCCGCCGCATGGTCTGTATCGACGCATCCATCTGCTGCTGCACCCGTTGCTGCAACCGGGTGCGCAATGGGATTTTCGCGGCGCGTCGCTGCACCAGCAGCTGGTCGAACTCTCGCCGCTGCTGATGTCTGCGCTCGGCAGTCTGCAGCCGGCGTCCGGTACGCTGCTGGTCAACCGCACGCTGGAAGGGCATTACTGGAACCTCTACCGACTTGGCGCGCGCCTGCCGGTGGCTGACCTGCTGGCGAACCATATCGAGCACTGGCGCGCCGGCCTGCAAACCAACAAACCGGGCTGAGCGCTCGATCTGGCTGAGCGCTACACTGGCGACGGAAGTCCCGGACTGGGCGCACTCTTCGATGACCTAGGCCTTGAAAGCCTCGGGGAATGCACGGCGCTTTCGTGACACGAAACCCTCCAGAAAGTAGCTTGAAATAGCGGGGAGGCGTTGCCTCGGTAGCAGCGGGCCGGTGGAGCCAGGGGCAGGGACTGCTGATTTTCTGCTACATGGAGTGTCGTTTCTGATTGCCGGTGGCGCGGCAGCTTTTGGCTCACGCAGACGGACTCATCCTGAAATAAGCCCAGCAGCCCAGTAGTAGGTTTCGAGCAGGAACGCAACGACAAGACTTTGCTGAGCATATCGATTACGTTGTTCGAAACGCCTGCAGGAAACGCCTCCGCAAGCGGACGCAACGGGACTCAGGTCGAGCCTGCCGCGAGGGAAAAGTATGCTCGAATAATTTTTTCCCACAGGAGTCGGTCATCGCGCCAGGCGAGCTCCCTCTCTGTGCATGGTTTCACGATGGGAGTTGGTGGTCCGTTTGCGTATATTCTGTTGAAGAACCGCAGCGCTACATACGGACCCGGGCACACGCGAACATAAGACAGGCTTTGGCAGATGGATCTATATAAGCAGGGATTGTTCGCCTTTATTTTGCTGCTGGCAGTGGCACAGACATGGGCAGCACCAGAGGTAGTAATTGGCGAGCACCCGGTCAAGCAGACCGATTTCCGGATGGGCTATTTTATTGACGCCTCGCACAACCTGACGTTTGACCAGGCCAGAGCCCAGCCATTTAACGAAACCGGCAACCGGACCTCTCTTGGCGCTGATGCGAAGGTCGCCTGGTACCGGCTCATTCTGCGCAATGCTTCGGGTACCGTTCAGAAGCTGTTTGTTCATCTTCCGCACGCATACCATCTACGCTCTGTTGAAATTTATGAGGAGCGGGACGGCGAGTTGCGGCAACGCGAACAGCTTGATATGAACCAAGCTGCCGGTTCCGACTTGATGTTTCGCGGAACTTTAGTGTTCCCGCTGGCGCTTCCCGCGCAGCAGTCCGCCACGCTGTACGTGCGCAGCGTTTCTTATTCGCACCAATGGTTCGCGGTCGATATTTACAACGAGAGAGCGTCGCGTCTGGCATTGGTAAGTATCAATACCGATATCGCTCTGATGGTCGGCATGTTGCTCGCTCTGGTGTTCTACAACGCGCTGCTGTACTTCGCCACCAGCAACAGGGAGAACATCTACTATTCGCTTTACCTTATTTCTGGGTTGACCTGGATCGCGCTCTCCTACGGCCTGATTGCCAGCGTGTTTGATGGGTATGGTGACGCGGTTTTCCAGTTGAACATCTCGCTGATTACGATGCCCATCTTCTTGCTGCTGTTCATGATGTCTATCTTCGAGACGAAGCTGCTCTATCCGACTGAGCACCGCTTTCTGCAAGTGCTGATTGCGCTCCTGGCGATCACCCTCATATGGTCCTTTTTCGATATTTCGGCTGCGCTCAAACCGGCAAGCAGTCTGGCGGCCCTGATGATGCTGGTCACTTTTTCGGTCAGCATCTCGCTGTATCGCAAAGGTCATCCGCTGGTAAAGTATTTCCTGGTCGGTCACAGCTTCTTCGTACTGTTCAATGTTCTCGCCGTGCTTACTTATAAAGGCATCCTTTCACCGAGCTATATAAGCAGTCATGGGGTTGGCATCGGTATCGTGCTCGAAGCGCTGACGCTGGCATTCATCATCTCGCACCGAATCAAGCTGTTGGAGGATATGCGTGCCTCTCAAGAGGACTTGAAGAAGCAGGCGGCCACTGACCCGCTGACCAAGCTGTATAATCGACGGTACTTCTTTCCAGAATCAGATTACTTGCTCAAACTGGCCAGAAGCTCCCATACTTTTATATCGATCGTGACGCTCGATATCGATCATTTCAAACGCATTAACGACTCCCACGGCCACGCCAGTGGCGACCAAGTCATCAGGCACTTGGCGAAAACACTGAAAGAAGAAAGCCGCACTATTGACCTGGTTGCTCGTTTGGGCGGCGAGGAGTTTGTCGTTCTGCTGCCAGGTGTTAACGTCATGGAGGCAAGCCAATATGCCGAGCGTATCCGTTGCGCAGTGCAGTCGTTGCAAGTCGCTTCCAGCATAGGCGAGAGCATCCAGGTCACGGCAAGTATCGGTGTCGCGGAGATCGATGTCATGCACGAGGGCATCGAATCCGCGCTAGCGCGTGCCGACGAAGCGCTGTACGTGGCTAAGAAAACAGGGCGCAACCGGGTGTGCCAAGCAGAGCCCGCTAGGGTTTCCCGCGTCGAAGCGCTTTAGTGACGAACGCACGTGCCAACGCCACGCTCTCGCGCGGCGGTCGTCCCACCCGTCCATGCGTCGACGGCACGAACCGCTCGATCTCCACGCACTTCCCGATGCGCAGCCGGCGCGACATCGTCGGCGTCAGCGATGCAGAAACATCCGCTTCGACCAGGGGCAACAACTTGGTGCTGAACATGATGATGGAACTGCGTCAAACGCTCGCGCAGGGCAGTATTCGTTCGGCGGGTGTGGTTGCTCTGTTTCGAGACCACAATCACGCCTCCGATGGCGACACCCGCTCCATTCTTTTTGCGCCGTTGCTAACAGGCAGGAATTCACTCGCACAGGGTGTTTTCGCAAGAGCCTCCAAAAGTTCTTAGCAAAAACTCGTCGATCTGATCGTAGCCCGCATCAGGCTGGCATCTGGCCGAGTATTCAAGACGATGTCCACAGCGTTATCTGCTTTTGTGGATAATACTCCGAGCCCAAACGCGGCGGGGCTTGCAGCAATGGTTGCGCGTTTAGAGCGCTTCGCGGGTTTTGCCTCGGTAGACACGCAGTACGTCAGCCATCACTGAAAGGGCGATTTCGGCCGGCGTCTTACTGCCGATGTCCAGTCCGATGGGCATGTGGATACGCTGGATTTGCTTTTCGTCAAGCCCACCGACGCGCTGCAACCGTTCGGCCCGCTTGGCAGAGGTCTGGCGTGAACCCATGGCGCCGATATAAAACGCGGGGGTTCGTACCGCTTCCATCAGTGCGAGATCATCAATGCGCGGATCATGGGTCAGTGCGACCACGGCGGTGGCTTCGTGACACGCGCCTGAAGCGATGAACACAGAAGGTAATATCGGCTGAACTTCGATGCCTTCGATCAGCGTGCCCTGCATTTCCTCGCGCGGGTCACAAGCAATCACTTCGCAGCCAAGCGCTCGGGCAAAGCTGGCGCACGCCTGTGCGACGGGGGAGACCCCTGCAAGTAGAAGCCGAAGCGCAGGGCCGATGCGAATATCCACCTGTTCATCGTTGAGACTGGTCGGTTCACCGCCTTGGTCGGCCAGCAGTTTGACGGCACCGGTCGTCAGGTTTACTCGCCGCAGCAAGCGCTGTTGGCCCTGCAGGGTTGCCTGTAGCGTGAGCAGATGGGAATACCATGTGGGGTTCGGTCTGTGGCGCTCCACCAGCACCTGCAGGATCCCGCCGCAGGGCAACCGTAGGCGACGCCGGTCGTCATCGGTTTCGCCGTAGCGAACGATCTGCGCGGGTGCTTGCAGTTCGCCCTGCGCCAGGCTGGCGAGGAATTCTTCCTCGACGCATCCGCCGGATAACGAGCCCACATGAGCGCCATCGGCCCGGGCAACGAGCAGCGCACCCGGCGCTCGCGGCGCCGATCCGTAAGTCGACAATACGGTGCAAAACCATACGTCATGTCCGTCCGCTACCCATTGAAGTGCCTGATCGATTACCTGCAGATCAAGGTGTTGCATATCCATCCCTCTAACGATTCGGCGAGACTCGGCCGCCGTTATGGATCGGACAGCCAGAAGGGCGTTCTGCTGCAAGGAGTTTCAAGATTACGTACCAAGTTCAGTTACTCAGCTGGAATTCTCTGCCACGGTTAGCTGCATGAATGACCAGCAGGAGATGACTCATGCCGCGCGACCAGATTCAATTCCAGCCAGGCCTTTCGCTAACCCATATTTGTCAGCTCCCCCATAAAAATAGAGCCAAAACGTATTCGCCATCGTCGATGAACACCCGGTCGACCACGCCATCGAAGGGCATCACCAGCGTGCGATCCTCGAGGTCAAGCCGGGCCTGCTGGCGCTGGGCCTGGAGCTGCTGCTTGCGGGCCTCGAGTCCGGCGAGCTGGCGCTTGAGCACCGCCAGTTCTTCGCGACCCGCCTGGGCATTCTGCCACTGGGCGCGGGCCCCCGCCGAGATCCTGGCGCGCGGTCTCCAGGGCGATGCGGGTCTGGTCCAGCTGCGCCTGGTTGGCCGCGTTCCGCTTGACCAGCTTCTCCATGCGCTGATTGTCGATCTTCGCCAGCCGGAGCCTGGCCTCGGCCGCGGCCAGCGCGGCCTCGGCGACCTCGATGGCGCTCTGGGTCTGGTGATCGACCATCTGCAGCCGGGCGGCGGTCTCGTCATGGCTGGCGGCGTTCGCGGCGAGCTGGGCGTCGAGTTCCTGCACCTGCAGGCGACTCTCGCGGCTGTCGAGCGTGACGACAGTCCGGGCCCGGGCGGCGGTATCGCCCTCGATGACCTCCACGCCGGTCACCCAGCCGGGTACGCGGCTGCTCATCACCACCATGTCCGCGGCGACCCGCGCATCGATGACATTGACATGGGTGAACTGATCGAAGAGCCAGGCGCCGCCGCCGGCGAGCAGCGCCAGGCCGAGGACGAGCCCCGCCAGCAGTCGTCGGCGTTGCCACCAGTACACACGCGACCTGTCGGCCGGTGACATGGATGAGGGAGACTGCGCCGCCTCAGGCTGAGATTCCGCCATGTCATGTAACCTTGCTGAAGATAAGCTGCCGGTCATCGTCGGCGGTCGTGGTCCCGAGCCTGCCGACGATCCGCTCGAAGACCTCCAGACAGGTCTGCAAATCATCTGCGGCGATGCCCGCCAGGATCTCGCCGCGCACCTGGCCGGCTACGCTCTGGATGCGTTCGAGAATGGGCGTGGCCTTGGGTGTCAGATGCACCGTCTTGACCCGCCGGTCGCCGCTGGTGGCGTGGCGCTCGATCAACGCCTGCGACGCCAGCCAGTCCAGCGAGCGCACCAGCGTCGGCCCCTGCACATTGAGGGTGCGCGCCAGGGTGGTTTGCGTGACCGGCTCCTGCACCCGGGACAGCTGCAGCAGGATCCGCCAGCGCGACTCGGTCAACCCGTACGGCGCCAGGCGCTGGTCGATCTCCGCGCGCCATAAGCGTGAGACCTGGCCTAGCATCTGGCCGAACATTTCCCGCGGATCGCCAGCTTGCATGTCGACTCCTTCTGCCTGGGGCAATGTTAGCACGCATGTAAATAGGTAGCTAGCTATCGAATTAACGAGTGAGACGAGACCCCACTGCATCTTGCAATACCGGCTTGCTTGTCGCTGTCGCGTTCAGCCTGGCGCACCCAGCGGCGCAGCGTTTCAGCGGTACAACCGATTCTGGCGGCAATACGCAGTAATCGAGCAGATGCCGTCCACTGCGACTCATGGTCGCTTTGGTGTTCCACCATCAGCCGAACGGCCCGCTCACGGACTTCAGGTGAATACTTCGTCGAGCATTTTCATGGCTCCGTCCTCTCAAGAGTCGGAGCCTTCGGGGAAGCCGGGGCGGTTCAATAGCTTGGCTGGATGACGGTGAAAGCGACGGTAAAGCCTGCATCGATTTCTCTAACCATGCGGGTTTAGGCGACCTATTGAAGGATGGTGCGGTAGTGACTCAGTCAATCAGTGCATGACAGCAGGTGTGTCGATACGTCGCCAGATCGCCTCGGAAAAGCTGTAAATAGCGAAGGCCACCAATCCAAGGCCAACCAACGATAGCCAGAACGTGCCGAAGGGCAAGCTTTGCAACGCATTCAGAGCATCTTCCAGGCCCGGCGGGTTGGTTGGCTCGTAACGGCTGCCACCTGTGAAGAGCATGCCGGCAACTACGAGAAAGGCGACGCCGCGTGCGATGAGACCTGCGCGAGAAATGGGGCGAACCCATTTCATGACGTGTTCGGATGCGTAGAAGTACTTTTCGAACTTGGCTTTCCAGCCCTTGATGATGTGGGCAATACCAACGCCCAAGGGTACCAGCGCAACCAGATAGATCAGGTAGTTCGAGTATTTCCAACCAAGCAGGCCCGACAGGAAATCGCCGCCTGACCCGCCGCTGCCGCCTGATCCGCCGATGGAGCTACCAAGCAGGCCAAGGGTGAATAGGGCAAGCAGGGTATAGGCCACCGCACTGCCTACGAGACCTGCACGGATCACTAAGCCCTTGGCATCGGTGCCATGGCCTTCCGGGTCGGTAATCGCCTGCGTTAAGCGCCACGCCACGTAAGCCACGAGGCCGACAACCATGATCCAGAGCAAGGTCTCCCCAAAGGGCTGGCCTAACAATTGTTGAATGGCGCCTTTGGTGCCGACGGTGTTCCCGCTGCCGATGCCGGCCATAAAGGCGAATATGCCGACAATCAGATAGACAACGCCTCGTGCGGCGTAGCCGCTTCGAGCGAGCCAGGTGATGCCGCGGCTGACTTCGCCTTTGGCCTGGGCTGCAGTGGGGTGCATGGCGCCTCCTCGATATGGATGAGTGTCTCCTTAAGTAGACGCGGGATTAGGCGCTAGGGTTCGCTGTTACTAATTGAGGGGCTTTGGCGGGGCATTGCTTGCCTGCTGCGACATAGCGCACGAAGCTGTAGCATGATGCAAATGCGAGCGATTCCAATCCAGTTGCTTGTGCCACTGCTCGTGCAGTTTTGATGAGAATGAAATGACTTTTACCCGAAGGAAAGTGCTGTCCGGGTTAGCGGCGCTCGCGGCGTTGGGCGTGGTCGGTGGCGGCGCACGCTATTGGTTTGGGCGTCCTGCTGATCCCGTTACCCATGATTACGAGCTGATCGCAGCTCCAGCTGATATCGAGTTGATCGCCGGCACCAAGACCCCAGCATGGTGCTACGGTGGGCAGGCGCCGGGCGCCGAATTGCGCGCCAGACAGGGGGAGTGCTTGCGGGTGCGCTTCACCAATCACCTGCCGGAGCCCACCACCATCCATTGGCATGGCATCCGCCTGCCGCTGAACATGGATGGGGTTCCTTATGTCTCCCAGCTGCCTGTCTTGCCCGGCGAGTCGTTCGATTATTTGTTTCAAGTGCCGGACGCGGGGAGTTTCTGGTATCACCCACACACGTCGAGCGCCGAGCAGCTGGGGCGCGGCCTGGTAGGGCCATTGATCGTCGAAGAGCGTGAGCCGAGCGGGTTTCGCCATGAGCGAACGCTAAGCCTCAAGAGCTGGCATGTCGACAAGCAGGGACACTTCACCGATTTCAGCGTACCGCGAGAAGCTGCCCGAGGAGGAACACCTGGCGTATTGTCGACCATTAATGGGGAGCACGCGCCAACCCTTGAACTGCCGGCGGGCCAAGTGGTGCGTTTGCGCATCATCAATCTCACCAACACCGTCACCTACCGGGTGAACCTGCCGGGTGGTAATGCGCGTATCTATGCGATCGATGGCAACCCGATCGCGCCGCGGCCGCTGGGCAAAACCTATTGGCTGGGGCCGGGTATGCGCATCGACCTGGCCTTGAAGGTGCCGCCTGCTGGCGAGCAGCTGTCTTTGCGCAATGGCCCATTGCGGCTGGCGACGCTCGCTTCGATCGCCACGACAGAAGACGAGGGTAACTGGCCGGCACCGCTGCCAGCCAACCCAATCGCTGAACCGGACCTGCAGCGGGCCGAAACGCTGCGCTTCAACTTCGAGTGGGCCGGCACGTTGTCCAGCGACGCGGGGCAGGGCGACGCGTTCACGTTCTGGCAGATCAATGGTCAGGCTTGGGACATCAATGACAAGACCTGTGCGGATCGGCCCATTGCCACGTTGAAGAAAAACGGTCATTACTTATTCGAGCTGCGCAATCTCAGCCAATATCAGCACCCGATTCATCTACATGGCATGACCTTCAAGGTCATCTCGTCCAACCGCAAACGAATCGATCCCTGGTATACCGACACTTACTTGCTCGGCAAGAACGAGACGGCCCGAATCGCGCTGGTGGCGGATAATCCAGGTGTCTGGATGTTCCACTGTCATGTGATCGATCACATGGAAACCGGGCTGATGGCGGCGATTGAAGTGGTTTGATGGAAGCGACAGGCGGGTGGAATAGATGAAGAAGCCGATGATCATTGATCGTTCCCGCGATGATGAGTTCATGCGCGAGGCGTTGTCGCTTGCGGCCGAAGGCGCAAAACGAGGGGAGGTGCCGGTCGGTGCGGTGGTCGTACAGGATGGCAAGGTTATCGGCCGCGGTTTCAATTGTCCGATCTCCACTCACGACCCCAGTGCTCACGCTGAGATGGTCGCGATTCGCGATGCAGCGGCGAGCCTGGAAAACTATCGGTTGCCGGGCAGCACGCTGTACGTGACGCTGGAGCCTTGCAGCATGTGCGCAGGCTTGATCGTCCACTCGCGTATTCAGCGGGTGGTGTATGGCGCCACGGAGCCCAAGGCTGGCGTTGCGATCAGTCGCGGAGAGTTCTTTTCGCAGCATTTCCTCAACCACCGCGTGCTGATCGAAGGCGGGGTGAGCGCGGAGGCGTGCAGCCAGGTGCTGAGCGAGTTCTTCAAGGGGCGCCGCCTCAAGACGCGAGGAGGCGAGGCGGAACTAGGATCGTTGGAAGGCTAAGGCGCAGCGCTGTAAGCAATCAGACGTTGCTGCTGTAGCGGCGCACGCCCGCGTCTGGCAGCTTTTCGTGGGCGGCCACGCTGCCCTGCGCAGGAAACACCACCAAATGGTCGGCAGCAATGGCAATACCGACTTCCTGGCCAGTCGGGTAGTCCGCGTGGCTGGGAAATATGCCCTCCAGCTGATTACCGGTAGGCAGCTGCAGGCGATACAGCGTCGAGGCACCAAGGAAAGTCTTGCCGACAATGAGCGCCTTGAGTCTGCTTTCCGGCGAATAGACGATGTCATCCGGACGCAGCAGGACATCCACCGAACTGCCAGCCGGCATGGTGTAGGCGCGGTTGCCGCGAATGACGCCCAGTTCGGTCTGTACCGTCTCCGGGTCGATCAGCTGGCCGCGGATGAAATACCCCTGGCCTATGAAACTCGCCACGAAGGGTGTAAGCGGCTCATGGTAGAGGTTGAACGGCGTGTCCCACTGTTCCAGCCGACCATCCTTGAACACACCGACCTGATCGCTGACAGCGAAGGCCTCTTCCTGATCGTGGGTGACGAGAATGGCGCTGGTGCCACGCGCCTTGAGAATTTCGCGAACCTCGTGGCTCAGGCGCCGGCGCAGGTCGCCATCGAGGTTGGAGAAAGGCTCGTCTAGTAAAAGCAGTTCCGGCTCGGGCGCAAGGGCTCGGGCGAGCGCAACACGTTGTTGCTGGCCGCCGGAAAGCTCGTGCGGATACCGCTTGCCGAGCGGCGCGAGGTGCACCAGCTCAAGCATCTCTCGCACGATGCGTTGCGATTGCGGATGCCTGCGGATGCCGAAGCCAATGTTTTCGGTCACGGTCAGGTGCGGGAACAGGGCATAGTCCTGAAACACCATGCCGACTCTGCGCTTCTCGGGCGCCAGGGTGAAACCACGGCGCGAAAGCACGGCGTCGCCGAGTTGGATCTCGCCTTCGTTGACGTGCTCGAATCCGGCGATAGCCCGCAACGTAGTGGTTTTACCGCAACCGGAGGGCCCCAGGAGACAACCGATATCGCCGCGATTCAGGTGCAGATTGAGGCTCTGCACGATGCTCTGACCGCCATAGCCGCAGTCGAGGTTACGCAGATGCAGCAGCGGTTCATGGCTCATGCGTGGTGGTAAGCCGGCTCGACCAGAAACTCAAGCAGGGCCTTTTGTACATGCAGGCGGTTTTCGGCCTGTTGCCAAGCCACTGCTCGCTTGTCGTCGAGCAGGTCATGGCTGATCTCCTCGCCGCGATGCGCCGGCAGACAATGCATGAACAGCACGTCTTCGGCTGCCGCGTCGAGCAAGGCAGGGTCGACTTGATAGGGGCGGAAGGTGGCAATCCGAGCGGCGACTTCGTCCTCCTGGCCCATGGAGGCCCAGACGTCTGTGCTGACCAGATGTGCACCCGCTACCGCTTCGCGTGGGTCACGGAATACCCGTACCCGGTCACCGGCCTGCGTGAGCAGCTCCCCCTTGGGCTCGTAGCCCTCCGGGCAAGCGACACGCAGCTGGAAATCGAACTGAAGCGCGGCCTCCATATAGGAGTTGCACATGTTGTTGCCATCCCCGACCCAGGCGACGGTCTTGCCCGCGATACTGCCGCGCAGCTCATGAAAAGTCTGCATGTCGGCCATCAGTTGGCAAGGGTGAAGATCGTCTGAAAGGCCGTTGATCACCGGCACCGAGGAGTTCGCTGCGAACTCGGTCAGCGTCGAATGAGCGAAAGTGCGGATCATGATGGCGTCGAGCATGCTCGACATGACGATGGCTGAGTCGCTGATCGGTTCGCCGCGGCCCAATTGCGTGTCGCGCGGCGAGAGAAACACGGCTTGGCCGCCGAGCTGAATCATCCCCGCTTCGAAAGACAGTCTCGTGCGGGTCGAGGCTTTTTCGAAAATCATGCCCAGGACGCGGTTTTTCAGCGGCTCGAACAGAATGCCGCGCTCGCGCAGATCCTTCAGCTCGATGCCGCGACGGACCAGGCCTGACAGCTCCTGGGGCGTGCAATCCATCAGTGAGAGAAAATGCCTTGCGCTCATATCAACTACCTTTTATTACCGCAGTCTTTTATTACCGCAGTCGAGGCCGGGGATTTCGACGAAAAAGAAGGGCCTACGACAGGGGTCGCATAGATGGCGACGAAACGGGAAAGGCGCGATCTTATCCAGAAAGTCTCAGCCGGCGCAAATCGGCCTCGGCGCGCCGGGTTTCTGCGCTACAGGCGAGCTGTGCCGGATGCGATCAGATAAAAGCCGAGCTCGTGACTCGGCTTTTAGGCTGCTGTTCTGTACAATGCATGGCAACCGAGACTAGCCGAGGTGCCCCATGGATATCATCGAAACCATCAAAGAGCAGATCGAAAAGAACCCGGTCCTGCTTTATATGAAAGGCTCGCCCAACGCCCCGCAGTGCGGCTTTTCTGCCCGTGCGACCCAGGCCGTGATGGGCTGTGGCGAGAAATTCGCCTATGTCGACATCCTGCAAAATCCTGAAATCCGCACCAATCTGCCGAAGTATGCCAACTGGCCGACCTTTCCCCAGCTGTGGGTGGATGGCGAGCTGGTCGGTGGCAGCGACATCATCCTGGAAATGTTCGAAAAGGGTGAGCTGCAACCGCTGATCAAGCAAGCCGTCGAGAAAACTGGCGCCTGATCGCGACTCTGAAAGAGAACCCGCCTGGCAGCGGGTTTTTTTTCGTCGGTATTTCGGCTCGCTCAGGTCAAGAAGCGACTCGTATTTACGATGAACTGCTAGGCAATAACGAAGAAATGGGAGCCGAGGCTCCCATTTCATTACAGCATAGACGCTTTACGCGTCCATCTGCGACTGCAGATAGTTCTCCATGCCGACCTTGCCGATCAGGCTCAGTTGGGTTTCCAGCCAGTCGATATGTTCTTCTTCGGATTCCAGGATGTCTTCGAGCAATTCGCGGGTGCCGTAGTCACCGACGCTCTCACAGTAGGCGATCGCGACCTTGAGATCCTGGATGCCACCTTGCTCGAGCTTGAGGTCACATTCGAGCATTTCTCGAGTGTTTTCACCGATCAGCAATTTGCCGAGGTCCTGCAGGTTAGGCAGACCTTCGAGAAACAGGATGCGCTTGATCAGCTTGTCAGCATGCTTCATCTCGTCGATGGATTCTTCGTACTCATGCTTGCCGAGCTTGTCGAGTCCCCAGCCTTCATACATGCGCGCATGCAGGAAATACTGGTTGATGGCGACCAGTTCGTTGCCAAGGATCTTGTTCAGATGCTGAATGACCAGCTTGTCGCCTTTCATGTCGGTGTCCTGCGTCGAATCGGATTCGTTGATAAGCGCAGTCTGGCCACGAACCTAGCCGCTGTCAAACCTAAGTCCTTGAATGATAAAGGGTAAAGCGGAATAAGAATAAGTCTGTTCCGCGACTTGGTGGCAAGGCCTTGATTCGCGGGCGGAAAAAGGCCGGGCATGTGCCCGGCTCCGGAATATCGACAGGGTTTCAGGCGGACGCAAAACCTGCAGGGTAAGCGAGCGATGTGCTGGCGCTGTGGATATCGCTCAAGGTTTCGCGAACGACCTGTTTGGCGACGCACGCGCATTTACCGCATTGCGTGGCCACGCCAGTAGTGTCTCGCACTTCACGATAGCTGCAGCAGCCTTCGTAGATGGCTTCTCGGATCTGGCCGTCGGTAACGCCCCGGCAAAGACATACGTACATATGAACTACCCGTTGGGTCTGCGAATAATCGGATGCTAAATATAATGAGAACGATTGTCAAAGAACGTTCGTCGGATTTTACCTACTCCGGGCGGCGCGGGAAGCCACGCTATGGTCGCCTCTGAGGCTGTGCCAATAGGCTAAACTGCATCTCCTTTTGCCGCCTGGAGCTGTCATGGCCCTGCAAGCCACACCTTATAAGGTAGAGATCAATCTCACCGATCTTGACCGCCACGTGTATCAGGACCTGCGCTTCACTGTTGCTCGGCATCCCTCGGAAACAGAGGAGCGGCTGGTTGCACGGCTGATCGCCTACGTGCTTTGGTATGACGAAAAGCTTGCCTTCGGCCGCGGGCTGTCGGATGTCGATGAGCCGGCGCTGTGGGAGAAGAGCCTCGATGACCGCGTGCTGCACTGGATCGAGGTCGGTCAGCCGGATGCCGAACGGATCACCTGGTGCTCGCGGCGCGCCGAACGTTTCAGCCTGGTGGCCTACGGCAATCTGCGGGTATGGCAGACCAAGGTGCTCGACAGCGTGCGCAGCCTGAAGAAGATCAACGTGGTAGCGGTGGGGCAGGAAGCACTGGAGGCCGTCGCGCGCGATCTGCCAAGGTCGGTCAGCTGGAGCGTGATGGTCAGCGACGGGTCATTGTTCATCACCGACGAACGCGGCCAGCATGAAGTGCCGCTGGAGTGGTTGGTTGGCGAGCGCGGCTGAGGCGTTCGCCGACTGTACCTGCTCTCTTGTCTGAATCAGGATCGCCAGAATTGGGTTATGCATACCGTGCGCCCCTACAGGCCGGGTTGCCGTCTGTGGTACTGCGCCGCTGACATCCTCATTGCCACTGGGCGAGCAACAGGCGTTGCTCGCGCTGCGCAGCCTGCAGGGCTATCGGCTTCAGGTGGATCTCGGTGCCTGGCAGGCACTGCGCCAGACGAGCGACTGCCAGTGGCGTCAGGGCGCCAAGCCGGGGATAGCCGCCGATGGTTTGCCGGTCGTTGAGCAGGACGATGGGCTGCCCATCCGGCGGCACTTGAATCGCCCCCAATGGCACGCCTTCGGAAATCATCGACTGTCGTGAACTGCGCAGCACTGGACCGAGCAGGCGGATACCCATGCGATCGGCGCGCTGGTCCACCGTCCATCCGCTGTTGAATGCGTCGAACAGGCTCTGCCCGCTGAAATCGCCGATCTGCGCGCCAAGCACAACCTGCAGCGGTTCTGCCGATGACAACGGTGTGATCAGATCGCTATCGAGTGCATGAGGCTCGGGCGCGGCGCCGCTCCAGTGCAGCCGATCACCTTGGTTCAGCGGCTGGCCATCGCCGTGCAGGCCGCCAAGCGCCTCGCGGCGTACCGTCGCGCAACTGTCCAGGGTCAGAGGCGCATTAAAGCCGCCCGGGGCGGCGAGATAGGCGCGCACGCCTCGACGCGGCTGGGCAAAGGTCAGGCGTTGACCCTTGCGAATATTGAAGCTGCGTCCCGGTTCGAGCGGTTGGCCATCAAGCGTTGCCGCCAGGTCCGCGCCGCACAGCGCAAGGCAGCTGTCAGCTTCGGCCAGCAGGGCGAAATTTCCAAGGGTGATTTCGATGGTTGCGGCCTGCAGCGGATTGCCCAACAACCAGTTGGACCATGCTTGAGATATCCAGTCCGCCGCGCCGCCCTGGGTCACGCCCAGGTGACGGACGCCAAACCGGCCGCCGTCCTGCAGGCTGGCCATGGCGCCGCTGCGCTCGATCAACAGGCTCATGGTGTCACCTCAAAAGGACTGTCGTCTCCGCCAAGCCGAACGAACTCGGCGCGTTCGATGGGCTGGAATCGCACGCGGTCACCGGGTTGCCAGATGCTGTAGCCGTCCAGTTCCCGATCGAACAGGCGCGTCGGGCTGCGGCCGATGAGGTTCCAGCCGCCGGGCGAAACCAGCGGATAGATGGCCGTCTGGCGGTCGGCGATCCCTAGACTGCCGGCTGGTACCTGCTTGCGTGGTGTCTGCAGGCGCGGGCTGGCGAGGCATTCGTCGACCAGCCCCATGAAGGCGAACCCCGGCGCAAAGCCCAGCGCGAAAACCTGATAGGTCCGGGCGCTGTGGCGCTCGATTACGCCGGAAACGCCGAGCCCGCTGCGCTGCCCCAGTGCGTCGAGTTCCGGGCCGACGCTTGGGTCGTACCAGACCGGGATGTCCAGTTCGCGCGCCTGGCCCTCTGCATCCGGCTGCAGTTCATGCAGCGCCTGCGCTACCCGCTGACGCGCCTGGTCGTCATCCAGTTGAGCCAGGTCGTAATGAATGAGAAGGGTGGTGTAGGACGGCACCAGATCAATCATCGCGGTGCCGAAGGTTTCACGCAGGCGCCGTGCAGCGGCCAGCAGCCAGGGCATATGGGCTTCGTCGATCTCGTCGAACAGGCGCAGCATCAGGCTGTCGATGCCGACGACTTCGATACGCGCCTTCATGCCGGCAGGTTCTCGAGCGCCTGCCGGATGCGCTGCACGGCGGCGACCGAACCGGCGTTGTCGCCGTGGACGCAGAGTGTGTCGGCGCGCAGCACCAGAGGGCTGCCGTCGCTGGCGGTCAGCGGTTCGCCCTTGGCCAGGCTCAGCGCCTGGGCCGCGACGGTATCGGCATCGTGATGTACCGCCCCGGGCAAGGCTCTGGATACCAGCATGCCGGCCGCATCGTAGGCGCGATCAGCGAACACCTCGAACCACAGCATCAGGCCCAGTTCGTCCGCCAGCGCTTGCGCAGCGCTGTTATCGCAGGTGGACATCAGCATCAGGGGAAGCGACGGAGAATAGGCGGTAACCGCACTCATTACTGCGCGGAGGAGTTCGGGCGTGCGCATCATGTCATTGTAGAGCGCACCGTGCGGTTTGACGTAACGGACCTGGGTGCCCTCGGCGCGACAGATGCCATCCAGCGCGCCTATTTGATAGAGCAGCATGTTCTCCACTTCGTCCGGCGTACACGCCATGGAGCGGCGACCGAAGCCGACCAGATCGGGGTAGGCCGGATGTGCGCCGATCTGGACGTCATGCTGCGTTGCCAGCGCGACGGTGCGTCGCATGATCTGCGGATCCGACGCATGGAAACCGCACGCCACGTTGGCGCAATCGATGAACGGCATGACCTCGGCATCCAGGCCCATGGTCCAGGCCCCGAAGCTCTCGCCGATGTCGCAGTTGAGAAGTAGACGTTTCATACCAATCCTCGCTTAACTGCAGGCCCGAACCGGCATGCCGGTGGGTGAGTGACGTTACGATGATAAATTATCGATGATTTATCAATAAAAACTTAATGTAAGGCTTCCTGAAGGTCGCTGCAGGCTCATTGCTGTATGCTTACCGACCCGATTCACCGGGCGACATCACGCTTCGCCCTTCAGGTCATGGTCCACAAGATGGTTGACGCTAAATCCCCTCGGCCGTTGCGATCGTCCATCGTCGCGTCGGCGCATCTCGCCGAACAATCGCAGGAACTTTCCGAGCTCGAGTACGGCATCATCGTTGCCAGCGCGGCGCTAATGCGCTGGATGGAGCGCTGCATGAAAGCTTCTGGTGCCATGGAAATGAACGCGCTGGACGTCATGGTGCTGCACAATCTGGCGAGCCGCGGCCGTGCCAAGCGACAAGCGGACATCTGCCTGCTGCTTAATATCGAAGACACTCACACCGTGACCTACGCCTTGAAGAAGCTCGGCAAGCTCGGTCTGGTGGAAGGCGAGAAGCAGGGCAAGGAAATGTACTATCGCCCCACTGAAAAGGGTTGCGCGCTGTGCCGGGAGTACGCCGATATCCGTCGTGAATGCCTGATCGCATCCTTCGAAAACCTCAACATCGACCCTGACGATATTCACCGTCTCGCCGGGCTGCTGCGTGCCATGTCCGGTCTCTACGACCAGGCCGCGCGCGCTGCTACATCACTCTGACCCACTTCACGCTGCATGCCGGATAATCAACAGATGCGCATCGAATCCCGTCCTCTTCCCGCACTGCTCCCCGACCTGGGCGACCTGCCGCCGCTGCTGACGCGTCTCTACGCAGCCCGTGGTGTGCAGTCCATCAGCGAGCTGGACAAGGGCCTGGCGCGGTTGATCCCCTATGGCCAGCTCAAGGGCATCGATGCCGCTGTGGTATTGCTGGTCGAGGCGCTGGAAGCCCGCCAGCGCATCCTCTTCGTCGGCGACTTCGATGCCGACGGCGCCACCGCCAGTACCGTCGGCGTGCTGGGGTTGCGCCAATTGGGCGCAGCCCATGTGGATTATCTGGTGCCCAATCGCTTCGAGTATGGCTACGGCCTGACGCCGGAAATTGTAGCCGTGGCGCTCGAGCGTCGGCCTGATCTGCTGGTGACCGTGGACAACGGCATCTCCAGCGTGGATGGCGTCGCGGCGGCCAAAGCGGCGGGGCTCAAGGTGCTGGTGACCGACCATCACCTGCCGGGCTCGGAGCTTCCGGCGGCCGATGCCATCGTCAATCCCAATCAGCCGGAATGCGCCTTCCCGAGCAAGTGCATCGCCGGGGTCGGGGTGATTTTTTATGTGCTGCTGGCCTTGCGCGCCGCGCTACGTGAAAAAGGCTGGTTTACCCGCAATGGTTGGGCCGAGCCGAACCTGGCCGAGCTGCTGGACTTGGTTGCGCTCGGCAGCGTTGCCGATGTGGTGCCGCTGGACGCGAACAATCGAATCCTCGTTCACCAAGGTTTGGCTCGGATCCGTGCTGGTCGTGCACGGCCCGGGTTAAGGGCAATTCTGCAGGTGGCCGGGCGCGATCACAGCCGCATCACCTCGACTGATCTCGGGTTCATCCTTGGCCCGCGACTGAACGCGGCGGGGCGGCTGGACGACATGGCCCTGGGCATCGAATGCCTGCTCTGCGAGGACGAAACGCTGGCGCGCGACATGGCCGTTCAGCTCGACCAGCTCAACCAGGACCGCAAGGGCATTGAGCAGGGCATGCAGCGCGAGGCGCTGGCGCAGTTGAAGGATTTGCCACTCGAAGACATGCCGTTCGGCCTCTGCCTGTTCGAGCCGGACTGGCACCAGGGCGTCATCGGCATCCTCGCTTCACGGCTCAAGGAACGCTATCACCGTCCGACCATCGCCTTTGCCGATGCCGGGGAGGGCGTGCTGAAAGGCTCCGCGCGTTCGGTGCCGGGCTTTCATATCCGTGATGCACTGGATGCTGTGGCGGCGCGCCATCCCGGCCTGATCAGCAAGTTCGGCGGCCACGCGATGGCGGCTGGTCTGTCGCTGCCGGAGGCGAATTTCGGCGCGTTTGCAGCGGCCTTCGACGCTGAGGTGCGGCGCCAGCTGTGCGAGGACGACCTCACCGGGCGACTGTTGACGGACGGGCAGCTGAACATCGAGGAGTTCCATCTGGAACTGGCCAAGGCGCTGCGCAATGCCGGGCCCTGGGGGCAGCATTTCCCCGAGCCGTTATTCCACGGCGTGTTTCAGCTGGTGCAGCAGCGACTGGTCGGCGAGAAGCACCTGAAGATGGTGCTCAAGAGCGAATGCGGCTCGCTGACCCTCGATGGCATTGCCTTCAACATCGATCGCGAGCTCTGGCCCAACCCCACCGTGCGCTGGGCCGATCTGGCCTACAGGTTGGACGTGAACGAGTTTCGCGGACGTGAAAGCGTGCAGCTACTGGTGGCGCATATCGCGGCGCGTTGAGCGATCTAATCTGCCCGCTGGGACATGCCTAGGCTAAGAAGCCTTAGGTGAGTCGCTGCTGCGTGGAGGCCTTGATCGCGAGCAGGCTCGCTCCACACAAGAAGAGTAGCGGCTCGGGTGGTCCGTCGCCGCTACACTTGCCGAGCCTGCGCAAAGACATTTCGCCCAGCGCGTCCCGAGACGGTGGACAACCAGCGCATGACCCGGAGATTATACAGTCACGTCGAGTCGGAAGCCTTTAACCACCCCTACGCCTAAGTTGCCGATACCACGGGGCTCGACGAGAAGACCATCCGCGAGATCTTTAGGAAGAAGGCCAAGTTCCTGGCGGCTTGGCACCGCTTTGAGACGCCTCGCTGCCTGGGTATCGATGGGCTGTACCTGAACCGCCGTTATCGCTGCATCCTGACCAATCTGGAGGAACCTGCTCTGCTGGACTTACTGCCCGGCCGACAGCAGGATGCCGTAATCAGGCGCCTTGTGAACATGCCCGAGCGCCACAAAGTATGTCCAAAACGTATCCCATACAGTCGAGGTTTCCATGACACAGCTCTTCCAACCGCTCACCCTGCGCCAGCTGACCCTGCCCAATCGTATTGCCGTATCGCCCATGTGCCAGTACTCGGCCAAGGCTGGCATGGCCAACGATTGGCATCTGGTGCACCTGGGCAGTCGTGCGGTGGGTGGCGCGGGGCTGGTGATCATCGAGGCAACTGCAGTTACGGCCAACGGGCGGATCTCACCCGAGGACCTGGGCATATGGTCGGATGAGCACATCGAGCCGCTGCGGCGTATTACGCGCTTCGTCGAGGCTCAGGGTTCGGTCGCCGGCATTCAGCTGGCGCATGCTGGGCGCAAGGCCAGCACCTGGCAGCCGTGGCTCGGACGCCACGGTAGCGTTCCCATCGCCGCTGGAGGCTGGACACCGGTGGGGCCGTCGACCATTGCCTTCGACCCGGAGCATGCGGTGCCCACTGCGCTCGATGACGCAGGGATCGCAGGCGTCATCCAGGCATTCGTTCGTGCCGCCGAGCGCTCCCTGGCGGCGGGCTTCAAGATCGCAGAGATACACGCCGCCCACGGCTATTTGCTGCATCAGTTTCTTTCACCGCTTTCCAACCAGCGTCAGGATGGCTATGGCGGTTCGTTTGAAAACCGCATCCGGCTGCTGCTGGAGGTTACCCAGGCGGTGCGCACCGTATGGCCGGAGGAGCTGCCGCTATTCGTTCGCCTGTCGGCAACCGACTGGGTTCAGGACGGATGGAATTCGGATGAAACCGTCGAACTGGCGCGTCGGCTGAAGGGGGTGGGCGTCGACTTGATCGACGTGTCGTCCGGCGGTACGGCGGTCAATGCCGAGATTCCCGTTGGGCCGGGTTATCAAACCCAGTTTGCCGAGCAGGTCCGCCGCGAAGCGGGTATCGCCACCGGCACGGTCGGCATGATCACCGAGGCGGTCCAGGCCGAACACATCCTGCGCACCGGTCAGGCCGACCTGATCCTGCTGGCGCGGGAGCTGTTGCGCGACCCTTACTGGCCGTTGCACGCCGCCGAAGATCTGCGTGATAGCTCGGTGCCCTGGCCCGCCCAATATGTACGTGCAGCCCATCGTAATACACCGATCCGGCAGGTTCCCGATTTGCTCGACTGACCCCTCCATTCGCAAGCAGGAAATACCATGAAAGCCTCCGGTTTGCTCGATCAGCTGCTCAAGTCTGGGCAGGACCTCCTACAAAAACAGCAGAACTCCGTTACGCCTCCGGGCGCTCCCAAGGGCAGCAGCAGCGGCTCGCTCGGTGACATGCTTTCCGGCGCAGGCGGACCACTCGGCAGCTTGCTCGGAGGTGCGGGCGGCGGTGGGAAAGGCGCGCTGGCAACCGGCGCGCTTGGCATGTTGCTCGGTAGCCGACGAGGGCGTCGCATGGGTGGCAAGGCCGTCACTTATGGCGGCCTGGCCGCGCTCGGCATGCTGGCCTACAAAGCCTACGGCAACTGGCAGGCACAGCAGGGCGGGGCCGGGGTGACTCAGCCGAACCCCACTCAGACCGAGCCAAAGACAGTCGACCGACTACCACCCGAACAAGTGGAAGAGCATAGCCGCGGCATCCTCAAGGCGCTGGTCGCCGCGGCCAAAGCCGACGGACATGTCGACGAGCAGGAACGCAAGATGATCGAGGCTGAACTGGCCCAGCTCACTGATGACCCCGCTTTGCAGCGTTGGCTTGAAACCGAGCTGAACAAACCGCTCGATCCGGTAGACGTCGCCGCGGCTGCTACCACGCCCGAAATGGCGTCGGAGATGTATATCGCCAGTGTACTGATGGTGGACGAAGAGCAGTTCATGGAGCGTGCCTACCTGGACGAGCTGGCCCGCCAGTTGCAGCTCGATGCGGGGCTGAAGGCCGAGCTGGAAAGCCAGGTGCGTGGCGTTTCCGCCTGACCGCATGCGGGGCGGTCGCTGGACCGCCTCCGCTCGTTGCTGAACCAACTCCGCTTGACTTTGCCGCCCCGGTGGTCCCGTGTGGGCTGTCAGCAGCGGCCTGCTGCGCTATAATCGCCGGCTTTTCGCACCGTCCGATTGAGAGCTGCCGACCTATGGAAATCAACCCGATCCTCAACAGCATCAAGGACCTGTCCGAGCGCACCCTGTCAATTCGGGGGTATCTTTGACTACGATCAGAAGCATGACCGGCTAGTCGAAGTAAACCGCGAACTCGAAGACCCGAACGTCTGGAACAACCCCGAGTACGCCCAGAATCTGGGCCGTGAGCGCGCCACCTTGGCGCAGATCGTCGAAACCATCGACGACCTCGAGGGTGGCCTGGCCGATTCCCGCGACCTGCTCGACATGGCCGTCGAAGAAGACGACCAGGGCGCCGTGGACGACGTCGCCGCCGAGCTCGACCGCCTGCGCGGCATCCTCGAAGGGCTGGAATTCCGCCGCATGTTCAGCGGCGAGATGGACCCCAATAACGCTTACCTCGACATTCAAGCCGGTTCCGGCGGCACCGAAGCCCAGGACTGGGCCAACATGCTGCTGCGCATGTACCTGCGCTGGGCCGACAAGCATGGCTTCGACGCCACCATCATGGAGCTGTCCGAGGGCGAAGTCGCCGGCATCAAGGGTGCGACCCTGCATATCAAGGGCGAGTATGCCTTCGGTTGGTTGCGCACCGAGATTGGCGTTCACCGCCTGGTCCGCAAGAGCCCGTTCGACTCGGGCAACCGTCGCCACACTTCGTTTACTGCGGTGTTCGTCTCGCCGGAAATCGATGACAACATCGAGATCGAGATCAACCCGGCCGATCTGCGCATCGATACGTACCGCTCCTCCGGTGCCGGTGGTCAGCACGTCAACACCACCGACTCGGCTGTGCGTATTACCCACGTACCGACCAACACTGTGGTCAGCTGCCAGAACGAGCGTTCCCAGCACGCCAACAAGGACACCGCCATGAAAATGCTGCGGGCCAAGTTGTACGAGCAGGAAATGCACAAGCGCAACGCGGCGTCCCAGGCACTGGAAGACTCCAAATCCGACATCGGCTGGGGCCACCAGATCCGCTCCTACGTACTCGACCAGTCGCGCATCAAGGACCTGCGCACCAACGTCGAGCGCAGCGACTGCGACAAGGTGCTCGATGGCGATATCGACGAATACCTCGAAGCCAGTCTGAAGCAAGGGCTTTAACGCTACTGAGCTTGGCCAGCGTGGGTGGGCTGAAGCGGAACGCCGCCCGGCCCACCCAACTCGAGTTCCAGTGTCCAGATGTAGGGTGGGCTTCAGCCCACCAAAATAGGGGCAGGCCATGGTGGGCTGAAGTGAAACGCCTTCCAACACACCCTCCCCGGGATTCATTCATTCGATCCAGGCATTTTTAAACCATGAGCGAACAACCGCTGAACCAGCACGCCATCCACGAGGAAGAGAACAGCCTGATCCTTCAGCGCAAGGAGAAACTGGCCGCCGAGCGTGCCAAGGGCAATGTTTTTCCCAATGACTTCCGTCGCGACAGCTATTGCAACGACCTGCAGCAGAAGTACGTCGACAAGACCAGGGAAGAGCTGGCTGAAGCGGCGATCCCGGTGAAGATTGCCGGACGCATCATGCTCAATCGTGGCGCCTTCATGGTGCTGCAAGACATGACCGGGCGCATCCAGGTCTACGTCAATCGCAAGACGCTGCCGGCCGAGACCCTGGAAGCGATCAAGCACTGGGACCTGGGCGACATCATCGCCGCCGAAGGCACCCTGGCGCGTTCAGGCAAGGGCGATCTTTATGTCGAGATGACAGACGTTCGCCTGCTGACCAAATCGCTGCGCCCGCTGCCGGACAAGCACCACGGCCTGACCGACACCGAGCAGCGCTACCGCCAGCGTTATGTCGACCTGATCGTCAACGAGGAGACTCGCCACACCTTTCGCGTGCGTTCGCAGGTGATCGGGCATATCCGCACGTTCCTCAACGAGCGCGACTTCCTCGAAGTCGAAACGCCGATGCTGCAGACCATTCCCGGCGGCGCCGCGGCCAAGCCGTTCGAGACCCATCACAATGCGCTGGACCTGCCGATGTTCCTGCGTATCGCGCCGGAGCTGTACCTCAAGCGCCTGGTGGTTGGCGGCTTCGAGCGTGTCTTCGAGATCAACCGCAACTTCCGTAACGAAGGCGTTTCGACCCGGCACAACCCCGAGTTCACCATGCTGGAGTTCTACCAGGCCTACGCCGACTACGAAGACAACATGGACCTCACCGAAGAGCTGTTCCGCGAGTTGGCGCAGCTGGTCCTGGGCAGCACCGATGTGCCCTACGGCGACAAGCTGTTCCACTTCGGCGAGCCCTTCGCGCGGCTCTCGGTGTTCGATGCGATTCTGAAGTACAACCCCGAAATCAGCGCTGCCGACCTGCAGGACATCGACACCGCACGTGCCATCGCCAAGAAGGCCGGCGCCAAGGTGCTCGGCTTCGAAGGGCTGGGCAAGCTGCAGGTGATGATTTTCGAGGAACTGGTCGAGCACAGGCTGGAGCAGCCGACGTTCATCACCCGTTATCCGTTCGAAGTCTCGCCGCTGGCGCGTCGCAGCAACGACGACCCAAGCGTCACCGACCGCTTCGAGCTGTTCATCGGCGGCCGTGAAATCGCCAACGCTTATTCCGAGTTGAACGATGCCGAAGACCAGGCCGAGCGCTTCCACGCGCAGGTCCGCGACAAGGACGCCGGCGACGACGAGGCCATGCATTTCGATGCCGACTTCGTCCGCGCGCTGGAATACGGCATGCCGCCGACCGCGGGCGAAGGCATCGGCATCGACCGACTGGTGATGCTGCTGACCAACTCGCCATCGATCCGCGACGTGATCCTGTTCCCGCACATGCGTCCCGAAGTCTGAGCATGGCGCGCAGCCGCGCAGCCGCGCAGCCGCGCAGCCGCGCAGCCGCTCGGATGTTCGGCCGAGCGGCCGTCATACCCACGCTGTGATTCGAGATCGCGGCGGGGGTCCGGGGTGTCCACCAAGGTCATGCTCAGGCCTAAGCGGCATCGTGGATGTTACCCAGTTGGCCTCTTCGGCCGGGTTCAGATCGGTCGATGTCCGCCGACACACATCCATACGCCTAGCGGGCCGTTCGCGAACCGGGCACGGATTGCCAGGGTCCGCTGGTGTATAACTTGAAGGCGACGGCTCATCACTGACGAGGTACGGATGAATACCGGCAACAACCTGGATGAATACCAACTCACGGTGCGCGGCCTGTCCGATCGCATCGTCGAAGCGCAAACCCCGGTGCGGGTGCTCGATGCGGTGAAGTGGGACGACAACGTCCGCCAGGGTTTTTTCGCCGCCGGCGGCCGTGAGCTGCCCAAGGTCGACCGCGCCTACTACGAAGGCCGTCCGCTGGGCTTCGATTCCAGCGCGAAGAAGGAAGAGTTCCAGAACATCGAGCGCGACATCACTCGTCAGCTGGGGCAGTTCAACCCGGTGGGGCAGATCATGCGACGCATGTGCAAGGAATACCGCATGGTGATCCGCATGCTCGAGGCTCGCGGCACCGCCGATTTCGGCCTGATTTCCCAAGAGCTTTATGGTGCCGCTTCGGACGCCTTCCATGCCGGTGACCCGACGCTCGCCGACCTCGGGCTGATGCTTTCCGACTACCTGAACAACATCGCCGACCGCGGCGATCTGAAAGACGAAGCCAAAACGCTCGACGCCCCGCAGGCGGTGGACATGCTGCAGCGCCGGCTGGACTTGGTGTTCGGTGAAGGCGAGGGCGTGATCCGGGTGTTCGAGTCCGACGGCATCCTCGCCGACGCCGCCGCTGGCGCCGACTACATCAAGATTCGCAGCGATGCGATGTTCAACGAACGCGACGTGCGTGCGCTGGAGGTCCACGAGGGGCTGGTGCATGTCGGCACCACGCTCAACGGCCAGAACCAGCCGATCTGCACCTTCCTCGCCAAGGGTCCGCCGTCATCGACGGTGACCCAGGAAGGCCTCGCAATCCTGATGGAGGTCATCGCCTTCGCGTCTTACCCGACCCGCCTGCGCAAGCTCACCAACCGCACCCGCGCCATCCACATGGCCGAAGAAGGCGCGGATTTTCTGGACGTGTTCGGCTTCTTCCGTGAGCAGGGTTATTCGGAGGAAGACAGCTACGGCAATGCCAGCCGCGTCTTCCGCGGTTCGACGCCCGATGGTTTGCCCTTCACCAAGGACCTGTCTTACCTGAAGGGCTTCATCATGATCTACAACTACATCCAGCTGGCGGTGCGCAAGGGCAAGCTGGAGCAGATTCCGCTGCTGTTCTGTGGCAAGACCACGCTGGAAGACATGCGCACCCTGCGCCAGTTGGTCGAGGAGGGCATGGTGGTGCCGCCCAAGTACCTGCCCCAACAATTCCAGGACCTGAACGCACTGTCGGCCTGGATGTGTTTTTCCAACTTCCTCAATCACCTGAGCCTGGATCGGATCGAAGCGGATTACGCCAATATCATCTGACCGGAGCGCACGAAAAGCCGGAGTTTTCGCTCCGGTTTTTTGGTTGTGCGCCAGGTATGGCGCGTTGCGCGCAAGCGCAACCAGTTCGGCTGTGGTGGCCACGCC
>NZ_JAMOIE010000036.1 GCF_024448935.1 Stutzerimonas stutzeri
CGCGATAGCGGAAGCTCACCTGACCATCGACGCAGGCGGCGATGTCCTGCTCACGGATGACGCCGCGGCAGGGATAGCGCCCGAGATAGACGAGTGCCTTCTCGCTGCCGACCGCTTTGCAATCGACCGCCCAGGCGCACGGATGACGAGGTGGAAGGTCAGCCCGGGCGTCTCGATGCCGGCGAGCATCTTGCCCCGGAAGACCTTCGCCAGGGCCTTGTGGTTGAACAGATAGCCTTTGCCGGTCTTGCCACGGCGCCGGGTGCGCCAGCGCTTGTGCTGCGCATCGCCGGCAGCCGCCGGCATCACCAGATGGACGTGCGGGTGGTAATCGAGCCGGCGCGTGTTGGTATGCAGCACGGCGATCACGCCGGGCGTGCGCTGCAGGTGTCGGTCGTTCTCGCTGAAAGTCCGCGCGATCTGCCAAGCACAGCGAATCAACAGATCATAGAGCACATCCGGATGCGTCCGGGCCAGTCCGCGGAATTCGGCGGGCAAGGTAAACGGGTGCTTTTGCTTTGTAACCAGTCAATCAAGTTCGTTCCGGCCTTCGGCCTCCACCGGACGCCCCTGACGGGCCGCCCCTTATTTCAGCATTATGTTTCTTGATCGCACCTGTTAACTGGTGCTATTAATGACACCAAATCGTTGTCTAGGTAATCATTATGCAAGTGAAATTTTCCGAGGATGTCATTCCTCTGTCAGACCTTAAAATCAATCCCGGAAAGGTGGTTGGTCGAGCACAGGAGACGCATCGCCCAATCCTGCTTACCAGCCGTGGCCGCGGCATAGCTGTTGTGCAGGGGCTCGAGGATTATGAGAGAACTGCCGAGGAATTGCGGTTTGTAAAGGCGGTGGCGCAGGGGCTTATGGATGTTCGCGAAGGCAACACCGTATCGTTGGAGGACGCCAAGAAAACGTTGGGCATCAAGTAAATGGAATTACGCATCGCACAGTACGCTCTTGAGGATTTACAGGCCATTCAGGAGTATTACAAAGAGCAGGATGTGCCACATATCGGTGATGATTTTGTGGCTGCTATCCTGGAGCATAGCGAAATGCTCCAACTCCACCCTGATGCTGGCCGGGTTGTTCCTGAATTCAACCTGGATCATATTCGCGAATTGATTCACGCGCCATTTCGAGTTGTCTATCTCAGGCACGCTAAAGAGGTTGTGCTCATACGAGTCTGGCGAAGTGAGAGGCAGTTCGAATTACCAGCAAACGAAACATAACCAAGCCAGTGTTCAGGTCGCGGGGCACTCCGACGCATTCATTGGGCAATTTCCGTCCATTGAGTGCGCTCCTAATTTTCCGGTGAGCAAGGCGTTAGCTACGTGAGTACAAAAAGCACACAATGTGCTAAACTTTGGCTCATGAAACCTATCACATGGAACCCAGAGAAGAACAAGCTTCTCCAAACAGAAAGGAACGTCTCTTTCGAGGATGTGGTTTTGCATATCTCGACTGGAGGCATCTTGGATACGTTCGAGCATCCGAATCAGAAGCGATATCCGGGGCAACAGATTCATGTGATTGAGATTGAGGGGTATGCGTATTTGGTGCCCTTTGTGGAGTCAGAGGATGAGGTTTTTCTGAAAACGATCATCCCGAGCCGGAAAGGGACCAAAACCTATTTGGGAGGTCAAAAATGAGTAGGCTGGATAAAGAAGAGCAAGAAATTCTGTATGCATTCGATACAGGAGAGCTGCAGCGGTCGCCAGACAGTGAAGACAGAAAACTGCGGCATCAACAGTACGCCGAGGCCATGTTCAAGAAAGATGCCCGTATTAACATCAGACTATCCTCCAAGGATCTTAGGGGGCTCCAGAAGAAAGCCCTGGCAGAAGGCATCCCCTACCAAACACTTGCTGCCAGTATCCTTCATAAATATGTGGAAGATCGCTTGCACGAGGATCGATAACTAGGCCATGCACCGGATGCCAAAACCTCCGCCTCGCGCTGGGTTTGTCACCGGTGATGGCAAGCGTTATGTGTGAGCCGCGTCGCGCAGTCCGAGGTGTTCCACAAACGGTCGGAAGTCCTTGTCGGAGAAAAGCAGAGGAAGAGATCAGCACACTAAAAGGCTGCCGGGACGTGCCTTGCGCAGGAGCACCAGTCTAAGGTCGAAACCAAGCGGCAGCATCATTACCAAGCTTTCGTTGTAGGTCAGGGGCAAGCTGCGATTGGCCTTCTTACGATCCTTGAAAACGCACAGCGTATAGCCGGACATGTTTAGGATATTGCGTCGCGCATAGCCGTCCAGCCACGAACCGTTGAAATGGTGAATGGTGAAGTTCTTTTTTTGCGGCGCCGGCGTACAGAAATAATGAACTGGGTAGATAAACGAGTAACTATCCAACACGGTTGGCTCATCGGTCTTGTAGGGCTTTTTCAGGCCGAACCTGCGCGCGTAGTACAGCGTCATGCGTTTGGTATTGGCCGTAAGGTCGAGATTGCCGTTGCGGTCCACTAGACTCAACGACGCATACTCGGCCAGCAGATCACCAATAATGGCGTTATTGGGAACCGCGCCGATGAACGCCGACATCGGATAGCGGTTGCCCTGATACTCCTCGAAGCCAGCGACAAAGTCATGTTCGCGAAACGGCTCGATATCAGCTGTCACTTCCAGATCGGAGTCGAAGTAAAAGCCGCCATAGCGGTGCAGTGCGTATAACCTCATGTAGTCCGACGCGAACGCCCACTTGCGGTGCTCCAGCGCCTGACGGACATAGGGAATGTCGATTTCCGCGAGCTGCGAGTTACCCCATTCCTTGACTTCGTAGTCCGGCAGATACTTCTTCCAGCTCTCGATGCAACGCAGAAGCAGCTCATTCTTTGGCGCATCGCCGATCCAGACGTAATGAATGATCTTTGGAATCATCTTCGCCTCCTTCATGCATTAGATAGATCGCCCGCTCCCTTAGCGCGAGCAGGAATACGAGGAGATATGAGACGTTCGTTCAAGTTTGATCTGAAGCGAGATGCCTTTTCGCAGACTTGCCGTGGGCATCCAGCAGCGTACGGAACAATTCTCCCTTCTGCTCCCACAGGCAATGCTTCTGAATGTTCTCCAGTCCCGCCTGTGCGTAAGCTCTGAGCAATTGCGGCGCATCCATCAGCTCAAGTATGGCGCTTGCAAACTCTTTGACCGCCTCATTGTAGGAGCGCGCATCGATCAACCGTCCGCCCCCGTTCTGCAGGATTTCCCGGGGTCCCTGGTGATTGAGCGCTATAGCAGGCAGGCCGCTGGCCAGCGATTCGAGCAGCACGTTACCGGAGGTATCCTGAACGCTGGTGAAGACGAAAAGGTCGGCGCCCTCGTAGAGCGGCTGGACCTCGGCGAAAGGCAACGCGCCGAGCAACTCGACTTTGCCGGCCAACCCTAGTGCAGCTACTTCCACTTGGGTCTTCTGCGCATCCGGCCCAGTACCGAGTACCTTGATCCGCAATCGCTCGTAAGCCTGAGGCTGATCTGCCTTGATCTGTGCGATGGCGTCGAGCAGCAGCTTGAGAGCCTTACGTGGCTCCAGCCGACCGACCCAGAGCAATGTGAAACTTTCCTTCGGCTCCTGCACCGCATGGCGAGCGGTTACGCCGCTCACCGCTGTTTCAAGCGTCTTGATGCATTTGTGGTGCGCGAAGCGAGGCAGCATTTCGAGGGTGTCCTGGTTGGCCACCAGGATTGACGATGAGCAGTACGATGCTAGGCAGATATACGGGTTGAACCGCAACGTGCGTTTCATCAGCGTGCGCCAGCGCTGCTTGATCCAACCCCGCCCATAGAGCGGTTTTGCCCAGGCCGGTGGTATCTGACCACCACCCACCGGCCCCCAGATGAACCGCGTTCCAGGTACCAGCCATAGCAACCCAGGCATATCCACCACGTTGTAAGTGCACTGGTGGATCACCGCGAGCGAACGATGGCGCAGCTGGTAGGCCAGCACGACAAACAATGCGGCTACTTGCCAGAACACGTAGTACGGCTTCATCAGGCTATGGTGGTGAGCCATACCGGCACAGCCGGGCAAATCGAAAGCAACGATCTCCAGACGCGCGCGGCTGGTCGGTTCGAGCGCCTCGCGCACTGGCCGCTCATGCATCCGGCGAGTGAGCAGCACGACATTCCCGTCGGAGACAGTCAGGATCTGTTTGAGCCAGTTCCAGCCTACGTATGGCTCTGAGCCCATGGACGGGTCGCAGGCAAACGCGGAAATCAAAACGCAATCTTTCATGGGCACTTCCTGTACTGACATGCGGGCGAGGATTCAGCGGGTGAGCGTTAGGAGGAGTTGTCAGCTTGGCGACTTCGCAACATCAGCCGCGCAAGACCCGGCACGCACCACTGCGGCGTTGGGCGCGCGCTGGTGTCGCGAGGTCCTGCGCGGTATCAGAAGCATCAGTCCGATAATGAAAGCGGCGAAGGCATGCGATAGACGCGTTGAGTCCAGATACGCATTCACCGATAGCGAGAACAGGGAGACAAACAACAGGGCGTAGACGTAATGATTGGTCGTCTTGTCTAGCCAGATGACGCGCAGGAACACAACGGCAAACAGTGCGTAGACGAAGACCCCAAAGCGGAAGAATACGTCGAACAAAGAGTTGTGATTAGACACCTGATGCGCCAGAAATCGTGTATCGAGCAGCGGATGCCAGAAAGCATATTTGAAGCTCACGTCGCGATAGGGGCCGCCAAATCCGACCCCGTGCAGGAACTCGGAAATACCAATCATCGAGCTGGCGCCCTTGAGCATCTCCAGGCGGATCTCCGCGTTGTCGTCGACATCCGCCATGCTGGAAGACAGATCCAGGCCCATCAGAAAGAAACCCACCACTGGCGTCAGCAAGATCACACCCAGGAAAACCGCCTTGAGCAACCCCTTCGGCGGTTTCAGAAGACAGCAGCCGGCAACAAGCAGGGCGATACCCAAAGGCGTTGTGCGGGTCGAGATGAGAAACATCAGCACCAGGTAAGCCAGCAGCATCGCCAACATCAAACCGCGCTGCCGCGGCTGGAGCGCCAGGCGAATCAGCATGAAGGCTTCCAATACGCCAACTTCGTAGGTGTAGCCGACCTTTACCTGAACAATGAGGTAAACGACACACAGAAGCAGATAGTGGAAGAGCGGCAGATTGGTGATGAAGTTCAGCAGATCCTCTCGACAGACGTAGAAGAAACGTAGGCTGAACAAAAAAACATAGTAGGACGAGACCTGCGGCGCGATGAAGCTGCGCTCATAGCCGTCCACCGTCAGCCAGGAATAGGCGGTGATACCGAGCAGCCCGAGCAGCAGCCAGTCAACCAGCGACAAACGCCTATTGATAACTACAGAAAGCAACAACAGGAGCAGTGAGATCCGCAACGCGATTACGGAGTCAATGAACCCGATCGGGTACAGCGCTACCAGGTAGCCGAGCTTCTTCATCTTGAACGCTCTCAGTCGTGCATCAATGCACCAACATCCGTTTCCGGAAGTGCCATCCAGGGTATTTACGGCTGGTCCGTAGCCATGTGGCATCCAGGTAGAGCCAGTGCAGGGGTGCTCAAAGCTTCGGAGCAGCTATGGCAAAGCTTGTCCGGGCCATACGCAGATTGGTCCTGCCTAGCCGCGCTTGGTTCCTTCGCCATAGCGATATCTTCAAGGCGTTTTGCCGCTGCATCGGAACGCACACCAACACCCTCTGGCGCTCCTAAAACAGCGCCTCGACCAGTTCGGGGATAAGGCGCTCGCCATGCTCCCCCACCGAGGTTTGCTGGAACAGATTGAAGTCACCAAGCGCCTGATGCACGACCCATCCGGCGAAATTGTTTGCCTCAGTCTGCACGCGGATCTTGTGCATGAAGTAGGCGCGTGAAGCGACATCCGGCAGTGCGGGGGTTCCGTTGTAGTTGAACTCGGAAACAACGCCGAATTCACCGACGATGATCCGCTTGGGATTGATCCCGCTCGAATCAACCCAACGTTGCAACTCGGTCCAATCCTCCCAGCGCACTCCTTCGTTCCACCACAGGTGATCGATGATTCGGCCATAACGGCTGATTTCTTCGATCTTGCGCTCGGGCGTCAACGTTGTATCCGCGCCTATGCGCGCGCTGACGTCCGTCAGCATCTGGGTCTTGCCGCCGACGTAGCGGGTAATCGGCATCGGAACGTTGTACAGGTGCGGCTGGCTGCCAGTGCCCTGATGAGTGAACTCGCCCGGTGCGTAAGGATGGAAAGCGAACATGGTGTTTTCATCGTAGTGGCTCAGGTTGAAGTACCCGAGCGCGCCATGCCAGCCGGCTTCCGGTTGGAGAATGATGGTCAGGTTCGGTGCCTTGGAGCGGCAGGCCGAGTACCAACCTGGCGCAACTGAGGTGTAATAGCTCGGTGCGAGCTGTTCGCCAGGAGGCTCGTTAAGCATCTCCAGCGCAACCTGCTCTTCCGAGAATGATCTGTTAAGAGCGCCGCACAGGGTACCGAGAGCCCTCTCAAAGCGCGCACCTGTCGTCGACTCGTTAATCACAGCGATGCGCTGCTCCCAGGTAGATGCCCAGGAAACCTGTACCCGGAAACCGGTTTCTGCCGCGCGACTGATATAGCCGGTCCAGCGCAAAATGGTGGCCTCCATACTGACTGGCGGGGCGAGGAACTCTTCCAGCGAGATCCAGATCCTCAGGGTGTTGAACCCAGCCTGCTCCAGGGCGTCCAGCCGCGCCTTTGTCAGGCCGTAGGCCGGCGCTTCCCAGTTGCTAATGGGCGGACTGACCCCGATTCCCTTGATAGGTCCGCTACGGGTAAATGCAGGGTCACCGGTGTCCGCAACGGCAACCGGTACGTTTATGAGCAGCGAGACCAAGGCGTATGCATATTCTCGGAAAGCCAACATGGTTCGGTTCCTGAGGTGCATTAATAATAATTGGAGCTGGAAACAGGCTGATGAAAAGAAACTCTGAAAGTGCTGGCGCGTTACCAATCGTCGGAAATAAGCGATATCTAAATGCCAGCTTTTGCGGCAAACGGGCATGTAAATTTGACCTGAAATCTCTAAAAACGCCGTTAGGCTTAATTCTTACGAAATATCAAAACAGTGGCACATGATTTAGAGCTGTTGCCAGTCTGTTGGTCTAGGTTTTGTCGCTTATTCCTAACAGACTTAAACGGAACTATCCTCAATCCGCAAACGAAAAACACCCAAACCCCCACAAGGTATATCTTCAGGAGAATATTACTTCTAGTTATATAGAACTGAGCTAATCGCCGTTCCGATTCATCACACCCTGTATCCACTCCCGCTACTTTTCCACGGCACACGCCTGGAAGTATTAGGTCGCTGAGAGCCATCATGCTTAAGATTTTTTTCAACCAGACGCGTCGGGGGCTAGTGCTGTCGGTTGCGTCAGCAGCTCTGTGCTGTGCACCCCTGGCAATCACTCAGGCTCATGCAGCCACTTCGGTCACGACGGAAACCGCGTTTGTTTCCAAGATCAACTCATTTACCAGCAAAGATTTCTTGCGGGGTATCTGGCGGCAATATGCAGGGCTTTCGGTTCCTGCCACTCAAGCGAGCATCGACGCATTCAAACCCGCCGTGCATCTGCGCTTCGCCGATGGGCAGGTGCGTGAGATCAGCAAAGTGTTCCGAGTCGGTAACAACCTCAGCGTCTACGTCAAGGGCGCCCTCCTTGACGGCAACAAGGTTGGCGCTCCAAACACGGTAAGCACAGTGCCAGCGCCGCGCAGCGAGCCCTCCACCTCGGCGAGGTCAGATCTTTCGCCAACAACTTCCTCAACCATTCCCGCATTCATGGCCCGAGGCGACATCAAGGGTATCGACATCACTCCACCAGTGAATGACTGGGAAGCGCCCGCCTACGGCATGACCCAGACGCGCCTGACCGCACTGTCGGCCGCGGGCTTCAATACCCTGCGGATCTGGATTTCGCTGGACGAGTTCCTAACTCCGCCGGTGAGCATGGAAGCTACCTTGTCGCGTTGGATTGGCTATATCGATCGGGCCGCGCAAACCGGCTTCCGCGTGCATGTTGCCTGGGCATCGACGTGGGATGAGCGCATCGCCCTGGTCAACGAACCTGCTCAGCAAGCGCGCTTTCATTACGCTCTCAACAGGCTTTGCTCAGCCATGGGCAGCTATTTCCCGAAGCAGCAGGTGGCGCTGGAAATGATAAACGAGCCACCGGGAGAGCATCTCACACCGGGCTATTACCGCTCAGCTGCACCGGGCTGGTATTCCGCCTGCCGCTCTACCGCTCCTGATATGACCATCATTCTGCAGCCTGAGGGTGGCTGGCACGGCGCCCTGGGGCGCTTCGATCTGAGCGATTTCGACAACAACACCATGTTTTCTTTCCACCCTTACGCACCGGGCGAGTTCACCCATCAGGGCATCGGCAGCCAACCTCACTTGTATAACGTCCCGATGCCAATCACCCGCTATGTCGGTGGCAAAACTCAGATGCTGGCAGACGTCAGCGCTCGTGTTTATGCGGATCCGCGCTTGAGTTCGGATCAGAAAAACTCGGAGATAACCCGTTACGGCCGCCTGATCAATGACCTGTGGTATGACAACGGCTCGCGCTGGGAGGACTGGTCCGAGCTACAACGTTGGGTGGTTTCGAGCGGGATCAATCCCAAGCGAATCATCGCCGGAGAATTCGGCGTCGTATCCGAGTTCAACTACAACGGAACACCTGCACTGAAAGACGTAGCCTCACGCGCGCACTTCATGCGCAAGATCCGCGAGCAAACCCAGGCGAACCAGTTCGCAGGCTGGGTCGTGCATCAGGCCTTCGGTGACTTCAATCTGTTCCAGCAGAACGCTGTAGGCGAACACGGTGACCGTCTCATCCCTGAACTGACAGAGGCGCTATTTGGTAGCCAGCCTCTACCATTAGGCCCGCCAGTAACCGGTCACTAACAGACGCGGCGCAGGGGCAGCTGCAAATCCACTCCTGCGTTATCAGCCAGCCTCCACAGCAACCGCAGCCTCGACGGAACAGGCATAGCCGTTGGGGTTGGCGGACTGCCAGCGCCAAGCATCACGCACCATCTGATCAAGACCTCGCTTGGCTTTCCAGCCAAGCTCCAGAGCCGAGAGCGATGGATCTGCCCAGCACTCGGCTACATCACCGGGCCGTCGAGCGACCACTCGGTATGGTATGGCGCGCTGGCTAGCACGCTCGAAGGCTGCGATGATTTCCAGAACGCTCTGGCCGACGCCAGTGCCTAAATTCCAGACCGACACCCCGTGACGATCGCGCAGGGCATCCAACGTTTTGACGTGTCCTTCGGCCAGATCCATGACATGGATGTAGTCCCGAACGCCGGTGCCGTCTCGGGTCGGGTAGTTGTCGCCAAACACTGAAAGCTCCGCCAGCCGACCGACTGCCACTTGGCTGAGGTAGGGCAGCAGATTGCTGGGTACGCCATTGGGGTCATCACCGATCAAGCCGCTTTCATGGGCACCAATCGGGTTGAAATAGCGCAACAGGGCGATGCTCCAGCGCGGGTCGCATGCAGCCAGGTCACGCAGCATTTCCTCAACGATCAGCTTGGACCGCCCATAAGGGTTGGTAGGCCAGTTGGTGGGGGTAGTTTCGCGTAGCGGCATCTGGCTGGCGTCGCCGTAGACCGTAGCGGAAGAACTGAACACCAGGCGATAAACCCCCGCCCGAGCCATGGCTTGATAAAGCTCGCCACTGCCACCGACATTGGTCGCGTAATATTCAAGCGGCTTGCGTACGCTCTCGCCAACAGCCTTGAGGCCGGCAAAGTGCAGCACGGCAGTAATCGGGTAACAGGCGAAAAGGCTATCCAGCAGGGCAGCGTTACGGATATCGCCGTGCACGAATATGGGCGTCCGGCCGCAAAGCGTGGCGACCCGGTGCAGCGACTCGGCCGAGCTGTTGCACAGGCTGTCCAGTACTACTACTTCATAGCCGGCAAGCATGAGCACCAGGGTAGTGTGAGAGCCGATATAACCGGCTCCTCCTGTTACAAGTATGGTCTCTCTCATCGTTAGTCCTTTGCCCAGCTGTGTCGCCAGCTCGGCGAGCTGATTGGTACGCAGAAGCTATGACCGCATCGGCTGGCAACCACGTACGCCCCGGTCGCTGGCTATACGGGTCGGTGAGGTCAATGCCGTCGGACACGCGAGAAATGCACAACCCACAGCATGTTGCCCAAGGCAAACTTCCACTCCCGGCCCTTGTGCTCCAGGTCAACCGCCCCTGATGCCGGCGCCGGCGTCGGCGCAATCGACGCGGCAGGAAGAAGCCCCAGCAGTTGGCGACCTGCAAAGACGATGAACAGCGAGTTGGTGACGAAATAGCGCTTCCATAGACGCCTCGGCTCACTGCACAGACGGTGAAACCATTCCAGGCCGCCGCGTTGCATCCACATGGGTGCTCGCCTGATGGTTCCGGCGTGGTAGTCGAAAGCAGCCCCCACACCGATCATCGCGGCCTGGATCCGACCCTGGTGCGCCGCCATCCACAGCTCCTGTTTGGGGCAGCCCAAACCGACCCAGACAGTGCCGGCACCCGATGCATTAATGAGGGTGACGATTGCATCGTCTTCTTCCTGGCTAAGCGGTCGATAGGGTGGCGAGTAGGCGCCAGCAATACGCAGCGACGGGAAGTTCTGCAGCAACACGCGCTGCAGCGCGTCAAGCGTCTCCTGCTTGCCGCCGAACAGAAAGAGCGACTCATCGCGATGGGCCGCGTCCGCACAGTACCGCCACATCAGGTCCGGGCCGTTAATCCGTTCCTGCCGCACCATGCCCAGCCGACGCAACATCCAGGCCAGTGGTGCACCGTCGGGCGTCGCCATGTCCGCCTCGTGAATGACCCTGGCGAACGTCGCGTCGCCGCGCGCTGTCACTAAGGAGTGCGCATTGCAAATGCACACGTATCGGCTTTCGCGCCGGCTTGACCATTGCGCCAGAAGAGACAGCGCCGTATGCCAACTCAGTGCGTTTATTGGCAGGCCGATCACCGAACATACGGACCCGTCGGGCGACTGTTGTTTTCCCATGTAGGTATCCCTCTGCGTTGAAGATGCACATTGCAAGCGTCTAGGCAGGTACCAACCGGTCGAACACAACTAGAGTCGCGCCGGAAAGCGTCTGCGTTGGAAATCAATCAGCCCTGTCCGGACGAGGTGCTTGCGGTAGCGACAAAGCGGGGGCGTGCAGACACACGCACGCCTGGCTAACCGACGATGAACTCAATCAGTCGTCGCTGCAGTCAGTTGTCGAGCAGGTTTTCCGCGCAATGGAAGAAGGGAGTTACAGGCGAGCGTGGGTAGTACTCGCTGTCAGTGCTCCAGGGCCGGACGTGCGCTGCGACACGCCAGCCCCAGAGAAGTTGTCAGTACGATCATCATCACCACCTGATTGACCAGAATGCCAAACATCACGCCAGCCACTCCGAAGTCTGTTACCAGCGTTCGAGCTGCAAGCAGCGCAAAGGCGGTACCCAACACATAGGCGAAGAAGATTGCTCGCGTTTGCTCCAGCGTCCGCAGCCCTGCGCGCAGCGGCAAAGCTAGCGCCACCAGCAGGTAGATCGGCACGTACCAGCCCAGCGCCTCGACGCTGATCGGATCGGCGGCACCATAGGCGAGGTTCAGCAAGGGCCTGGAAAATTGGGCCGCCAGCGCCGCGACTAACCCTGTGCTGGCCAGCAGCGCCAGACTGATCCTCACCAAATAACTGCGCAGAGCCGGGATCCCGCCCTGATGAAAGCGTTGACTGGCCTCGCCCGGCACCACGTTTTCCAGCCCAAGGAAGAAGATATGAGTCAACGCCAACAAGTTCTGCGCGCCCCGGATCGCTCCGACCGCAGCCGGGCCCAGCACGACGCCAGCGATGATTAGAAAATAGTTGTCGGACAGCCACTGCAACAGTGTCGAGCCCAGCAACCACCGCGATGAACGCCAATGTCTAACGGCCACGTCGCGGGTATTCAGCGCCTGCCCTTCAGCCCGAGGCAGCCAGCGTCCGCCCACCAGGATCGACACCAGCATGGCCGCGACGATACTCAATAGGGCCGCCTGGAATGACGGATACACTGCCACCACCATGAGCATTAATGGCAGCTGTGCGCCGTAGGCAATCAGGTCGACATAGAACGCCCGCTGCGGTGCAAGCCGCGAGAAAAGATTGCGCCGCAAAAAATCCTGTAGTTGCAGGAAGACCATGCAGCTGACCAAAGGCAGGGTGGCACCATCAGCAAGCCACTGCGGCCGATAAACGGTCGGAATCAATGACAGCGCCGCGACCAGTAAGGCAGCAAGTGCTATCAGCAGCGTTTGCAGTCTGAGCGTCGCGGCGTAATAGCCGCTGCGCCTGGTGCCACTCAACTTTGGCGCGATGGACATCATCGGCGAGACAATCAATGCGTTCTGCACGCCCATGACGAACTGCACCGCCATCCAAGCGAGTACAAACAACCCGTATTGCTCGAAACCGAGGTAGCGCACCAGCAGCACACCCATGAGGAAATTGGTGCCGCTGACCAGGGCTTGGTCGAGCAGCGCCCAATTCCATTGCGCGCCTCGTGCAAACAATGTCTTCATTGGACCTCCATGACTCGCCAGCGTAGCGACGGGCAACCGGCGCGATCAGGAGTGCACTGTGCGGTAGTCCAGCCGGTAGCAGCTCTTGCTGTACCCATACCGCGTGGACGTCCGCTCTTCCACTGAGTTGAAGATCGCTCCATGCAACTCCGTATTGTTCTGCTCGAAGCGGCGCAAGACGAGTTCAACTTCGCGTGTAGCAGTAAAATCGAAGCGCAACACCATCAGATTGATTCCGGTGTACTGGCCGATGATCAACGCATCGGACACAGCCAGCAGCGGAGGCGTGTCGATTACGACCAGATCGAATAGCTCGCCGACGCGCTGCAAAACTTGCTCAAGGGTCGGCTCGAGCAACAGTTCAGCAGGCCACAGCGGGGGCTTGCCACGCGGCAGGAAAGACAGATTCTCGACTGCGGTTGGGCGGATCGCCGCCGTCACATTGCTCTGGTTTTGCAGCACTTCAGCGAAACCATTCTCCTCGCTTAGCGCCAACGCTTCGTGCAGGTGCCCACGCCGCATGTCTGCATCGATGAGTAACACGCGCTGCCCGGCACGGGCAGCCAGGACGGCAAAGTTTAACGAGATAAAACTTTTTCCCACGGCCGGACTTGGACCGGCGAGCATGATCAGGTTGTTGCGTCGGTTCGGCAGGGACAAGCGCAGGCAGGTACGCAGGCTGCGGAGGGCCTCCGTGTATGGATCATTTGCGCGCATCAACACCGCCGGTTGTTTCGCCGGCGCACCGTCGCCCACAACACCATCAAGCTGCTTTGCCGAAAACATCGGCACTGCCGCAAGGACCGGCAACCCCAGCCGCTCGATTTCATCGATGCTCTCGATGCTCGGGAAGAGCTTGCGGCGAATAAAGACAATCGCCAACGCCAGACCGAAGCCGAAAACCAGACCGCCCAACACGACGAGCGTGCGGTTTGGCCAGGCAGGGTTGATGGTATTCACTACAGGCTGGTCAAGCACATGCACATTACCGGCAATGCCGTTGCGCATCACTTCCAGCTCCTGGGCTCGGTTCAACATCAACAGATAAATCTCATTGTTGACCTTTACGTCGCGGCTCAAACGCACCAGCTCCTGCTGGGTTTCGGGAAGGGTGCCAATTTTCCTGGACAATGACTGCTGCTCGAGCGTCAGGCTCTCGATCTGGTTGACCAGCGTCTGATAAGCCGGATGTTCGCTGGTAAAGCGACTCGCCAGCTCCGTCTGCTGCAGCCGCAGGGCCGAGATTTTCGAATCGAGCGCGACCAGCTGATTCAGATAGCCCTCGATCTCAAGACTGATGTCGACAGAACCCGCCTGTGTTTGGAAGCGGTTCAGCGCCAGTTCCGATTGTTCGAGCTTTGCCCGCATGGCAGGCAATTCTGTGGTGAGGAATTCCAATCCGCTGCTGGCATCAGCCGCAGCGCGCTCAATGTTCTGCGCCACGTAGGCTTTCATCACTTCGGCAAGAATGTTGACCGCTCGCTCTGGATCGGCATCGGTAATCGACAGCACAAAAATTCCTGAGCCTTCCTCCACTTCGTCGATCTGCAGCTTGTCCTGCAGTCGCAGCAACGCAGCCAGGCGCGGCTCCTTTATTAGTACGAATTCGCTGCCCGGCTCGGCATCGATCTGGCTGATCGCCAATTGCACGCCACCGTCGGCACTTTTCGCGCCATGCGGGGCGCTGCCGACAAGCAGCTCGCGCCCCTTGGGGTCGAACAACTGATACCCCCCATCCTGGCCGACCAGCAGCCTGAGCGGCTTATCGCGCAATACCTTGGGTACATCCAGTAACTCGATACGCGGCAGCTCATCTCGGTTTGCATCGAATATGAAATGGCGTGAAAGAAACTCACCGATGATTGGGATTGCCTTCGGCCGAACCGAAATATCCAGTGCCAGGGCGTCCACTGCCGCTCCGAGTACGGCTGCAGATCTCATCACGTGCGTCTGAGCAATGGCGGGCGGGACATTAAGTGCCACGCTTTCGTGGCGCTCGGAGAAGCTCGCAGCGCCGGGGCTCTTCGGCTCGACCTCAAGCATCGATACCGCTTCAAACAAAGGTCTCGCAGACAGCGCATAGGCTAGCGCCAAGGCTCCAAAAAGGCCTGTAATTAGCGCTATGAACCGCCAGTTATCTATAACTATGGCGAGTATCTGAACCGGGTTGATTTCCTGTCCGTCTTCTTCACTTCTGTTTGAAGAGTTTTCCGTACGCATAGAAGGTTCCTTTTTCAACCCAGCCACTAACGTTCATTCGCCCTTTTCGAGGCAAGGCTACCGCCAGACCGCGACCTAATAACGGCGCGGACAGTAAAAAACAAACGAAACGCTTATCGCAACATCAAAACTAATCATCTTCGCCGGCTATCAATATACGATAACAATGCTCCGACCTAGCCTGTCAAACTCGAGTCCGATAGACGTACAACCAGATACGATAATCCGGACGCCAAACGGCGGAACTGGGGCACCCGCCCATTTCAGGGTCCACAATCTAAATAGATAGCTACCGCACGGCCCGTCTAAAAACGACCGAGGTAATATGAAAACGCCACATTTGATTCGCGCCACACTTCATTAAAAAGGCGCAAGCCTCAGCCTAATTCAAAACAATATTATGCAGGTGCAATGCCAACTCCAGAACCTTATAAATCCTGCCTTGCAGAGCCACTGCCATTGGCCAAGACGGCCAGGAAGGTGCATCTTTCAATAATAATGTTTCAATTTTGTGCACGCTTTGCAGCCGGCGGAAGAATAACAACATAGGAAAACCAAACAATCAATCTTTAGAGCGAGTATTCATGCACTGGTTAATGCTTCTGTAACAACCATGATTAATCCGTCCCAACTTACGAGACAGGTATATTTTAGTTGAACAGGGAAAATTTGCGCGCCGCCCCTGAAAAATGCCTAGACCACTGAAAGAGATAGTGCGCAAACTGGGGATTAATTAACGATAAAACAAGCGGGAAACTCCTTGGGATTATCGACGCGCTCGCTGCCGGCCGAGTGCCTGCCTGGGCAGCACTCGTCGGCCGTAACAATCGTTGCCAGCCTGCCACGCTTGTGTTCGTCCAACAGGCGGATTCAGCACGCACATGTGCCGCGCAACGCGCCACTCAAGACCAAGCGAAGTGAACTTACCCCCCAACGGCACGATCCCCTTTTAAGCACAGTCAGAGCGATCCGGGCTGCCAGCGCATTCGCGCCGGTCATGAGGCTTGGGTCGCCAGCGATGAGGACGCTTCCGTGACCGTTATCACCCACAGCACGCATCACACGACACACAGCATCTCGCGCCATGTACCTAACCCAGTTCACGCAACGTTGCTCGGGGGGACCGTTCCGCTGTTTCTTGGCGGCCTGCTAAGCGATATCGCGTACTTCCAGACCTATGAGATTCAGTGGACCAACTTCGCGTCCTGGCTGATCGCCGGGGGCCTGGTCTTTTGCGGGTTCGCGATCCTGTTCGCGCTGGTCAATCTGGTTAAAGCCACCCATAAGAAAGGGCGGCCGCTGATCTATCTGGTGCTCCTGGCCGCTACCTGGGTACTGGGCTTTTTTAATGCGCTCGTGCACGCCAAAGACGCCTGGGCGAGCATGCCATCAGGTCTGGTCCTTTCGGTGATCGTGACCCTCCTGGCCTGTGCGGCGAGCTGGATCGGCTTTACCAATCTGCGCGCTGGAGGTGAAGCATGAAATACGCAGGCCCACTAAGCGCCCTGAGCATGGCGTTGCTATTGAGCGCATGCGGCGGCGCGGATGAGGATATCGCCCTGGTGAAAGGTGAAAACCCCAAACTTGTCGATCCTGAGCGCGGATTATTGCCCAGCATGACGATTGCCGACCCGGTCGGCTGGGGAGACAAGAAGCCAACGGTACCCGAGGGCTTCACGGTCAGCGCGATCGCGACCGATATGCAGATCCCGCGGCAAACCCTCGTGCTGCCCAATGGGGACATCCTGGTGGCCGAAGGCCGGGGCGGCAATGCCCCCAAGCTGAGGCCCAAGGATGTCATCGCCGGCTACATCAAATCCAAGGGCACCACCTCGGTCAAAAGCGGTAACCGTCTGACCCTGCTTCGCGATGCCGATGGTGACGGCGTGTACGAGTTGCAGAAGATATTTGCAGACGGCCTTAACGCGCCGTATGGCCTGGCGCTGGCTAACGGGAACATCTACGTGGCCAACCAGGACTCGCTGGTGCGCTTCGAGTATCAGGAAGGTCAGACCGAGGCCAGTAGCGAGCCGGTCAAGGTCACGGACCTGCCGCATCGGATCAACCATCACTGGACCAAGGCGCTCACCGCGAGTCCGGACGGTCGTTCCCTGTACGTTGGCATCGGCTCGAACAGCAACATCACCGAACGCGGGATGGCGGCGGAAGTCGACCGGGCCATGATCTGGCAGATCGACGCCGAGACAGGCGCGCACAAGCCCTACGCAACGGGCCTGCGTAACCCAACGGCACTGACGATTCGCCCCGACACGGACCAGCTGTGGGCGGTGGTGAACGAGCGGGACGAGCTGGGTCCGAATCTGGTCCCTGACTACCTCACCTCGGTACAAGAAGACGGCTTCTATGGCTGGCCGTATAGCTACTGGGGGCAGCACGTCGACGATCGCGTTCGCCCGCAGAACCCCGATCTGGTCGCGGCCGCGATCAAGCCGGACTATGCACTGGGCCCGCACGTCGCTGCGCTCGGCGTGGACTTTTCTTCACCGGTCATGGGCGATAAGTTTGCCGAAGGCGTGTTCGTTGGTGAACACGGCAGTTGGAACCGCGAGAATCCGTCCGGCTATCAGGTGGTCTTCGTGCCATTCAGGAACGGGAAACCCTCGGGCGAGCCGGTTGATTTCGTGACGGGCTTCCGCACCGCCGAAGGGACGCACGGCCGCCCAGTGGGCGTCACGGTCGACCCGCGCGGTGCCCTTATCGTGGCTGACGACCTGGCTAACATCGTATGGCGGGTGACCCGAACGCAGTAAGCCCAACGGCCGGCAGCTGCGTAATACGCCCGGTATAGAGCCCTGATCGCATGGCCCCACCGCAGGTGCGCTGGGGCCTTACTTTTGGAGAACAGATGGTGATGAAGCGACACTCTTTGCACCTCGTTAGCGCCATGGCGCTGGGTACGGCTTCGCTCGCAACCGCTGCGCCTGACGCCGTTGAACAGGATCAGTGGCCGTTCAGCGCAACGCCACGCGCCAGTTTCTCCGAACCCTGGGCCATGACCTTCCTGCCGGACGGGACGGCATTGATCACGGAAAAGCGTGGCGTGCTCAAGCATGTCGATGTGGAGACCGGGACGGTTCACGAAATAAAGGGCATACCCAAGGTGGCCTATGGCGGTCAGGGCGGGCTTGGTGACGTCATCCTCCACCCCGATTTCGCACAGAACAACGTTATCTACCTCAGCTATGCCGAGCATGGCGACGGTGACAACCGGGGCGCAGCCGTCGCCCGCGCAACCCTGAAGCTAAGCGACGATGGCGGCTCCCTTTCAGAGCCGAAAGTGATCTGGCGGCAGGCGCCCAAGGTCTCAGGCAAGGGCCATTACGGGCATCGTCTTACGTTCGGCCCTGACGGCAAACTCTGGATCACCTCGGGCGAGCGCCAGAAGTTCACCCCTGCACAGGACATGAACGCCAACCTCGGCAAAGTCATTCGCCTGAACGAGGACGGGAGCGTACCGTCCGACAATCCGTTCGCCGACCAAGGCGGCGTGACGGCGCAGATCTGGTCGCTTGGCCACCGCAACCCATTGGGCATCGCGTTCGATGCGCAAGGCCGCCTGTGGGAACACGAGATGGGCCCGGAAGGCGGCGACGAGCTCAACCTGATCCGCAAGAGCGGCAACTACGGCTATCCGGAAGTATCGAACGGCGATCACTACGGTGGGCGGCCGATACCCGATCACGACACCCGCCCCGAATTCATCGAGCCCAGGATTTCCTGGACACCGGTGATTTCCCCGGCCGGCCTGATCATTTACGACGGCGAACGGTTTGCCGACTGGAAAGGTGATGCGTTTATCGGCGGCCTGTCCGCCGAGGCTTTGGTCCGTGTCACTTTGAACGGCGAAGCAGCCAGCGAGGCCGCTCGCTACGACATGGGTGCGCGCATTCGCGAAGTCGAGCAAGGCCCGGACGGCAGCATCTGGCTGCTGGAAGATGGGGATGGTGGGCGTTTGCTGCAGCTCAGTCCGAAATAGGCGGGGCATCAAATAGGCTGGAGAGGCAGAACCGGCGAGACAAGTGAATAAGCTGCCGCCGTGGTGATCGAGAGCGAGCGCGACGAGGATTGACGTCGCGCGTCAAGGCACCCGTGATGGATTGGTTGTTACCGGCCGGCATGGGCCGCGAAGGCATCCTGCCGATCCCGGCGCGCAACCTGCTGGTGGTCAGCAGTGAAGAAGACTCGGCCGAGGACGGAATTATCCGAAGATCCGCTCCAGCGATAGCGATCTGATCCCCGGGGAGCGCTCAGCGGCCTGGCTGCGGACGGTACGCAGGACGATCGCCTGTATGCCGTACCGGACAGCTACTACAAGGCCTCCCGGATCTTCCACATCGACACCCGTAAAACACCTGCAGTCATCGACGGGCAGACCAAAGGGCCGACAACTGCGCTCATCGGCCCTTGGATGCACAGCACATCCCGATCAGGCAGCCATCTTTTCACACTCTTCGGCGCACTTGCGGCAGGCTTCGGCGCAGGCCTGGCAGTGGTCCATCTGATGGCTGCTGCACTCTTCGGCGCAGTCGCGGCAGACCTGAGCACAGATACGGCACATCTCTTTGGCCAACTTGCTGTCACGTGCCATCAGCGTGGCGGCGAGCGCGCAGATGTCGGCGCAGTCGCGGTCGAGCTCGATGCAACGAGCCATCATCTTCACGTCGTCTTCGCGCAGGCAGGATGCGGCGCAGGTTTCGCATACGATGGCGCAGTTGGAACAGGCCTGAATGCAAGCCTCGTACTTGGAATTAAGCATTGGGGTTCCTCCAAGGTCGATGTTCGCGAAATAGTGAGAGCGGATCGCCCCCTTCATACAGTTCGTGCCGGATACACCGCTCGAAGTTCAGTCTGATCGACCCAATGGTCCATTCACCCCATAGCGCGTTGCGCATTCCCCGCTCGGCTGCGGTCAGCGCTACAATTCCCGATCCCTTTGCCAGTTCCGCGATGCACATGACCTTCACCCTCGCCGCACCTTGCGAATATCGGGAAACCCTCCGCAAGAGCCGCTTCCTCGCCAAGGCTGCGCCCGTATCCAGTGCCGAGGAGGCTCAGGCGTTCATCCAGGCGGTCAGCGACGCCAACGCCACGCATAACTGCTGGGCGTGGAAGGTTGGCAACCAGTACCGTTTCAGTGATGACGGCGAGCCCGGCGGAACAGCCGGGCGACCCATGCTGACCGCGATCGAAGGGCAAGACTGCGACCAGGTGGTGGTGGTAGTGATTCGCTGGTTCGGCGGCATACAACTGGGGACCGGCGGCCTGGCACGTGCTTACGGCGGCTCAGCGGCGAAATGCCTGCAGGCCGGCGAGCGCGTCGAGCTGGTCGCACGGGTTCGCTGCAGCTGTCATTGCCGCTTTGCCGAGCTGGCGCTGCTCAGGTCGCGCCTGAGCGACTTTGACGCACTGATCGACAGCGAAACCTTCGACGCGGAAGGCGCTGAGCTGCAGCTGGCCTACCCCGCGGCGCAACAACCCCAGGTGCAGAAACTGCTGTCCGACATCAGCCGTGGCCGCTCGGAACTGCACCCGCTTGACCCCTGAGCAGCGCGCCTCGTTGAACTGCGCGATATCAGAGAAGTCCCTATAATCCCTATACATGTCACTCCGCCCGACGACGAGCCGGACGCAGGTGAACCGGTGGAGCCACGCGCGCCCGCCCCCACACTGAACTGACAGATTGCAGAGGCGTGCGCCTCACCGGCGCGTCTGCACTCGAAAGCCACACGGCTTCAGGCAAGCGTGTTCGTCCGCAGAATGCCCACTGCTCGTGTGCATCACATTGTGCATAACAGTGGAGCAATGCGGCCAGCTCAACGGCAGCGCAGCCTCGACACCTTCGTTCGTTTTTTTAAACGAAACGCCGAAACTGCATGTCGAGGTGCGCGAACGCCATTGATTAACAAGCACTTTTAGACCACAAACGCCTAAACCCGGATGATTTCATACCGCCATCAGACGCCTTACGGTTATCCGCAGAACAGGTGGACAAGCATGTGGATAACCCTTGGACTGAGCGTGCTCGACCGCGCCCGCTCTCGCTTCGACGACCTTGCTCATTTTTCGCACAGCCCGAACGGCACGTGACCGAACTGAACGTGCAACGCGGTGACATCAATCCATAAGCGGCAAAACCGGTGGGCTGAAGCCCACCGCGGCGGCTGGCATCTGACCCTGGGGTCAATCCAGCCCGCGTGATTAAATGCGCCTTTTCCAGATGGGGAATCTCTCATGTACGACTGGCTCAACGCCCTACCGAAAGCCGAGCTTCATCTGCACCTCGAAGGCTCGCTCGAACCCGAGCTGTTGTTTCGCCTGGCTGAACGCAACAAGATCGCCCTCCCCTGGGACAACGTCGACGCGCTGCGCAGCGCCTACAACTTCGGCAACCTGCAGGAGTTTCTCGATCTCTATTATGCCGGCGCCGATGTGCTACGCACCGAGCAGGATTTTTACGACCTGACCTGGGCGTACCTGCAGAAATGCGAAGAGCAGAACGTCGTGCACACCGAGCCCTTCTACGATCCGCAGACTCACACCGATCGCGGCATCCCGTTCGAGGTGGCGATGCGCGGTATCAGCGGCGCGCTGGCTGACGGTCGCGAGTTGCTTGGCATCAGCAGCGGGCTGATCTTGAGCTTCCTGCGTCATCTGCCGGAAGAGGAGGCGTTCAAGACGCTCGAACAGGCCATGCCTTTCCGGGATGCCTTCTTCGCGGTCGGCCTGGACAGTTCAGAAATGGGCCATCCACCGAGCAAGTTCGAGCGCGTCTTCGCCAAGGCCCGCGCCGAAGGTTTCCTCGCCGTGGCCCATGCCGGCGAAGAAGGCCCGCCGGAATACATCTGGGAAGCGCTGGACCTGCTCAAGGTCAGCCGCATCGACCACGGCGTGCGGGCGTCCGAGGATCCGAAGCTGATCCAGCGCCTGATCGACGAGCAGGTTCCGCTCACCGTCTGCCCGCTGTCGAATACCAAGCTCTGCGTGTTCGATGACATGAGCCAGCACAACATTCTGCAGCTGCTGGAACAGGGCGTAAAAGTGACAGTGAACTCGGACGATCCGGCCTACTTCGGCGGTTACGTCACCGAAAACTTCATGGCCCTGCACGACAGCCTCGGCATGACCGAGGATCAGGCACGGCGCTTGGCGCAAAACAGCCTCGACGCCCGCCTGGCCAACTGAGGGCATCGCCCTACTCAACCACATCGGAGACACCATGAAGGCCATCGGCTATTCCCAATCGTTGCCAATCGACGACCCAAGCTCACTGCTCGACATCGAGCTGCCCGAGCCCACGCCCGGCCCGCGCGATCTACTGGTCGAGGTGCGCGCCATTTCGGTGAACCCGGTGGATACCAAGATCCGCATGCGCGTGCAGCCGGAAGCCGGTCAATATCAGGTGCTCGGCTGGGATGTCGCCGGCGTGGTGCGCGCGGTGGGCAGCGAAGTCACCCTCTTCCAGCCCGGCGATGAGGTGTTCTATGCCGGCGCGCTGGACCGCCCCGGCGCCAACAGCGAGCTGCATCGGGTCGACGAGCGCATCGTCGGCCGTAAGCCCGCAACCCTGGATTTCGCGGCCGCGGCGGCGCTGCCGCTGACCTCGATCACCGCCTGGGAGCTGCTGTTCGAGCGCTTGCAAATCAGCGAAAGCAAAGATGAGCGTGACCAGCGTCTACTCATTGTCGGTGCAGCAGGAGGTGTCGGTTCGATCATGACGCAGCTGGCGCGCCAGCTGACCGGACTGAAGGTAATCGGCACGGCCTCGCGCAGCGAAACCCAGGACTGGGTGCGTGAGCTGGGCGCCCATGAAGTGATTGATCACAGCCAGCCACTGGCCGCCGAGCTGCAACGAGTAGGCATCGCCGACGTCACCCACGTTGCCAGCCTGACCCACACCGACGTGCATCTGGCGCAGATCGTCGAGGCGTTGCAGCCTCAAGGGCGCCTGGCCTTGATCGATGATCCGGCAAGCCTTGACATCAGCCTGCTCAAGCGCAAGAGCCTGTCGCTGCACTGGGAGTTCATGTACACCCGTTCGCTGTACCAGACGCCGGACATGATCGCCCAGCACCAGTTGCTCAACCGGGTCGCCGAACTGATCGACAGCGGCGTACTCAGAACCACGCTGGGTGAGCACTACGGCACGATCAACGCCGTGAACCTGCGTCGCGCCCATGGCTTCATCGAAAGCGGCAAGGCCAAGGGCAAGGTCGTCCTCGAAGGCTTCTGACCTCTGGTCGGCTGGCATGCCGCCTCAGGACGAGGCGGCCTCCTGGTTGCGCTGCGAAATCGCGATCTGGCCGGTGTACCAGGCCAGACACGCCGCCAGGCCAGCACACACCGTGATCGCCAGGGCCATCGGCACCGCGGTGCCGTTATGCATCCAACCCACTGCTGCCGATGCAAAGGCAGCGACGCAGAACTGCATGCTGCCCATCAAGGCCGACGCCAGCCCCGCCTGCTTGCCCTGCTTTGCCATGGCACAAGCAGTCGCGTTGGGCAGGATGCTGCCAAGGCTCGCCAGCCCGGCGAACAAGGGGATCAGCAACGGCCACAGCGCATCGGGCGCGCTCAGCGCGATTAGCAGCAACGCCACGCCACAAGCGAAATAGAACCAGACCAGGCGCCTTAACCAGAAACCCGGGCCGCGCAAGCGCAACAGCCGTGCATTGATCTGCGAAACGAGGATGAATCCAGCCGCATTGCTGCCGAACAGCCATCCGTAGTGCTCGGCCGGAACGCCATAAAGCTCGATGAAGACGAAGGGCGACCCGGCGATATAGGCGAACATGCCCGCCATGGCTACGCCGCCGGAGAGCGCGAAGGCGACGAATTCGCGGTCGCGGAACAAGCCAACATAACGTCCTAGCGTGCCACCGAGCGGGTGCTTCGGCGCATCGGCCGGCAGGGTCTCCGGCAGCCGCATCGCGACCGCAACGCCGCACAGCGCGCTGAAGATCATCAGCGCGACGAAGATGGCCTGCCAGCCAAAGGCGTTCATCAACAGCCCACCCGCCAGTGGTGCGAGGATCGGCGCCAGCCCCATCACCAGCATCAGTTGGGAAAAGACTTTGGCGCCCTGTACCGGATCGCAGCTGTCGCGTACCACGGCGCGTGTCACCACGATACCGGCGCAGCCTCCCAGCGCCTGGACGAAACGCGCGGCGATCAGCCAGTCCAGCGACGGCGCGAATGCGCACGCCAGCGACGCCAGTGTGAACAGCGTCACACCCACCAACAGCGGCCAGCGCCGGCCGTACCGATCCGCCAGGGGCCCATAGATCAGCTGACCAAGGGCCAGGCCGATGAAGTAAGCCGCCAGCGACAGCTGGACGTGTTCCACGTCTGTGGCAAAAGCGCGCGCAATCGAGGGAAACGCTGGCAGGTAGAAGTCGATGGCCAGCGGGCCAAAGGCGCTAAGAGCACCCAGGATGAGCAAAATCGGAAGGGGCATGGAGAGAGCTCGCGAAGCGGAAAAAGCCGAAGCGTCGACGCGCAGGAAAGCCGCGGTAGAGATCGATCATTTACAGAGAAGGTCAGATGCTGTTACATACACAGACGATTGTAAACATCCAAAGTTGCAGAAGTTGAAGGTCGAACTCCGCATAGCCCGCCCGCCAAGGCCTTATTCAATGCAGCGTCAGGCTGCCGTAGCCCTCACATGCGAAGAACCAAAGAAGACGCCGAAAAGACCCGTATCGCCCTGCTCGCCTCTGCCGAGCGGCTGTTTCTCGACAAGGGTGTGGCGCATACCAGCCTGGATCAGATTGCGCGTGACGCCGGGGTGACTCGCGGCGCCGTGTACTGGCATTTCCAGAACAAGGCGCATCTGTTTCATGAAATGCTCAACCAGGTTCGCCTGCCGCCGGAGCAAATGGCCGAGCGACTCTGCAGTTGCACCCAGCAGCAGCCGTTGGGAGCGCTGCATGAACTCTGCATCGAGGGCATCAGTGCACTGGGCCGGGACGAGCAGAAGCGCCGTGTGATGACCATTCTCCTGCACCGCTGCGAATTCACGGAAGAACTGCGCGAAGCGGAAGAACGCCACCACGCGTTCATCAATCTGTTTATCGAGCTATGCGAGAAACTGCTGGAGCGCGCCGCCGACAGCCTTTATCCAGGCATCACCCCAAAACTGGCCGCGCGCTCCTTGCACGCGCTGATCGTCGGCGTATTCAGCGACTGGACCCGCGACCCGACCCTGTTCGATCCGCAAGAGGATTGCGCCGCCCTGATCGATCCGCTGTTCCGTGGCCTGGTCAAGGACTGGGACAGTTCCGTCGCGCACTGGCCTATCGCATAAAAACGCGGCAGCGTCGGCTGCCGCGTATCGCATCACTGAACCTGATAGCCTTCTTCCTCGATGGCCTCGCGGATGGTCGCCTCGTCCAGTCCACCCTCCACTCGCACCACACCCGCCTGAAGATCGACATCGACCTTGGCATTGGCATCTCGGGACTGAATCGCCTGGGTCACGGCGCGCTGGCAATGCGCGCATGTCATGCCTGTCACGTTGAACGTCTGCATCAGGTGCTCCTCTCGTTTATTGACGACTTCAGCATGCTCAACCTTACCACGCTGATAAGGTCAATAGACTGGCTGCGACAACCAGTTACTCGACTTGACCTTCTCACAAGGTGAAGGTTGATTATTACCGGCATCAGGCCCATTCGGAGCGAACCATGACCAGCGCAACCTACACGCTGCCTATTACCGGCATGACCTGCGCCAGCTGCGCCGGGCGGGTCGAACGCGCCCTGCTGAAGGTGCCCGGCGTCGATCATGCGGCGGTGAACCTCGCCGCCGAGCAGGTCCGCGTGCAAACCCGTGAAGGCGATCTGGCCGAGCTGATACAAGCGGTGGAAAAGGCCGGCTATGGCGTGCCGGTGCAGACGCTGGAACTGGCCATCGATGGCATGACCTGCGCCAGCTGCGCCGGCCGCATCGAACGCGCACTGCTCAAAGTGCCGGGCGTACGCAGCGCGTCGGTGAATCTGGCCAGCGAACGCGCACGCGTCGAGGTGCTCGGCGCGGTAGACGCAACGGTACTGATCCAGGCCGTCGAAGCAGCCGGCTACAAGGCACAGGCCAGCAGCGATAACGAGCCCGCCACGGACACGAGCGAAAGCCGTCTGCGCCGCGAACGCTGGGCAGTGGTCGCCGCGTTGCTGCTGGCCGCGCCGCTGGTGATCCCGATGTTCGGCGACCTGCTGGGGCTGCATTGGATGCTGCCGCCCTGGATCCAATTCCTGCTCGCCACACCTGTGCAATTCATCCTCGGGGCGCGTTTTTATGTGGCCGGCTGGAAAGCCGTGCGCGCTGGCGCCGGCAACATGGATTTGCTGGTTGCGATCGGCACCAGCGCCGGCTACGGCTTGAGCCTCTACCAGTGGTGGGCCGCAGAGGCCGGGCAGATGCCGCATCTGTATTTCGAAGCGTCTGCTGTGGTGATCGCCCTCGTCCTGTTGGGCAAGTATCTGGAAAGCCGCGCCAAACGTGAGACCAGCGCGGCTATCCGTGCGCTGGAGGCGCTCAGACCGGATCGCGCCTTACGGGTGGTCGACGGCCGTGAAGAGGACGTTGCCATTGCCGCCCTGCGCCTGGACGACCTGGTACTGGTCAAGCCTGGCGAGCGCTTCCCGGTGGACGGCGAAGTGGTCGAAGGTGAGAGCCAGGCCGATGAAGCCCTGATCAGCGGTGAAAGCCTGCCGGTGAACAAGGGGCCGGGCGACCGCATCACCGGTGGCGCGATCAACGGCGAAGGCCGCTTGCTGGTGCGCACCACGGCAGTGGGGGGCGAAACGGTGCTGGCGCGCATCATTCGGCTGGTGGAGGACGCTCAGGCGGCCAAAGCGCCCATTCAGAAGCTGGTGGACAAGGTCAGCCAGGTGTTCGTCCCGGCCGTGCTGGTCATCGCCCTGCTGACCCTTGCCGGTTGGCTGTTCGTTGGCGCTCCGGCCGAAGTGGCGTTGATCAACGCCGTTGCCGTGCTGGTGATTGCCTGCCCCTGTGCGCTGGGCCTTGCAACACCCGCGGCGATCATGGCGGGCACCGGCGTCGCCGCACGCCACGGCATTCTGATCAAGGACGCCGAGGCGCTGGAGGTCGCCCATGCCGTGACAGCCGTCGCCTTTGACAAGACCGGCACACTCACCTCCGGCAAGCCACGCGTGGTGCATCTGCATGCCGTGGACGGCGACGAAGCCACGCTGCTGCAGCAGGCTGGGGCATTGCAACGCGGCAGTGAACACCCACTCGCTCAGGCGGTGCTCGACCGTTGCGCAGAACTGGGCATCACGCTCGCCGACGTTGAGCGCAGCCAGTCGCTAACCGGTCGCGGCATCTCGGGCGACCTTGATGGCCGCTCGCTGGCGCTGGGTAATCGCAGGCTGATGGACGACAGCGGCCTGCAACCGGGCGAGCTGGCGGGCAAAGCCGAAGCTTGGGAAAGCGAAGGTCGCACGCTGTCCTGGCTGATCGAGACTGCGCCGGCGTCTCGCGTGCTCGGCCTTTTCGCCTTTGGCGACAGCCTCAAAGAAGGCGCCGCTGATGCCATCGCAGCTCTCAACGCCCGGCATATTCGCAGCCATTTGATCACCGGAGACAACCGCGGCAGTGCGCGCGTTGTGGCTGAGGCGTTGCAGATCGACAGCGTGCATGCCGAAGTGCTGCCGGCCGACAAGGCGGCCACGGTCGCCGAGTTGAAAAAAGGCGGCGCGGTGGTGGCGATGGTCGGCGACGGCATCAACGATGCGCCGGCGCTGGCCGCCGCCGACGTCGGTATCGCCATGGGCGGCGGCACCGACGTGGCCATGCATGCCGCCGGCATCACCCTGATGCGTGGCGATCCACGCCTGGTGCCGGCCGCACTGGAGATCAGCCGCCACACCTACCGCAAGATCCAGCAGAACCTGTTCTGGGCGTTCATCTACAACCTGGTGGGTATTCCGTTGGCAGCGTTCGGCTTTCTCAGCCCGGTGGTGGCAGGCGCGGCGATGGCGCTGTCGAGCGTCAGCGTGGTCAGCAACGCATTGCTGCTCAAGCGTTGGCAGCCGAAGGACTAGCGTGCCGCCGCGCGCGGGCTGTGGTCGGCGGCACGCATGGACACCGCGCCGACGCAGCACACAAAACAGCCTCACACCGATTCGTCTGGATGCGCACATGAACATTGGCCAAGCAGCAGAGAAAAGCGGGTTGTCGGCAAAGATGATCCGCTACTACGAATCCATCGGACTGATCTCCCCCGCCGGGCGCAGCGCCAACGGCTACCGTCACTACGGCGAGAAAGACTTGCACCGCCTTGCCTTCATCAAGAGAGCGCGCGACATGGGTTTCTCACTGGAGCAAGTGAGCAGGCTGCTCACGCTCTGGCAGGACCGCCAGCGCGCCAGCGCGGATGTGAAAGCACTTGCCGGCGCGCATATCGAGGCGCTCAATCAGAAGATCGCTGAACTGGTGGGGTTACGCGACACCCTGCAAGAACTGGTCGACACCTGTCAGGGCGATGACCGGCCGGATTGCCCGATCCTCAAGGACCTGGAATCGGATGGATGCGGTTGAGCGGGAAGCCAAGGCCCAACCGCCACCGATCACCCTCCACCGGAGCAGCTCGGTGCCGGGCGTCGGCAGTGCGCAGTTCGCTTGGTGCCTTTGATTTTGCGGTCTGGCCCAAGCTTCAAGCTTCAAGCTTCAAGCTTCAAGCTTCAAGCTTCAAGCTTCAGGCTTCAGGCTTCAGGCTTCAGGCTTCAGGCTTCAGGCTTCAGGCTTCCGACTGCTTCTTTACGCCATCGACTGTAGATAATTCTGCAGCCCGATGCGGTCGATCATGCCGAGTTGCTGTTCCAGCCAGTAGGCGTGATCCTCTTCGGTGTCGATCAACTGCAATTCCAGAATTTCACGCGTCGGGTAATCGGCATGCTGCTCGGCCAGCGTGATGCCCTTGGCCAAGGCTTCGCGCACTTTGTATTCGAGTGCCAGATCGGCTCGCAACATCTCGGGGACCGTTTGGCCTGGCTGCATCGCCTCCGGCGTCATGTCCGGCGTGCCTTCGAGGAACAGGATGCGCTTGAGCAACGCGTCGGCATGCTGGGTTTCCTCTTCCATCTCGTGATGGATCCGCTCGTAGAGCTTGGTGAAGCCCCAGTCGGCATACATCCGCGAATGCAGGAAATACTGATCGCGCGCCGCCAGCTCCCCGCGCAGCAGTTCTTTCAGATATTCGATGACCTGTGGCTGACCTTGCATTGCGACTCTCTCCTGCACTGACATTCAAACGCCGGGCAATGATACGCCCAATCGGCGGCAGGTTGACCGCACGCAGCCCCATTGCCGCAGGCAAAACCGGCTGACCAGCGGGTCACTTCAGCATCGGCCGAACTCCAGAGCCGGAGCGGGGATCTACTAGTTTGTCGCGGCGTTTCGCACGGTCACCGCGATGCCTTGCTCGTCCCTATCGCCCAGGAGAACGGATGCCGCTTTTATCATCGAGAGGCCACTCACCGCATCTCACTGTCACCGCTTCGATCTGCATGTTGTTGGCCCTGGCTGGCTGCTCCGAGGACACGGAACCTGCGCAAGTCCCGCCACGCGTCGCTTTCGTCGAGCCGCTGCAGCGCATCGATAACGGCCCCGAGGTGCTGCGCTTTCCAGGCGTGGTCGATAGCGTGACCAGCACGCAGCTGGCATTCCAGGTGCCGGGCCGCGTCGAGCGGATCCTCGTCGACGAGGGCGAACGCGTTGAAAAAGGTCAGCCGGTGGCCAAGCTCGATGACACCGACTATGAGCTGCAACTGCGCGAAGCCGAGGCGCGGCTGCGCCAGCTGGAGGCGGATCTGACCCGCAAACGCGCCCTTTTGGCCGAGGGGATTCTCGCTCCCGCCGCGGTCGAGCCGCTGCAGGCCAATGTGGTGGCAGCGCAGGTCGCTCGTGACAGTGCCCTTCGTAACGTCAATTACAGCACGCTGGAGGCGCCTTTTGACGGCGTAATCGCACGCCGGCTGGTCGAACCGGACATGGTGGTCGCCACCGGCTCGCCCGTACTGGAACTGCAGAACAACCAGCATATCGAGGTCGCGGTCGACCTACCAGAGAGCGCGGCGCTGAGCATTCCACTGAACAGCACATTGGAGGCCGTGGGCGAACTGGTCGTCGCCAACCTGACCCTGCCGCTGGCCTACAAGGAACACAGCACCCAACCCCGCGAAGGTTCGCGCACCTACAATCTGACATTACAGGGCGAGCCGCCAGCGGGCTACAACCTGCTGCCGGGAATGGCCATGCGGGTTCGCCTCCAGCGGCCTGCCGCCTCGCCAAGCGATACGCCGCCGCGTTTTCGCCTGCCGCTCAACGCCGTGCAAACAGCGCCGAACGGCAGCCATTATCTCTGGTTGGCGGTGGACGGCCATGCCCAGCGCCTGGACCTGCAGCTCGAACACATCGAAAACGATCACGCGGTGGTCAGCGGCGAGCTGAACAACGACATGCTGGTGGTGGTGGCGGGCGGCAGCAAGCTGTCGGAAGACCAGCCGATCAAAGCCGAACGACGGAAGTAAGCGGATGGATCTAGCGCGTTACGCCATCGGCAAACCGGTCAACATCTGGGTACTGGTCCTGATCTGCCTGATCGGAGGCATCGTCGCGTTCTTCGAGATGGGCCGCCTGGAAGACCCTGAATTCACCATCAAGGAAGCCATCGTCACGCTGCAGTATCCCGGCGCGACCGCACTCGAAGTCGAGCAGGAAGTGACCGAGCCCTTGGAAAGCGCCATCCAGGAGCTTTCCGAGATCAAGGAGATCCGCTCGCGCTCGATGATCGGCCTGGCGGAAGTCCGTGTCGAAATTCAGGACCGTTACGCGGGCGAACAGCTCGATCAGATCTGGGACCAGTTGCGCAGCAAGGTCGAGGATGCACGGCAACAGCTGCCTCCCGGCCTGGACCCACCGCTGGTCAACGACGACTTCGGCGATGTCTACGGCATCTTCTTTGCCCTGACCGGTGACGGCCTGACGCTGGAAGAGCTGCATGAAGTCGCCAAGGACCTGCGCCGCGGGTTGGTCACGGCGGACGGCGTTGGCCAGGTCGAACTGGCCGGTGTGCGTGAAGAGCGAATAATCGTGGAAGTCGATCAGGCGCGCCTGGCCGCACTGAAGCTGTCTCCACAAGAGCTGGTCGCCGCACTGACCGATGCTGACGCGGCGGTGGAAGCCGGCGGTGTGCGCGCTGGCGAGTTCTTCGTCTACATCCGCCCGACCGGCGCGTTCGACTCCCTCGATGCGCTGCGGGCACTGCCAGTGGGCCAAGGGCAGCAGAGCGTCGACCTGGGCTCCATCGCCACCTTGAAACGCGAATATGCCGAACGCCCACGCCAGATCATCCGCCATAACGGCGAGCCGGCATTGACCCTCGGCATCAGCGGTGTGTCGGGCAGCAACATCGTCGAAGTCGGTCGCAGTGTCGAGGCGAAGCTGGAGTCCATGCAGCACCTGATCCCGCTGGGCGCCGAACTGCATCCGCTGTATCAACAGCACAGCATCGTCAACGAGTCGGTCAACAGCTTCGCACTCAATGTCTTTCTGTCGGTGGCTATCGTTGTCGGCGTGCTGTGCCTGGCCATGGGCGTGCGCGCAGGGGCGATCATCGGTGCGGTGCTGTTTCTCACCGTGCTCGGCACGCTGTTGCTGATGTGGATCGGTGGCATCGAGCTGGAACGCATCTCCCTCGGCGCGCTGATCATCGCCATGGGCATGCTGGTGGACAATGCCGTAGTGGTCTGCGATGGCATGCTGATCGAGAAACAGCGCGGTAAAAGCATTCTCGAAGCCTCTCGCAAGACGCTGCACCAGACGCAGTGGTCGCTGCTGGGCGCGACCATCATCGGTATCCTGGCCTTTGCCGGGATCGGCCTGTCCCAGGACACCACCGGCGAATTCCTCTTCTCGCTGTTCTACGTCATCGCCGCGTCGCTGCTGCTGAGCTGGCTGATGGCGCTGCTGGTGGTGCCGCTGTTCGGGCATTACCTGCTCGAGCGCAAGGGCGACCAAAAGGACGAAGACGCTGACCCGGACGCTGCCTACAGCGGGCCAATCTACAACCGCTACCGCCGCATCGCCGGCGGAGTGCTGGGTCGACCCTGGCTGACACTGGGCATATTAGTTGTGCTCACGACCCTCAGCGTGCTGGGCTTCAGCCGCGTGCCGCAGAGCTTCTTTCCGCCGTCGAGCACGCCGATCTTCTACCTGAACCTGTTCCTGCCGCAGGGCACGCATATTCGCGAAACCAGCCGCACCGCCAAGGATGTCGAGGGCTACCTGAAACAGCTGGACGGCGTGACCGATGTGTCGACCTTCGTCGGCGCGGGCGCGTCGCGCTTCATGCTCACCTACGCACCGGAACGACCCAACCCGGCGCTGATGCACTTTCTTGTACGGACCGAAAATGCCGAGGTAATTGCCGATCTGGTTCGCCAGGTGAATCAGACATTGCCAGGGCGCTACCCGTCTGCCGACGTCGCCGCCGCGCAATTCATGTTCGGTCCCAATGCCGAAGCCAAGCTCGAAGCGCGGATCAGCGGCCCCGACATTGACGAACTGCGTCGGCTGTCGGCCGAAGGTCAGCGAATCCTTCAGGAGCAGGGCCAGGTTTACAACATCCGCGATGATTGGCGCTCGCCCGTCCCGGTGCTGCACCCGCGGCTGGCCCTGGACCGCCTGGCCGATGCCGGGCTGACCCGCCAACAGGTGGCGCAGGCGCTGTCGGTGGCCAGCGAGGGCCAGCAGGTCAGCCTGTTCCGCGATCAGGACGACCTGATCCCGATCCTTCTGCGCGCCACGCCGGAGGATCGCGTCGAACCGGGCGATCTGCTGCAACGGCTGATCTGGAGCCCGGCCACCGGCAGCTATGTGCCGCTGGCCCAGGTCGCGGACGGCGTTGAGGCTACGACCGAGGAGTCGATGATTCGCCGTTATGGCCGCGAACGGACCATCGCCGTCCGTGCTGAACCCCGCGACGGCGAGAACACCAGTGCCGCCTTCGAGCGCATTCGTCCCCTGATCGAGGGCATCGAATTGCCGATCGGCTATTCGCTGGAATGGGGCGGCGATCATGAACAGTCGTCCGATGCCCAGCAGGCGCTGGGCAGCACGCTCGCGACGCCCTATCTGGCCATGGTGCTGATCACGGTGCTGCTGTTTGCCAAGGTCCGTCAGCCACTGATGATCTGGCTGGTGGTGCCAATGGCGCTGTGCGGCGTCACGCTCGGGCTACTGGTGACCGGCCAGCCGTTCGGCTTCATGGCCCTGCTCGGCCTGCTCAGCCTGACGGGCATGCTGATCAAGAACGCCGTGGTGCTGGTGGACGAGATCGACCGGCAGATCGCCGACGAAGTCCCTCGACTGACGGCCATCATCGAGGCCTCCGCTTCGCGCCTGCGGCCGGTGATGATGGCGGCCGGCACCACGGTGCTGGGCATGGTGCCGCTGCTGTTCGACCCCTTCTTCGCCAACATGGCCGTGACCATCATGGGCGGGCTGGGCTTCGCCACCCTGCTCACCTTGCTGGCGGTGCCCTGCCTGTATCTGCTGTTCATGCGCGTCAAACCGGAGGAAACCTGATGCCGAGCCGATTGCCCCGCACGCCGCTGGCCTGGGCACTGGCGTTGGCCCTCGGCGCCTGTTCCAGCGTGCCGGAGCGGCCGGCACCCGATGTGCCGGAGAGCTGGTTCCATGCGGTGCGCCAGCAGCCAGCCGACGCCGAGGCGCTTGCCGACTGGTGGCAGCGATTCGACGATCCAGTGCTGACAAGGCTGGTGCGCCAGGCGCTGGAGAACAACCGCGACATCCGCCTGGCCATGCTGCGCGTCGACACCGCACGCGCGCAGTTGCGGCAGGCGCGGGCGGGACTGTTTCCCACCTTCGATCTGCCCGGCTCGGCCAGCCGCCAGTGGATCGAGAACAACAACGAGCAGAACCCCAACAGCCCCATCGGCCAGTTCATTCCGGATGAAGACGTGATCACCTTCGATAATTGGGAATTGGCGCTACAGGCCAGTTGGGAGCTGGATATCTTCGGTGCCACCCGCGCGCGAACCGACAGTGCGCGCCAACAGATCCGATCCGCCCAGGCCCAGGCCATTGCGGCCCGGTTGGCGGTCGCCTCGAACATGGCGCAGGGCTACATGCAACTGCGCGCCCTTGAGGGGCAACGCGTGCTTTTGGTCGAGGGGATCGAGCTGGCAAAAGGCCTCGAACATATCGCCAGCCGGCTGTTCGAGGTAGGCGAGGTCACCCGGCTGGATGTCGAAGCCAGCACCGCTGAGCGCGCCTCGCTGCAGGCGGATCTGGATGAGCTGGAAATCAACCTGGCCGAAGCGAGGCTGGCGCTGGATACGCTGCTCGCCGAGCCACCGGGAAGCATCGCCCGGCGGCTTACAGCCAACGCCACGGTGCCGCTGGCAGACAAGCCCATCCCACCCGGGCAACCGCTGGATCTGCTGCGCAGACGTCCGGACCTGATCGCCGAGGCGGCGCAACTGCAAGCAGCCCAACTGCAATCGCTGGCCGCTCGCCGCGACCTGTTCCCGACGCTTGCATTGCAGGCGGCAGTCGGCCGTTCGGGGCTGGCGTTGGGTGATGCCTTTTCCAGCGCCTCGAATTTCGCCCGCCTCGGTGCGACCTTCGGCCTGCCCTTTCTCGACTACCGCCGGCGCGGGGCGGCGATCGACCTGGCCGATGTGGAGGGCGAGAGCGCCTACCTTGGCTTGCAGCAGGCACTGGCTCAAGCACTGGAGGAAGTGGAGCGCTCACTGGTACGCATCGACGGGCAGAAGCGCCGTCTGGACTCGCTGCGCACCACCCTCCGCCATCGTGCCTACGCCTATGAGCTGGCGCAGAAGAGCTATCGACTGGGCGAGGCGAACCTCAACGAGGTGCTCGACGCCCAGCGCGGTTCGCTACAGGCTCGCCAGCAAGCGCTGCAAGGCCGCACGGCGCTGGCAACGGCCCAGGTCGCGCTGTTCGTCGCGCTGGGCGGCGGCTGGGAAATGGAGCCGAGCGCGGTGTCGGATGCAGACAACACGAGCGAAGCGCCGGAGCAGCCGGAGCATTCGGAGCAGTAGTTCTGCGACTGCCCTAGAGTGAACGCCGGGCGCTGATCGCGAGCACGCTCGCTTCTACGACAAGCGGACCGCCGACCAGCCTTGCGAACCTCAGCGCCCGGGACGCCTTCGCTCTGTAGGAGCCAGCTTGCCGGCGATCAGGGCTAGTACAGGCAGCGAGCACACCGGGGACGCCGGCTATGAGCGCGAGCAAGCTCGCTCCTAAGAAAAGCGGAAAGCCGACCAATCTTGCGAGCCTCGGCGCCCGGAACGCCTTCGCTCTGTAGGAGCCAGCTTGCTGGCGATCTGGACTCGCACAGGCAGCGAGCATCCGGGGGAACGCCGGGCGCTGATCGCGAGCAAGCTCGCTTCTACGACAAGCGGACCGCCGACCAGCCTTGCGATCCTCGGCGCCCGGAACGCCCTCGCTCTGTAGGAGCCAGCTTGCTGGCGATCAGGACTGGTACAGGCAGCGAGCATCCGGGGGAACGCCGGGCGACGATCGCGAGCAGCTCGCTTCTACGACAAGCGGACCGCCGACCAGCCTTGCGAACCTCAGCGCCCGGGACGCCTTCGCTCTGTAGGAGCCAGCTTGCTGGCGATCCCGACGCCCATAGGCAGCTAGCATCACGCGGACACTGAACAGTGATCGCTCCAAGGTGGGACGCCCGAATAGCGTCCCTCCGTGTCTTAGATCAAGCCCCGCCAGGCGCCGCTCAGTTACGCATCCAGGGCGGCGTGGGCGGCTCGTCGCTGGGCTCGTCCGCTGCATTGCGCAGGGCTTCCTTGCGCTCCTGTTCGGCCAGGGTCGCCTTGATCTCCCGCATCACCGCATCCAGATCCGCTGCATCTTCCGGCTCGGCGAATTCCCCGCTCAGCTCGGATTCAGGCGTGAGCTTGCCGTCCTCGTACAGCGCCCACATTTCCTTGGCGTAGCGGGTGAACTTGAGCTCGGGCGCGAACTGCCCGAAATAGGCGGACATGTTGCCGACGTCGCGCTCAAGCATCTCGAAGGCATGGTTGTTGCCCGCCGCGTCCACCGCCTGCGGCAGGTCGATGATCACCGGGCCGTGCTCGTCGAGCAGCACGTTGAACTCGGAGAGGTCGCCATGCACCAGCCCGGCACAGAGCATCTTGACCACCTCATGGATCATGAAAGCATGGAACTCCCGCGCATCATCGGGATGCAGGTCGACGTCGTTGAGACGCGGAGCGGCATCGCCATCTTCACCGGAGATCATCTCCATCAACAGCACGCCATCGAGGAAGTCGTACGGCTTGGGCACTCGCACGCCGGCATCCGCCAGCCTGAACAAGGCGGCGACTTCGGCGTTCTGCCAGTTTTCCTCTTTTTCCTTGCGCCCATGCTTGGAGCCCTTGGCCATGGCGCGGGCATCACGGCTGCTACGGACCTTGCGGCCTTCCTGATATTTCACGGCTTGGCGAAAGCTGCGGTTGTTGGCTTCCTTGTAGACCTTGGCGCAACGCAGCTCGTCACCACAGCGCACTACATAAACCGCTGCTTCCTTGCCGCTCATCAGCGGCCGCAGCACTTCGTCGATCAGCCCATCCTCGACCAACGGCTCGAGTCGTTTTGGCGTTTTCATCAGCGGCTTACAGACCCTATTTGACTATGCAGATCTGCAGGTTACGGCAATCACGAACGGGCTTCCATGCTCGCCCGCAAGTTTAAAAGCGCGTTGTGGATTGGCATCGCAGGCGAGCAGGACGGACAATCGAAATCAACCACTCAAGGAGCACCGCAATGCTCGATTCCGACCGCTGCTGGCACGCCCTCTGCGACCGCGACGCAGGCTTCGATAGTCACTTCGTGTTCGCCGTCCGCTCGACCCGAATCTTCTGCCGTCCAAGTTGCCCGGCTCGCCGCCCACGACGTGACGGCGTCAGCTTCTTCAGCAATGCCGCAGATGCCGAAGCCGCCGGCTATCGTGCCTGCAGGCGCTGCTCGCCACAGGGGCAAAGCCCAGCCGAACAGCTCGACGCCCTGGTCATCGCCGCCTGTCGCCTGCTGAATGAAAGCCCCGAGCCGATGACGCTGGACCAATTGGCCGCGCGTATCGGTCTGTCCCCGTCGCACCTGGCTCGCGCATTCAAAACCCGCACCGGTCTCACGCCCCGCGCCTGGGCTGTGGCGCGCCGCCGTGAGCGACTGGAGACGCGTTTGCCGGCAGCCGATTCGGTACTGGGCGCAGCGCTGGATGCGGGCTATGGCAGTACCCGTGGCGCCTATCAGAACATCACGGCACTGAGCCCGGCGCAGCGTCGCCGCCAGGGTGCCGGTGAATCGCTGCGCTATGCCGTCAGCGCCTGTCCATTGGGGCTGTTGCTGATTGCCGCCAGCGACCAGGGAATCTGTGCGCTGCTGTTCGGTGACGACGAACAGACGCTGCTGAGCGAATTGCAGTCGCGCTTCGCCGCAGCCGAGCTGCTGCGCGACCAGGAAGGCCTGGGCGAATGGCTGCACTCGATCCTGGCTCAGCTGGAAGAGCCCTCACGCGCCGCCCGGCTGCCGCTCGATCTGCGCGGCAGCGCGTTTCAGCAACGGGTCTGGCAAGCGTTGCAGGAGATTCCCCCGGGCCAAACCCGGCGTTATGGTGAGCTGGCTGAACGCCTCGGCAGCCATGCGCGAGCCGTCGCCCGGGCCTGTGCGAGCAATCCCGTCGGGCTGCTGGTGCCCTGTCACCGCGTCGTTGGTGCCAATCAGGCACTGACCGGCTATCGCTGGGGCATCGAGCGCAAGGCCGCGTTGCTCGAATCGGAGCGCGAGGACTCGGGAGCCTGACGGCGATCTGGCGGTCCGATAGTGCATGCCCCTGGAATCGAGAGCCGCCATGACCGAACTGAAACGCTACCGCATCCACTATCTGATCAACGGCAATCCGGCCTCGCTGACGCTCAGCTCCTTCGAACAGCCGGACATGGAACAGGCCGAACTGGAAATTCTGCTGCATCATGTCCGCGAGCCACGCGCGGCAACCGATGCTCCTTGGGAGACTCCAACGCGGCCCAGCGAGGACAGCCGCATGGCGGAGCTGGGGGTCAGCGACATCCAGATCGAGGAAGAGCCGAATCGCTGAAGGGGTCCCGCCGTTCATACCAGACCAGGAGAAACCGTGCGCCTGATCGACACCCACACCCATCTCGACTTCGACCCTTTCGACGCCGACCGCGGTGAGGTGCTGACCCGCTGTGCGGCGGCTGGAGTCATGCGCGTTCTGGTGCTTGGCGTGCATCAGGCGAACTGGGACAGGGTCTGGCAGATGGCGCAGGACGAACCGGCCGTCTATGCCGCGCTGGGTCTGCACCCGGTGTTCCTGCAGGATCACCGACCGGAGCATGTCGACGCGCTGCGCGACTGGCTGCAGCGCCTTCGCGGGGAGGACAAGCTCTGCGCCATCGGCGAGATCGGCCTCGACTACTTCATCGAAAACCCGGACAAAGAACGCCAGCAACAGCTACTCGAAGCGCAGTTGGACTTGGCCATCCAGTTCGAACTGCCGGTGCTGCTGCACGTGCGTCGCGCCCACGCGGCGATGATCGCCACGCTGAAACGCTACAAGCTCAAGCGCACCGGCATCGCCCACGCCTTCAGTGGCAGTTGGGAAGAAGCCCGGGAATACATCAAGCTCGGCTACAAGCTCGGCCTGGGCGGCGCCGGCACCTGGCCCCAGGCGCACCGCATGCGCCGGGTGCTGCAGCAGCTGCCGCTCGAGAGCATCGTGCTGGAAACCGACGCCCCCGATATCCCGCCCCACAGCCACGCCGGCCAACGCAACAGCCCGGAATTCCTGCCGGACATCTGCCGCGAATTGGCCGAACTGCGCGGCATCAGCCCAAACGAGCTGGCAGATGCCAGCTATCGCAACAGCTGCGAGTTGTTTGGCTGGAAGTGATCGCTCGGTCCAGGCCCACTCTGTCGAACATCACTGCCTAGGCACAACACCGATTAGCGGCTAGGCGCCGCTTAACAAGCGGCAGGGTCAGACGCGGAACGCGCCGATCAATTGCTGCAGGCGTCCAACCAGTTCGGTGAGCTCGCGACTCGCTTGCTCGGTATGGCCTGCGCCCTCGGCGGTGCGCTGCCCAGCCTCGTTGATCGCGACAATGTTGCGATCGATGTCATGAGCAACGGCGGTCTGTTGCTCGGCGGCCGCGGCGATCTGCTGATTCTGGTCAACGATGACACCGACCGCACCAAGGATATTTTCAAGTGCCTGCTGAACCTGGGCCGACTGGCTGACCGTTTGTTCAGCCATCGAGTGGCTGGCGTGCATGGTCTTGACCGCGGCACCGACGCCGCCCTGCAGGCGACCAACCATCTGCTCGATTTCTTCGGTGGACTGTTGGGTGCGCTTGGCCAGGCTGCGCACTTCATCAGCCACAACAGCGAAGCCGCGGCCCTGCTCGCCTGCGCGTGCCGCCTCGATCGCCGCGTTGAGCGCCAGCAGGTTGGTCTGCTCGGCCACGCCCTTGATGACATCCAATACCTGGCTGATGGCTTTGCTGTCGCTTGCCAGCTGATTGATCACACTGACCGATTGTTCGATCTCGGCGGCCAGGAGGCCGATGCCGCTCACCTGCGCCTCGACCAGGGTACGACCGCTGACGGTTTCCTCATTGACACTCTGAGCGCTGCCCACTGCGGCTTCAGCACTGGTGGCCACTTCCTGCGCGGTCGCCGACATCTCGTTCATTGCCGTGGCGACCTGCTCGATCTGCCCTCGCTGTTCGGACACCGTCTGGTTGCTCTCGCCAGAGACGGTTTCCACGCGCGAAGCCTGACGCTCCACTTCGCCCACTGTATGTCCGACGCGCTCGATAAGTTCGCGGATTTTCGACACCGTCTCGTTGAACACCTGACCCAGCTCACCCAGCTCGTCGCGGCTTTGCACCTTGAAACGCGCTGTCATATCCCCTGCGGCCACTCGGTCCATGGTGGCACCGAGGCTGCGCAACGATGCACGAGTAGACATGTAGAACGCGCTGTAGAGGTAGACGATCAGTACAAACACCACTGCTAGTGCGGCCAACAGCAGCACCATCAGTAATTGCTTCTGCTCCAGGCGCTGTTCGAGCTGGTCATCCAGGAAGCCGAGGATGGCGTCGTTGAGCGCATAGGTTTTCGCCATCTCGGTGCTGATCAGGTCGTAGAAATTTTCCCAGGGCTGATCCAGCGCCTCGGCCATGATCACCTGATCTTGAAAGATGTCGCTGCTCGACTGCAGGGAGCCGCGACTGGCGGTGGCCTGGCTCTCGAGCTGGCGCTGCGCGGCGGGGCTACTGCCTAGCACGTCCTGCAGTTGGGCACCGTATTGCGCTTGCTGCTTTTCCAGCTCCAGCAGCAGGTCGTCCAGCTTGTTGCTGGCATCGGAATTCAGGTAACCCTGGCCGAACGTATAAGAGCCCACCGAGCGACCTTCGCCGAGCGTGGCGGTTATTGAGGGCGTTACGGAGGTCAGAAGCTCGGCCAGCAATCGTACGTCTCGCTGACTGTCCTGGCTCAATCCCGACTGGCTGGCGATCAGCTTGATCATGACCTGAGCCTTGCCCAGCAACGCACGGGCCATGGCGGTCTTCGTCTGCAGCGACTGCTGCGACTGAGCTTCACGCAGGGCAGCATCGAGTTCATCTCGACGCTGGGTGAATTCAGCGACCTGCTCGGGGTTATCGCTGGCCGGCGTCAGGTTCTGCATCCGCGCGGAAATCTCTCGTTCAGCATTGGCCAGTCGAGTGATCAGCGCCTGCACCTCACCGGTCTGGCCAATGATGCCTTCGATCTCGACCAGATCTTTCCAATCTTCCATCTCGCGGCGTAGCTGCAAGGCCGTGCCAAGCAGCTCCAGGCTGCGCAACTCAGTTCGAGTGCCCAGAAACTCACCGTACGAATCCCGTACCAAATAGAAATTGGTCAGCAGCATGGGGACGAAAAAGAGCACGCTGATCAGGCTGAACTTCATGCCGAAGCTCAGACGGTTCATCAGGGCGATGGCCGGATACAACAGACTTTTCAAAAGACGTCTCCCAATTTTTGTTGTATTGCCATCAGCGTCGAGACTGCGGCAGGGCTCGTCAGAGAAGGGTGCGAGAAAACTTATACGGGATATCGGACGGGGCTCATGTAACTTAAGGTAATGGCAGAGTGACACCCCGACAACTGGCAGAAGACCCGCCGATTCCGGCATATCCACCGCACTTATGCGGAGCATCCGTCCCGAGCGCGGAGCGGCATCGATTCGCTAGAGGAACAGGATCCAGAGCGCGATCGCCGTGTACCAGAGGATGCGAGCGCGCACGAGCAAGGCGGCGAGACTGTCGAGGCGCCCGATGCCCGCTTGGCCGGCGTAGGGCTCGTCCAGGTCAGCCGCCACTGGGCCGACCTCGGCCAGGAGCTGCCGAGCAGGAACACCCCAGTGCAACAAATCAGCCAGCATGGCACGATTAGCCGCGACGAAATTGCCGACCAGGCCGAAGCTGGCCAGCAGCACCCGCACCGGTAGCCAGTCGAAGGCATGCCTGAACTGGCCCGCCCGCTCGCGTATGGCCTCGGCCTTGGCGTGCTCGATGGTCAATGCAAGCAGCCGATAGGCGAGCGCCGCCACGGGACCAAGCAGTACGTACCAGAAGATCACCGCAAAGAAGCCTTGATGGCTGCGCCAGAGCAACTGTGCTTCCACGGCCCGTAACAGGCCCGGCGCATCCGTCGCGCTGAGCCCCAGGTCACGCTCGGCGACCAGTGCTGCAGCTTCGTCATCACCGCGACGCCAGGCATCGCGGAACGGCCCGAGCTCGCGCTTGACCTGGCCTCGACCCAGACTGTAGAGCAGCACCAGCAGGTGCAGGGGCAGGCTTAGCCAGCCATAGGCCAGCGGCTCGAGCGCCATCAACAGCAGGCCAAGCAACAGCGCCGGCAGCACCACCAGAAGGAACAGGCTCAGCCAGGGCTCACGCCTCGACTCCGCACCACCCTCGACGTGCGCCAGCCAGCGCAGCCAAGGCCCGTCATCCTGCACCGCACGTCGCCAATCGGTAAGCTTATCGATGGCCAGGGCCAAGAACACCACGAGAAAAATCATCTATCGAATCCTGTCAGGACAATTCAGGCAACGATCGAGGCCGTGCGCAAACGTTGCCAATCAAATGCGGAACCGGGATCGGTCTTGCGTCCCGGCGCGATATCGCTATGGCCACAGACGCGCTCCGGCGTGATCGCCGGATAGGCCTGCTGAAGCAGGCGACACAGTGAGATCAGGCTGTCGTACTGGGCTTCACTGAACGGCGTTTCATCAGTGCCCTCCAGCTCGACCCCAATGGAGAAGTCGTTGCAACTTTGCCGGTCACCGAAACAGGAAACACCGGCGTGCCAGGCGCGCTCCAGACAAGAGACGAACTGGGTGATCGCGCCATCACGTTCGATCAGGAAATGCGCCGACACCTGCAGGGTAGCTATTTCTTCGAAGAAGGGATGCTCGTCGCACGGCAGGCAGTTCTGGAAAAACTGTTGGACTTTCCCGGTCCCGAACTGGCCAGGCGGCAGGCTGATGTTGTGAATGACCAGCAGGGAAATCTCGCCATCCGGACGCTGGTTGAAGTTGGGCGAAGGGCAATGGCGTACACCTCGGCACCATCCTGTCGCATGATCCAGCTGCATTGGTGCGAAACCTGGGTAACCTGCGGGTCTGCAGGCTAGCGCCTGCAAGCTGCAA
>NZ_JAMOIE010000037.1 GCF_024448935.1 Stutzerimonas stutzeri
CATAATGAGAATTGCTGTATAGCCAGCGTTGAGCTATCAGCTTGCCATCCAACGCTCTACACTCGGAAAAAATCGCTCGGTCAGAGAGGTGCGTTTCGTGTCCCCAGTTCTGATTACTGGATTGGTCATCGCCGGCCTGTTCATCCTGATTGCAATTGGCGTCATCAATCAGATCGTAGAGAAGAACAGCTTGGAAAAGGCGCGCGTCCGCGCCGAACTCAGCGACCGCATGCGCCGCTGTGCCAACCTCTCCGAGCGTTTTCCAGGCCAGATGATGACGCCGGCACTGAAACTGTTGCTGACGCGTCTGGAGCTGAGTCTGGGCGAGCAACTGCTCCCCCTGGACAAGAAGAACGCCACGCTCGGCCCCCGGCTCGCTGCTCTACGTAGCGCTGTTGCCGAAGGCGAAGACATTCCCGTGGCAAACGCGCCAGTCAAGGTCACCAACGAAGCACAAACGAAGGAAATTCGCCTGCTGATGGAAGACCTGCATGCTCAGATCGTCTGGGCCAACAAGCAGAACCAGCTGGATGGCACCGCTGCCAAGCGCTGGATCCAACAGATCCAGCGGATGATGGTGATGCTGCATGTCGAGTATTTCAGCAATATCGGTCAGCAGTCGCTTCAGCAGGGTAGTGCGCACAAAGCGCGCCTGGCTTTCGAGCGCGGTATCCAGCACATCCGCAAGCAGCCCAACCCGGCCGAGTATCAAACCCAATTGAGCCAGCTCGAAACGAGCTACAGCCACGCTAACAAGCTCGAGCAGACAGAACAACAGCCGAAGCTTGACGAACCGAGCGAGCTCGCCGAAGGTATGAAAAGCTTCGAAAGCGAAGACGATTGGAAAAAGAACAACATCTACTAGGTACAGAACGGACGAATTGAGACGACGCCTCGAGCGCCATGTTCAATTGATCTTCCGGAGTCCGCCTGCTGCCCCTTTCCTGCCGTGGAGAACTGGTCATGCCCATAACCGTATTCGGTGCCCCGCTATCGCCCTTCGTTCGCAAGGTGCGCCTTTGCCTGCAGGAAAAAGGCCTGGACTATGGACTAGAAGTCGTCATGCCATTCACGCCGCCCGAATGGTATCTGCAGCTCAATCCACTCGACCGCATCCCAGCCATGAAGGATGACGAGCTCTGCCTGGCCGACTCCAGCGTGATCTGCCAGTACCTCGACGAAGCTTACGGCCAAACTGTTCGGTTGTATGGCACCAACCCGACCGACCGGGCGCAGATACGCTGGCTGGAAAAATATGCCGATTACGAGCTCGCACCGCTGACGACATTCGGGGTTTTCCGCAACCGCGTCCTGAATCCGAGCTCGGGCAAGCCCTGCAACGAGGAAACCGTACAGGCCGCATTGAACGAGAAGCTGCCACCGCACTTCGACTACCTTGAGCGTCAGCTGGGGGAGAACGCCTTTTTCACTGGCGAGCAACTGTCGATGGCCGACATCGCCGTTGCGTGCCAGCTGATCAACATGGAACACGGCGGCGAGCTGGTCGACGCGGGTCGCTGGCCGGCTCTGGCCGCGCACTACTCGCGCTTGAAGGCACGCGCATCGGTAGAGAACGTGCTGCCCGGCGAGCAGCGTATGACCGCCAAACTCATCGAAATGGGCAAAAGGCCAACACCGCCGAACTGAAGCTGATGCGCGCCGCCCCGGAACCAAGCAACAGCTTCGGTTCCGAGGCGGCTCTTCTGCAAATGAGCAGTAGAGCGCCGCGGCTCACCAGCAGGTGTGTCCTGCAGCGCAGGGCCTGTATATCAGGCGCGCGTTGTCAATTGGCGGTCCGGCAGCAGCCCAACCGCTTGCCTAACAGGCCGTTGAAAGATGTAGGCGAGGCAGGCAAGACAAGGCAAAAAGGGCCGAGGAAGCGGACCGGGCTCGCGACCGAGTTTACTGTTGTAAATGAACAGTGTGACCGGGCTGGCGACCCAGGACCTTTTTAACGCAGGATTGCCAACGCAGGTAGTTTTCGACAGCCTGCTAAAGCAGGCGAATCCCCACCCACTGCCGAGCAAACTGATAAGCGCAACGACCATTGCGATTGCCGCGAGCTGTGGCCCAGCGAATGGCGGCCTTTTCCAGCTCGTCGTCCCAGCTCCAGCTCAGCCCCGACCGTGTCGCCAGCGAGCCGATCCAGTGCCGCACCACGTTGAGGTAATGCGCCTGGCTGAACGGGTAGAACGACAGCCAAAGTCCAAAGCGATCCGACAGCGCAATCTTGTCCTCTACCGCCTCGTTTGGATGCAGCTCTCCATCCACTGTCTGCCAGTTTTCGTTGTCGCTCTGACGCTCGGGCACAAGGTGCCGGCGATTCGAAGTGGCATACAGCAAGACATTCTCGGGGGCCCGCTCCAGCGAGCCGTCCAGCACGCTTTTCAAGACCCGGTAGTCGCCCTCGCCCGCCTCGAACGAAAGATCATCACAGAACACCACAAAATGGTGGGATTGCCCGGCGAGCTGATCGACCAGTTTCGGCAGATCAGCCAGATGATCGCGTTCGATTTCTATAAGGCGCAGGCCCGCCGGTGCATGTTCAGCCAACAATGCTCGGATCAATGAGGATTTTCCGGTGCCGCGCGCGCCCCAGAGCAGGACATGGTTCGCCGGTAGCCCTGAAACGAACTGACGGGTATTGCGCGACAACAGCTCGCACTGCCGGTCAATGCCGATCAGATCGTTCAGCTTCATGTCGAGCGACACATTTAGCGCCTGCAGGTAGCCGCCCTGCCCTTCACGATGCCAACGCGCGGCCAGGCTCGTGTCCCAATCCAGCGGCGCACGCTGCGCAGGAAGCAAGGGTTCCAGGCGCGACATCAGCGCATCAGCGCGCTGTAAAAAAGCTTTGAGCTCGGCTTCCATTGAACAATCTCCAAAACGATCGCAGCTGCAACGTACAAAAGCGCTGTGGCGGCCGGGGTATACGGGTTACAGATAGGCTTCGATATGCGCTGTCAGCGCATCCGGCGAGGTTCGAGACGAAAAGCGCTTCACCGAGCGCCCATCGTCGGTGACCAGAAACTTAGTGAAATTCCACTTGATCGCCTTGCTGCCCAGCAAACCGGGCGCGCGCTTTTTCAACTCCATGAACAAAGGGTGAGCATCGCTTCCGTTGACCCGGATCTTGGCGAACATCGGAAAGCTGACGCCGAAGTTACGCTCGCAGAACGCAGCGATCTGCGCCTCGTCCCCCGGCTCCTGATGGCCGAACTGATCGCAGGGAAACCCGACCACCACCAGCCCCTGCTCGCGATAGCGCTTCCAGAGCGCTTCCAGCCCCTTGTATTGGGGCGTGAAGCCACATTGACTGGCCGTATTAACGACCAGCAGAGCCTTGGCGCCAAAATCAGACAGGGTCTTCTGTTGGCCATCGATCGTGACACAGGGAATATCCAAGAGCGCATCGTTCATGGGGTGCTCCATTGAAGCGTTGCGAAGCGCCTTTAGGCGTCGCGCGGCTTGTGAGTGAGAGACGCCGAATTGATGCAGTAGCGCAGCCCGGTCGGTGCCGGACCATCCGGGAATACATGCCCCAGATGAGCATCACAGCGAGCACACTTGACCTCAATGCGATGCATGCCATGGCTGAAGTCGTCAATGCTGGCAATGGCTGTATCGCTAACCGGCTGAAAGTAGCTCGGCCAGCCACAGCCGGAATCGAACTTGGCGTCAGAATCAAACAGCGGTGCATCACAGCAGGCGCAGTGGTAGATGCCGGGCGCCTTGGTGTCGTTGTACCTGCCGGTGAACGGTCGCTCGGTCGCACCCAGGCGGCAGACCTGAAATTGCTCGTCGGAAAGTTCTTCACGCCAGGTTTCGAGCGGTTTCTCAAGCTTATCCATCGGTACACCTCTTAAGCTTAAAAAGGCACCTCTGTACCTTTTCCGGGGATCAGGCCGCACGTATGATGCGGTGCTCTTAAGACGCCTAGTCTGGCAGCGTGGTTGCACACTGCCAAGGCGCCCGGGTTCACGCCCTACGCAGCCAGCCCTTCAGAACGGCAGGCGCGTCATCACTTCGGGACACAAGGATCATGCAGGTCAGCAAATCGAACAAGCTCGCCAATGTCTGTTATGACATCCGTGGGCCGGTGCTCAAGCACGCCAAACGCCTGGAAGAGGAAGGCCATCGCATCCTCAAGCTGAACATCGGCAACCCGGCGCCATTCGGTTTCGAAGCCCCTGAGGAAATCCTTCAGGACGTGATCCGCAATCTGCCCACCGCGCAGGGCTACAGCGATTCCAAAGGCCTATTCAGCGCACGCAAGGCGATCATGCAGTACTACCAGCAGAAGCAGGTAGAGGGCATCACCATCGAAGACATCTATCTCGGTAACGGCGTGTCCGAGCTTATCGTGATGTCCATGCAGGCCCTGCTCAACAACGGCGATGAAGTGCTGATCCCGGCCCCCGATTACCCGCTGTGGACGGCCGCCGTCAGCTTGGCGGGCGGCAAACCGGTGCATTACCTTTGCGACGAGCAGGCCAACTGGTGGCCGGACCTGGCCGATATCAAAGCCAAAATCACGCCCAACACCAAAGCGCTGGTGCTGATCAACCCGAACAACCCGACCGGTGCGGTATACCCACGCGAAATTTTGGCAGGCATGGTCGAGCTGGCCCGTCAGCACAAGCTGGTGCTTTTCTCCGACGAGATCTACGACAAGATTCTGTATGACGAGGCAGTGCACATCTGCACCGCATCGCTTGCCCCTGACGTACTGTGTCTGACCTTCAACGGGCTATCGAAGTCCTACCGCGTCGCTGGCTTCCGCTCCGGCTGGGTAGCGATCTCCGGTCCCAAGCACAAAGCGCAGAGCTACATCGAAGGCATCGACATCCTGGCCAACATGCGCCTCTGTGCCAACGTGCCATCCCAGCACGCCATCCAGACCGCCTTGGGTGGCTACCAGAGCATCAACGATCTGGTATTACCACCAGGCCGCCTGCTTGAGCAACGCAACCGGACCTGGGAACTGCTCAACGACATTCCCGGCGTCAGCTGCGTCAAGCCGATGGGTGCGCTGTATGCGTTCCCGCGGATCGATCCGAAAATCTGCCCCATCCACAACGACGAGAAGTTCGTCCTCGACCTGCTGTTATCAGAGAAGCTACTGATTGTTCAGGGGACGGCCTTCAATTGGCCGTGGCCGGATCACTTCCGCGTGGTCACCCTGCCCCGCGTGGACGACCTCGAGCAGGCCATTGGCCGAATCGGCAACTTCCTCAAGACCTACAGCCAGTAGTGCGGGATGGATCTGCAGATCGATGACTTCTACCGGGACGCCGCGGCCGGGCTGCTGACGCTCTATCAGGCCTTTCCGAGGAAGGTCGCGCTGTACGTCGAGGACATCATCGGCCATGAAGAACCCGATGAGTTCGGCCTGCCCAGCAAGCGCCACCAAGGCTGCCTCGGCGCGCTGATATGGCTCGCCGAGGAGGGCTATCTGCGCTTCGAGAGCACCATTCATTTTCAGGCGCTCGACCAGGCTGTTCTCAGCGAGAAGGCGTTCCTGCGACTGACAGGCATCATCCGCGATGCCTTTGCCGGTCTCGACTCACTGCCGCCGAGTGTCCGTCGGGTCCAGTCCAGCCTGGCGCATCAGCTACGCGAAGCGTTGCGTGAAGGGGACAGCGAGCGGCTGGCACAACTGACGCGCCAGCTGTTCGACAGCTCACTGCCTGAGCGCAGCTAAGCCCAGCCGGGTGGCAGGCGACATAGCTTGAAATAGTCGCTCGGTTGAATCGCGCCGGGCCGCCCCTTATATAGCCTATCGTTCTTTACTGTTCCTCTTGGAGTCTGTCGCAACATGATGCGCATTTTCTTGTTCCTGGCCACCAACCTGGCTGTGCTGGTCGTCGCTAGCATCACCCTCAAGTTGCTTGGGATAGATCGCTACACGGGTCAGAACTACGGCAGCCTGCTGGCTTTCTGCGCCGTCTTTGGTTTCGCTGGCGCACTGATTTCGCTGTTCATCTCCAAATGGATGGCGAAAATGAGTACCCGTACCGAGATCATCACCCAGCCGCGCACGCGCCACGAACAGTGGTTGTTGCAAACCGTCGAGCAGCTGGCCCGTGATGCCGGCATCAAGATGCCTGAAGTGGGCATCTTCCCTGCTTATGAAGCCAACGCCTTCGCCACCGGCTGGAACAAGAACGATGCACTTGTCGCAGTCAGCCAAGGCTTGCTCGAGCGCTTTTCCCCGGACGAAGTCAGGGCCGTATTGGCCCACGAGATTGGTCACGTCTCCAACGGCGACATGGTCACGCTCGCATTGATCCAGGGCGTGGTAAACACCTTCGTCATGTTTTTTGCGCGCATCTTCGGCAGCTTCGTCGATAGGGCGATCCTGAAGAACGAAGATGGCCATGGCATTGGCTATTTCGTTGCGACGATCTTCGCCGAACTTGTGCTGGGGATCCTCGCCAGCATCATTGTCATGTGGTTCTCCCGCAAGCGTGAGTTCCGCGCTGACGAGGCGGGGGCTCAGCTGGCCGGCACCAGCGCAATGATCGGCGCCCTGCAGCGTCTGCGCGCGGAACAGGGCGTACCAGTCAACATGCCGGACAGCCTCAAGGCATTCAGCATCAATGGTGCCTTGCGCAACGGCCTGGCCGGCCTATTGATGACTCACCCAACGCTGGAAGATCGCATCGAAGCCTTGCGCCAGCGCGGCTAAGCGAGCGAAGCGAAACAAGGGCGGCATCCACAAGCCGCCCTTTTTTTCGTCTGCAATGTGCGTAGTGCCTGTATGCCTGTCGAAGCAAGCGCCGTCTTCGGAAACATCTCAACACGCGCTTCTTTTTGCTCGCCATCGCCCTGCTCACCCTGTCCGGCTGCCAGAGCGCCTATTGCTCGGCAATGGAGAAGGTCGGGGTGCATAAGCGCGACATTACTGTGTTGAACGCGTCGAGGCTGCGCGCGACTCGCAGCAGGAGGCCAAGGAGGTCGCGCGAGCACCACAACGGGCACGCCGCGGCGCGCCGTTCATCTCAACAGCTATCAGCACGACAGTCGATGCGCGCTAGGAGCGTTCACCGAGTCGGTAGCAGCTTTCTTCCAGGCGAGTGAGGCCACGCTGAAGAAATTTCCAATTGCTTTCGTTCAACACGTTGGCGCGCTCCAGCAAGTCGATTTTCCAGCGCGCGCCCAAAGACATTCGAACCTCAGCATCACTCACAGCGAATGGCGGGCCGGACATCTGCTCCTGCTGGTAGTCCAACGTGATCAGCAGCCCCTGACAGTCCGGCGCAAGGATGCTGACTAGATGGTTGACGTAATGCTGACGCATGTCGGCGGGCAAGGCGATCAGCGCAGCCCGGTCGTATAGCGCCTGGCAGTCGGCCACATCAGCCGGTGTCATGGCGAAGAAATCGCCACAGCGGATTTCCACCGTACCAGCCCGGTAAACCCTGAACTCACCCTGGACGCTGACATCTGGGACTAGCTCGTGCTCGCCGAAAAAATCCTCGGCTGCGCGCTCGCTCAGCTCTACACCCAATACCGCAAAACCCTGATCGGCGAGCCAGGCCATGTCGAGACTTTTCCCGCACAACGGCACCAGAACACGGGCCCCTTGCGCCAACCTCAAGCTGGGCCAATGGCGGCGCAGGTAGGGGTTGACCTCGTTTAGATGGAAGCCGATTTCGTTACGTGCCCAGCGACGCTGCCAGAACGCTTCGTCCATGTAGAGACCCTCTTGAGCGATGTTGCAGGGGAGCTTATCAGAGTCGCCTTCGTCCGAAACACCGCTTCAACCGGAGCGCAGCGCCGACTCCGGATCCATACCGGCATCCCGCATCTGAGCCAGCTTGTAACGCAGGGTCCGCGCACTGATGCCAAGACGGTCAGCCGTCTCCTTACGACGCCCGCGCTCGGCACGCAGGGTCTCGAGTATCAATTCGAATTCGCGACGGCGAAGGTCTTCACCCAACGCGCCAGCGACCTCGGCCGGCACTGGAACGGTCACCGGGGCAGATTGCGTCGACACGAATGCGCTGGCGGCAGTAGGCGCCAGCGAGGCGAAGCCGGCAGCAGCTGTCAGACAGAGGTCATCCGGCCGAATAAATCCACCCTGCTGCAGGATCAGGGCTCGCTGAATCGCGTTGTCGAGCTCACGCACGTTGCCGGGCCAGGAATATCCGAGCAGGCACTGACGCGCTTCAGCTGTCAGTCTCGCGCCTGGCTGACGCATCTTTGCCGCATGATTGGCCAGCAACCGCTCGGCCAGCGGCACGATATCCGCCGGCCGATCGCGTAATGCCGGCCAGGCGAGCGGAAAGACCGAGAGGCGGTAGAACAGGTCTTCACGGAAGCGCCCGCTGCGAACCTCCTCAGCCAGATCACGATTGGTCGTGGCGACGATACGGATGTCGAGCGGTATCGGCTTGCGTCCACCCACACGCTCGACCTCGCGCTCCTGCAGTACCCGCAGCAACTTGGCTTGTAATGCCACCGGCATTTCGGAGATCTCGTCGAGCAGTAGCGTACCGCGATCAGCCAATTCGAACTTGCCTGGCTGCGTTGCGATGGCACCGGTGAAGGCGCCCTTCTCATGACCGAAGAGCGTCGCCTCCAGCATGTTTTCTGGAATCGCAGCGCAGTTGATGGCCACGAACGGCTTGTCGGCTCGCGATGACTGCTGATGAATAAAACGGGCCAGCACTTCTTTGCCAGTGCCCGACTCCCCTGAAACCAGCACCGTCGAATCGCTTTGTGCCACCCGTGTCGCCAGCGCCAGCAGTTGCCGACTCGCAGGTTCAACCGCCACAGGCCCCTGCATTTCGGTAGCACCCAGCTGGCCAAAGGCATGCCGGCCGACCAGGTCGAACAACACCTTGGGTTCGAACGGTTTGACCAGGTAATCCACAGCCCCTAGGCGCATGGCCTCGACGGCGCGCTCGACGGCACCATAGGCAGTCATCAACAAGACAGGCGTCTGCGGATACCGTTCGCGCACAATTGCCTGCAAGGCATGGCCGTCTATGCCAGGCATGCTCACATCACTGACCAGCAGGCCGAAACTCTCCTGATCCAGCGCATGCAACGCGGCCTCAGCGCAATCCACCGCGCGGTAGGCATAGCCGCCCAGTTCGAGGGTATCGCCCAGCGCTTCGCGCAAAGCGCGATCATCTTCGACCAGTAGAACTCTAACGCCCATAGGGCTACTCCGAATGTGCGAGCGAGGACAGCGGAAGCAGCGGCAGCTGCAACCTGGCGCAGGTTCCTCTGCCCGGGCGAGAACGCAGCTCAAGTGCGCCTGAATGCGCTCGCGCTACCGAATTGACGACGGCCAGGCCGAGGCCGGTCCCGGTTGCCCGTGTGGTGAAAAAGGGCTCGCCGAGTCGGGCCAGGGTCGCTGCATCGATGCCTACACCGTTGTCGCTGATGCTGATACGCAGCATTGAACCTCGGGCAAAGAGGTGAACCTTCAGTTTTGTATCGCTGGTCGCCGCCTGAAGCGCATTTTCGATCAGGTTGAGCAGTGCACCGACCAAGGTGTCGCGATTGCACAACAGCGCACCGGTCCGGGCATCGCATTGCCAGCGAACGGCGACGCCCGCCAACTTCATCTCGGTCGCCGCACGCAGCGCCCCCAGCAACTCAGCGGGTGTTAGCCGGTCCTCCAGCGGCAGATCACCGCGCGCGAAAACCAGCATGTCACGAACCTGATGCTCCAACTCGTTCAGCCGGTCCTTCAAACGACCCGCAAAGCGCTGCTGATGCTCGACCGACAATCCGCCCTGCTCCAGATGGCTTGCATACAGCAGGGCTGTCGATAGCGGGGTGCGGATCTGATGAGCCAACGACGCCACCATACGGCCCAGCGCGGACAAACGCTCATGACGCGCCAGTTGCTGTTGCAGCCGCCGTGTCTCCGTCAGATCGGTCAGCAGCACCAGCTGCCCAGGCTCAACGCTCAAGGAACGGGTAGCGATCGAAACGCGACGCCCATCCCTCAACGAAATTTCGTGACCGTCATCCCTGCGGGGCGAGAAACTCCGCGCGATCACCTCGCGCCAGAGCGCCCCTTCGAGCGGTGCGCCAAGCAGCTCGAGCGCAACCGGATTCGCTTCGCGAACCATACCCTGGCCGTCGATGACAATCACACCGCCAGGCAACAAGTCCAGCAGGCTTTGCAAGCGGCTTGCCAGGCGCTCCTTCTCGTCGAATTCCTGCAGGCGCTGCGCAGCGCTCTCCGCAAGCTGATCCTTCAACTCGGCTACTCGTGCCTGCAGCATGAACTGGGACTCGCCCAACCGGCCGGACAAGTGATGGAACAGTGCGAGCGATTGTTCAAGCGCGTCGCTTGAGCCGGCCCGGGCCGGGCATTGGACTGGATCGGGAGAGCAGGTCGCTGAAGTCACTGGCACACGTTTCCGTCAAAAGATGGTCGGTAACGTAACGGTCAGCAAGGATCATGCCCGGGGTGACATATCGAGGAAGGGGCCACGCCGCAAGCAAGAGCGGCGTGGCAAGGAAATCACTCGTCGAGATCGTCTTCGCGACGGTTCATTCCGTATTTACGCATCTTTTCCACCAGCGTGGTTCGCCGTACCCGCAAACGCTCAGCAGCACGTGCCACTACGCCGCCTGCATCTTCCAGCGCCTGCTGGATAAGCCCCTGCTCCAGGTTGCTCAGGTAGTCCTTCAGATCAAGGCCTTCTACGGGAAGCATGGCATGCGCATCCGCCGCAATGATCGGGGCGTTTATTGCAGCACGCTCTTCCATCTCGTCATGCAGGCTGGTCGCGTACTGCTCATCGTCGTCATCGACGTGGCGGAATTTCTTTGGCAGCTCCATCACACCAATCACGCCGTACGGGTGCATGATGGCCATGCGCTCGACGAGGTTAGCCAACTCCCGTACGTTACCGGGCCAATCGTGACGACAGAGGGACATGATCGCCGCCGAATTGAAACGGATGGAGCCCCGCTTCTCGTGCTCCATGCGCGAGATGAGCTCGTTCATCAGCAGCGGAATATCCTCGATGCGCTCGCGCAAAGGGGCCATTTCGATGGGAAACACGTTAAGCCGGTAATAGAGATCCTCGCGGAAGCTGCCATCCACGATCATTTTTTCCAGGTCTTTGTGCGTTGCAGCGATGATGCGTACATCGGCGTTTTGCGTACGGTTGCTGCCCACGCGCTCGAAGGTGCGTTCCTGCAGGACGCGCAGCAGCTTGACCTGCATAGGCAACGGCATGTCGCCGATCTCATCGAGGAACAGCGTCCCGCCTTCGGCCAGCTCGAAACGACCGGCACGCGAGGTGATCGCGCCGGTAAACGCCCCCTTTTCATGACCGAACAGCTCGCTCTCAAGCAACTCCGCCGGAATCGCTCCGCAATTGACGGGAACGAAAGGCCCGTTACGACGCTTGGAATGATAGTGCAGGTTGCGTGCAACAACCTCTTTGCCGGTTCCCGACTCACCGAGAATCAGTACGCTCGCTTCAGTGTCTGCAACCTGCTGCATCATCTGACGTACATGCTGAACTGCACGACTGGTGCCTACCAGGCTACGAAACAGATTGGGTTCGCGCTGCCGACCGCGAGCCTTCGCCTTATCGTTCATGTCCCGGTAGATCTGGGCCCGGTGAAGCGAATCGAGCAGTTTGTTGTAGCTCGGCGGCATTTCTAGGCTGGTTAGCACGCGCTGGCGTATCTCGTCCGGCCATTCGGCCGGTGCTGGCTCGCCAATCAACAGCAGGGGCAGGTTCTCGTCCCACTTGCTGATCTGCTTGAGCAATTCCACGGCGCCGCCCTTCGTCGCAACATCACCCAGCATCACGCCAAGTATGCTGCGGCTTGATTCCAGCGAATCGACCGCAGCCTGCCATTCGCTGCTGGCGCATGACAAATGATCTTCGCTGAGAAAGTTCAGAATGACCCTCAGATCCCGGCGACGATCCTGATCGTCGTCTATCAACAAAATTTTGGTTTCACGCCACATCTTGTTTATAGCTCTAGAGGCTGAAAGAAAGCCCGCACACGTCCTTTGGCAGAACGGCAGTGTCATCGGCAGATGGCCGGTAGTTAATTAAAAAAAACCGGCTGAGTCAAATTTATGACGTGATTAGACGACAAAACGGCAAGGAATGCATTCTGTTATTGACCCAGAGCAACTCGTTTGCAACGAGCCGGGCGATAACGCGCTCAGCTTTGGCGCGTCCGTACCAGGAGATCGAGACAGAACCGTCTGCTTACAATGACTGAGGATGCTGTTGCTGGCGCGTGCGTTTAAACCGCTTTGATGTCCTGATCCGTTAAAATCGGGCGGCCATACCCAACAACTGTCTGCGCCCGATGGTCGCGGCAGCTTTCAGGAACGATCAGCCGAATAACCTGTAGATATTGGCTCCTTGCTGCGACTGGTTGAGCTGAATCAGCTCATCTGCAACACGCTGCTTCTCGCTTTGACAGGCGCTAACCAGTTCACGGTAGAGACACACCAGCTCCTGCAGACGTTGCCGAATTGCTGAGTCGTCCTCACGAGGCTCGACCATCGCAGCCTCAACAACTTGACGGCATTGCAGGTCAAGCACACTGATCGCTGTCCAGTCCTGCTGAGCCATGGCGTCACGCAAGGCGTTGCCGGTTTCCTCAAGACGTTTGACTGCTGCACTCATGAATCCGCTCCGAATGAACTGGCTACAAGGCCGAACCGATACCGCCTGAACCGCTGTACGCGGCGCCTGATACTTTATCGGCAACCTCCACGTCGCCTTTAGTTGCCACAGCGGAAAAATGTACGGTCAGTGCAGGCTGCGCAGCCCCGTTGGAACGCTAGGTGGCGCTACCGGCTCCCAGGGACCACCAGGCCGACCGGCGCAATACCAGTCGCCATCCCAGCGGTAGTAGAGCCGCTCGCGATAGAACAAATCCTGCCCTTCCACAACGTAGACGCCCAGACGGTTGTCCCAATGCGCAGCAGCATGAGGCGGCGGCGCATAACGTGGATGGCTTTTCTGGGTTGCCGGTGGGCGCGGTGCCGGTGGGGTGCGCACTGGGGGAGGCGTAGCAACCGGTTCGCGAGGCGGGGCCGATGCGGGCGGCGCCGGGTCGCGTGTCGGCCCGGACGCCTGGTAAGGATTGCCCGCACAGGCCCCCAGCAGCAACGCCAGCGTTACTGCTGTGCCGACGCTGGCCAGGCGCTGAAACCTTGTTGAAATCCGCTCCTCCAGCATAATCAGTCGTCTCCCCAACCCCTGCGATCAGGGGGCTACAGGTTGGTCGATAGTCAGCTTGACCGCATCTGCATCACCCGGCGCCAACGGCTCGCTACTGCCCTGCCACTCACCGCGAGTCGCGTTCCCATCTCGGGATACGCGGGCAAACAATCTGACTTGTTCAAAGTTGGACAATCGAAGCTGTGGAGTCATTGCATCTGCGTCGCTCAAGTTAACCGTCGCGGGTAGATCGGCAATCGTCATACGTTTCACGGCCAAGGGCATCGGCGGGCCGGCCAGCGCACGGGCGAAGACGAATACGGCATCGGTCGGCCGAACCCTGTCGGCCACCTCGGCAGCCAGCTGCACTTCGACCGTCAGTTCCGCCCCGGTCTCGGCAACCACCTCGCCGGCCGGTTTGGTCACGCTTGCCGGCGCCGGCGCCGGCTCGCCGAGCTGCTCGCGTGCACGAGCGATACCGCCCTGAATGGCTTCGCGCGATGGATCTTCAGCAGGCAGCGTTGCCACCAACCGCTCCCAAAACCTGATCGCCTCCGCGAACCGTTCTTCTTCGTAGGCGGCGATACCCAACAGCCCGAGGCTAGTGACCTCGTGTGGATCACCGCGTAATGCCTCGTCGGTCAGCTGTTGCAGCTGCTGGGTCCATTGACGGTCACCGGCGAAATAGAGCGCCTGCGCCCACTGACCCAGGAGTTCCGGCTGACGCCCCGCCAGCTTGACGACCTGCTCGAAAGCGGTGGCAGCAGCCGCAGGGCGCTCTCGGTTCATATAGGTCTTGGCCAGGAAATACCAGGCCTCGGCGGACTCGGGCTGAGCCTTCACGGCGCGCTCCAGCCGTCCGACCATTTCTTCCATCGTCGCGGGCTGCTCGGTGAACTCCCGCGCCAACTGCAGCTTGTCGCTCGCGCCCCAGTGCAGGTAGAGACCATATCCAAGCAACGGCACAAGGATAGCCGCGACCAGTGGCACAGCCCGGCCCAAATGGTGATTGTGTCGAGTGGTGGTGCTGCCCTCCGTGTCATCAAGCAACTCGCGCGCCGCATCGGCGCGCCCTGCCTCAAACTGTTCTGAATCAAGGGTTCCGGCTGCCTGTTGCGCCGCCAGCTCTCCAAGCCGCTCCTGGTAAAGCGCGACATTCAACGCCGTCCGGTCTTCTTCGGCCTGTACACCACGCCCACGCAACAACGGCAGCAGCAGGAACGCCAGCGCGGCCAGCAGCAACAGGCCTGCACCTATCCACAAATCGATCATGGTTGTTTTCTATCCAACAACGTGGCCAGGCGCTCGCGCTCGGCCTCGGAAAGGGTGTTCGACGCGGGCTTATCGGATGCACGGCGACGACGTATCAGGATGAATGCCAAGACGGCGAATCCAATCACCAGCAGGACAATCGGTCCATACCAGAGAACAAGCGTTTTGGCATTGACGGGCGGCCTGTAGCGGACGAAATCGCCGTAACGGGCGACGAGGTAATCGACGATCTGCTCGTTGCTCTGCCCCTTCTCCACCATGCGGTAGATTTCGCGGCGCAGGTCCATGGCGATCGGTGCATTGGAGTCGGCAATGTTCTGGTTCTGGCACTTCGGACAGCGCAACTCTTCCACCAACGTCCGGTACCGCTCGCGCTCGGCCTCGGTCTTGAACTCGTAGGCATCAATCGCCGCCGATGCGCTGCCAACCAGACACAGCGCCAGCACAATCCCCTGGATCAGCTGCTTCATTCGTCCACCAGTTGTTGATACAACGCGGCAAGCTGTTCACGCCAGACGCGCTCGTCGATGACGCCGACATACTTGTGGCGAATGACGCCCTGCTTGTCGACGATGAAGGTCTCGGGTGCGCCGTACACGCCCAGGTCCAGGCCCAGGCTGCCCTGCTCGTCACGAATGTTCAGCTGATAAGGATCATGGAAGTCGCGCAGCCATTTTTGCGCCGCGGCATTGTCGTCCTTGTAATTGACGCCATAAATGTTCACGCCCTGTTGCGCGAGCTTGTTGAGCACCGGATGTTCGACCTTGCAGGCCACGCACCAGGTCGCCCAGACATTGACCAGCGCTGGCTTGCCCTTGATGTCCTCGGCGCTGATCAGTCGCTGTGGATCCTCGACCGAAGGCAGCGAGAACGACGGCAGCGGTTTGCCAATCAGCGCCGACGGCAGCTCGGTCGGGTCGAGGAACAGCCCGCGATACAGAAACACGGCGACCAGCAGAAAGATCGCCAATGGCAGCAACATCAATACTCGTTTCATTATCAGGCTCCTTGCTGGGCCAAGCCGAGCGCCTCGCGAACACGGGTCCTGACCTTCACCCGGTAGCGTTTGTCGCTGACCGACAGCACACCTCCCAGCGACATCAGCAATGCGCCCATCCAGATCCAGCGCACGAACGGCTTGATATGCACCCTCACCGCCCAGGCACCGTTATCCAGAGGCTCGCCGAGGGCCACATAGAGATCGCGAGTGAAGCCCGCGTCAATGCCCGCTTCGGTCATTGGCATCTGCTGCACGGTGTAGAGGCGCTTCTCCGGATGCAGCGTCGCCACCTGCTCATCGCCCTCGAACACGCGAATGGTGCCCTTATCGGAGGTGAAGTTGGGGCCTTCGAAATGCTCGGCACCATCGAAAACGAAACTGTAACCGGCCAGCTGCAGCGACTCGCCTGGAGCCAGACGCAAATCGCGCTCGTCGCTCTGCTGACTCGTCAGCACCACACCCAACGCGCAGACCACCAGACCGAAATGCGCCAGTTGCATGCCCCAATAGCTTGGCGCCAGGCTCCGCAAGCCCCTCAACAATCCCTTGTGGCGGGTCTTGTCGAGGATGTCGCGCACGCCAGCGCTCACCACCCAGCCGGCAAGCATACATACAGCCAGCACAGCCCAGTGGAAGTCACCGAAGAGCATCGAGCCCAGACCGCCAAGAACGGCACTGGTGATCAGCACGGGTGTCAGCATGCCGATCAGCCATTTGACCGGCGTGTTCTTCCAGCGCACCAGCACGCCCACACCAAGGGCGAGCATCAGGGCGCCAACCAGAGGCAGGAACATCGCGTTGAAATAAGGGGGCCCGACCGAGAGCTTGGTATTCGACAGCGCATCGAGCAGCAGCGGATACAAGGTGCCCAGCAGGATCATCGAGGCGGCAACGACCAGCAGCAAATTGTTGACCAGCAGCAGCGTTTCACGCGACCACAGGCCGAAACCGATCTGGCTCTTCACCACCGGCGCGCGCAGGGCGAACAGGGTCAGCGAACCGCCGATCACAATCAGCAGGAACGCCAGGATGAAAACCCCGCGCGCCGGGTCGGTCGCAAAGGCATGCACCGACGTCAACACGCCGGAGCGCACCAGGAAAGTCCCCAGCAGACTGAGCGAGAAGGCAGCGATCGCGAGCAACACCGTCCAGCTCTTGAACACACCACGCTTCTCCGTCACCGCCAGCGAATGAATCAGCGCAGTGCCCACCAGCCAGGGCATGAAGGACGCGTTCTCCACCGGGTCCCAGAACCACCAGCCGCCCCAACCGAGCTCGTAATAGGCCCACCAGGAACCCAGGGCGATACCTGTGCCCAGAAAGGCCCAGGCGATCAACGTCCAGGGACGCGACCAGCGTGCCCAGGCGGCATCCAGGCGGCCTCCAAGCAGTGCCGCAATGGCAAATGCAAAGGCCACCGAGAAACCGACATAGCCCATGTAGAGCATTGGCGGATGCACCACCAGCCCGAAGTCCTGCAGCAGCGGGTTGAGATCCCGTCCATCCATCGGCGCCTGCGGCAGCAGCCGCTCGAATGGATTCGACGTGACGATCAGGAACAGCAAAAAGCCGATGCTGATCAGCCCCATCACACCCAGCACCCGCGCCAGCATGTCCTCCGGCAACTGGCGCGAGAAGATCGCAACCGCGAAGGTCCAGCCCGACAGAATGAAGGCCCACAACAATAGCGAGCCCTCATGCGCGCCCCATACGGCGCTGAACTTGTAATACCAGGGCAAGGCGCTATTGGAATTCTGCGCCACGTAGGCAACGGAGAAATCGTCCACCATAAAGGCGTAGGTGAGACAGGCGAAAGAAAACGCCAAAAATGAAAACTGGCCCCAGGCGGCCGGTTGCGCCAGCCCCATCCATTGACTGTCGCCGCGCCAGGCACCGATCAACGGCAGTGTGCCCTGCACAAGGGCCAGGCACAGCGCCAGTATCATCGCCAGGTGACCGAGTTCAGGGATCATTTCGCGTACTCCTGCTCGCCGCCGCTGTAGGGCTTGCTCTTACCGCTTTTCTCCAGCGCTGCGGTGACTTCAGGCGGCATGTAGTTTTCGTCATGCTTGGCCAGCACTTCATCAGCGACCAGGATGCCGTCCGCGTTCACGCGCCCCAAGGCCACGATGCCCTGCCCTTCACGAAACAGATCAGGCAAGATCCCCCGGTACTGGATAGTGACCGCTTCGGCATAGTCGGTGACACGAAAGGTCACCGTCAGCGAATCGTTACTGCGTTGTACCGAGCCCTCTTCGACCATACCGCCTGCCCGAATTCGCGTGCCTTCAGGCGCTTCGCCTGCCGCGATCTGCGTCGGTGTGTAGAAGAGGTTGATATTCTCTTGCAGGGCCGACAGTGCCAGCGTTACCGCAACACCGACGCCAGCCAGAATCGCCAGAATGATGAACAGACGTTTCTTGCGCACAGGATTCACTTCATTTCCTCCCGGCGCAAACGACGCGCCTCGTCTTGCAGATAACGCCGACGCGCCAGGACTGGCAGCGCCACGTTGAGAATCAGAACCGCCAGGCTGATGCCGTAGGACGTCCAGACGTACAGACCATGGTTACCCATGGCGATGAACTCCGAAAACGACGAAAAATTCATGCTTTACCCACCAGTGCTTTCACTTCCGCCTTGACCCAGCTGCTTCTCGACTCACGCCGTAGCACCTCGAGGCGCATGCGCATCAGCAGAACCACCGCAAAGAAGCAGTAGAAGCCCAGCACCATGACCAGCAGCGGCAGCCACATTTCCATCGGCATGGCCGGTTTTTCCGTCACGGTGAAGGTGGCCGGTTGATGAAGCGTGTTCCACCACTCCACCGAATATTTGATGATCGGGATGTTCACTACTCCCACGATCGAGAGCACGGCACAAGCCTTGGCCGCGCTGTCGCGATTGGTAATGGCCTGCCCCAGCGCAATGATGCCGAAATACAGAAACAGCAGGATCAGCATCGAAGTCAGACGTGCATCCCACACCCACCAAGCCCCCCAGGTGGGCCTGCCCCACACCGCACCGGTGACCAGCGCGATGAAGGTCATCCAGGCGCCAATGGGCGCCGCTTGCTGGAGTGCGACATCGGCCAGCTTCATTTTCCACACCAGCCCGACCAGCCCCGCAACCGCCAGCATCACATAAATGGACTGCGCTAGAAACGCTGCCGGAACGTGGATATAGATGATCCGGAAACTGTTGCCCTGTTGATAATCCTGCGGGGCAAACGCCAGGCCCCAGACCACCCCGACCCCAACCAACACCAATGCGGCCCAGGCCAACCATGGCAGCCAACGACCGCTGATGCCGTAAAACCATTTAGGCGAACCCAGTTTGTGGAACCATGTCCAGTTCATAGAGCCTGCCTCACACCTGCTACGTTTGCCGATACTGCGCCGCAACCAGGCAACCGCCGCTTGTTCGGGATCATGGAACCCGATGTTGCGATAATCACTCGTCTCGCATCGGCTAACTGCGTTCCGCTATTGGATAGAAACATTCTGCCAATCCGTCATTCGCCGACGCTGATTCTCAGGCCGGCCGCTATTGCAAAGGGTGCCAGGGTAACTGCCAGCGCAGTCAGGCTGGAAAGCCACAACAGATAACCCAGCGCAGGCAACCCTTGCAGGGCTGCCTGCAATGCTCCGCTGCCCAGGATCAAAACGGGGATATAGAGCGGGAGGATAAGCAGCGCCAGCAGCAAACCGCCGCGCTTGAGCCCGACGGTCAAGGCCGCCCCGACGGCCCCCAACAGGCTCAGCACCGGCGTACCCAGCAGCAGCGACATCAGCAGCACCGGCAGTGCGCTGACCGGCATGCCGAGCATGAGGCCCAGCAACGGCGCCAGAAGCACCAGCGCCAATCCGGAGAACATCCAGTGTGCCAGCACCTTGGCGAGAACCAGAAGCGCCAAGGGGTGCGGCGAAACGACCCACTGCTCAAGCGATCCATCTTCGAAATCACTGCGAAACAGTCCGTCCAGCGAAAGCAGCACTGCCAATAACGCGGCGACCCAGACCAACCCGGGCGAAATGGTCTGCAACAGCTGCGACTCAGGTCCGACCGCCAGGGGAAACAGAGCAATGACGATGGCGAAGAACACCAATGGATTGGCCAGTTCTGCCGGTCGACGGAACAACAGCCGGCTTTCGCGAGCCAGCAACAGCGTAAAGACGTTGCTCATGCGGCTCGCTGTCCCAGATCGATTTCGCGGAAGCCTGCCGGCAACTCAGCGAGCGAATGGTGAGTGGTCAGCACGACCATGCCGCCTTGTTCGCAGTGGCATGCAAGATGCCGTTCGAGCTGGGCCACGCCACCCTTGTCGAGCGCCGTGAAGGGCTCATCGAGAATCCACAAAGGGGGCGGCGACAGATACAGCCGGGCCAACCCGACCCGGCGCTGTTGACCGGCGGAAAGCGTATGACAGGGCACGTCTTCGAAACCGCGCAGCCCCACGGCATCAAGCGCCTGCCAGATGGCATCGCGCGACGCCGGCTGATGCAATGCGCACAGCCAGGTGAGATTTTCCTCGGCGCTCAGCAAGCCCTTGATGCCAGCCGCATGACCGATCCACAACAGGTTGCGGGCCAATTCGCCGCGCTGGCTTTCCAGCGTTTTCCCCTTCAGCAAGACCTCCCCGGCGGTTGGCTGCATCAAGCCAGACAGCAACCGCAGCAGGCTCGTCTTGCCACTGCCATTGGGGCCGGCGATCTGCAACATTTCCCCTTTGATGATCTGCAGGTCTAACCTCTCGAACAGCAGGCGCCAGTCTCGCTCGCAGGAAAGCGCCACAGTTTCAAGAAAGGGACTGGACACGCTAGGGCTACCTCAAGATGAAAGGAGCCCGGCCGCTACATCGTGATCGGGCGGGCGGCATCGTGATCGGGCGGGCGGCGGAATTATACATGCCGAACCCTGGCGCCAAAGACCACAATGTAGAAAGGTTGTAAGAGCATTTAAGTAAGATGACCGAGATCAAAAGCACTCAGGCAATTCCCGCCGCTGGTCCAGCCCGCCCGACAGTGGCGCCTGCTGACCTGGCGTTGAAATTGCTGCAACCGATGCAGGGACTGCTTGCCGCTGGCGAGAGTGCCGAGGCGGAAGTCATCAGTATCAAGGAGGCGCTGCAGAGCTTTCAGCTGACGCTGCGCCTGACCCTGGCCAACGGACGACAGGCAACGGTCGAAACGACCAGCCCGAAGGCCGCCGCACCCGGAGCCGCCCTGCTCATCACCGCCGTGTCCGATTCGCGCCTGATGGCCACCCTGCAGCCCGGCCATCGCCAGCCGCAGAGCAGCATCGATCTTTCGCAACTGCCAATGGGCAGCGTGGTGCAAGGCAAGGTGACGGCCAGCCAGCAGACCCAGCAGGACGGCAGGCTTCTTTTCAAGGTCGTGATCACCCTGCTCAATTCGCCGCTCGCTGGACAAAGGCTCAACATCGAATCCGCTATGCCGCTCGCGCCGGGCAGCCTGATCACAGCACGCATTCAGGGCGACCAGTCATTGGTTTTCGTGCCACAGAGCGGCCGCCTCGATCAGTGGGTGCTGGGTCAACAGCTGACCGCGCAGCATGGCCGCCAAGGCTCGATTGAGGGGTTGCTCAGCGCGCTCGGATCCAGCCCGGCGCTGCCCGACCCGTTGCGCGGGGCAGCCGAGCGGCTGCTCGGCCTGGTGCCGGATATGCAACAGCTTGGCGACGCCAAGGCGTTGGCGCAGGCACTGGCGCGCAGCGGGGTGTTTCTCGAAAGTAGCCTTCTGCGTGGCGAAGCAAGCAATCTGCCGACCGACATGAAAGCCGCTCTGCTACGCCTGATCGCGCAACTGCCGGGCCTGCCGGGTGGAGGACCGCTAACAGCGGCGCAGGCCGGTGCAAACCTCGGCCAGGCTCTGCCGGCGTTCGCCCGTAATGCGCTCGGTGCGCTTGGCCAGCCAAATCCACGCCAGTTGGCGCAACACTTTCCTTTGCCGAGCCGACTGCTGCCCAGCGCCGATGAAGAAGCCGACCTTGAGATCCTGCTGAAACTGGCGGCGGCTGCAGTATCGCGGCTACAGACACACCAATTGTCCAGCCTTGCCCAGACACAGACCAATTCGGACGGTACCCAGGTTACAACCTGGCAGCTTGAGGTGCCGATGCGCGACCAGCGCGATATCGTGCCACTGCAGGTGAAATTCCAACGTGAAGACGAGTCTCAGCAAAACCGCAAGGACAAACCGGAAACGCTGTGGAAGGTCGAGCTCGCATTCGATGTCGCTCCCCTCGGCCCGCTGCAAGTCCAGGCACAATTGCTACAGGGTAGCCTTTCGAGCCAGATCTGGGCCGAACGCAGCGGTACCGCCGAGCTGATCTCGGCAGAGCTCGAGCACCTGCGTCAGCGGCTGGTCACGGCCGGGTTGAATGTCGGCGAACTGGCCTGCCGACAGGGAACGCCGCCGCAAGGTCCGCACACTTCTCTGGATCAACGCTTCGTGGATGAAACCGCATGATCCCCCGCACACCGCGCCAGGCCATCGCACTCACCTATGATGGCGCCAGCGCACCCACCCTGTCAGCGAAGGGCGACGACGAATTGGCCGAAGCGATACTGGCTATCGCCCGCGAACACGACGTGCCGATCTACGAAAATGCCGAACTGGTCAAACTGCTGGCGCGCCTGGAGCTGGGCGATGCGATTCCGCAAGCGCTGTATCGCAGCCTCGCCGAGATCATCGCCTTCGCCTGGTACCTGAAAGGCAAATGTCCGCCAGGCTTTAGCGATCCTCGAGACACACCGGACGTTCCGCGACTCAATGAGCCTGGGCATTGAGCGTTGCGCGGCTATCGATCCGGCCCTTCTGCTGAGCTTTCCTGGCATCAATCAGGATTGCGGCGCGCCTGATGCAACTTGCGCATCAGCTCGGCTTCGGACTGGGACAGACCGCAGGATTGCGTCAGATCATCGACGCTGGCACCCATACCAACCAGTCTGGCCGCTTGGGAAAAGGCGAAGGTGTGCGGATCGCGCTGCTCGAGTTGGCCCAGCTTTTCAGGCAACGGGGCAACGATGCGCGACAGCTCATGCAGCTCTTTGCCCAGTCGAACGTTGCTTTCCAGGTAGTCATCCAGCCGGGTGGTGAGCGCCTTGATGCGCTGGTCACGGGCAGCGTCTGCGAGCGCTTGCGTTTGTGCCTGCTGGCGCTGGCGGCGGAACAGCCAGATGCAGCAACCGAGCAATGCGAGGCAGCATAAGGCAAGCGCAACGACTGCCGCTACCAGCGACGCGATCATGTTTCAGATGCTCTCAAGTTCCGCCCATTCTTCTTCGCTCATCATCTTGTCCAGTTCGACCAGAATCAGCAGCTCATTGTTCTTGTTGCACACGCCTTGGATAAACTTCGCCGATTCATCGTTACCGACGTTGGGTGCGGTTTCGATCTCCGATTGGCGCAGGTAGACCACCTCGGCAACGCTGTCGACCAGGATGCCGACCACCTGGCGGTCAGCCTCGATGATGACAATCCGGGTGTTGTCCGACACCGGCGCCGTGTCGAGACCAAAGCGCTGGCGTGTATCGATCACCGTAACCACGTTGCCGCGCTGGTTGATGATGCCCAGCACATGGCTGGGCGCACCCGGCACGGGGGCGATTTCGGTATAGCGCAGCACTTCCTGAACCTGCATCACGTTGATGCCATAGGTCTCGTTATCCAGACGGAAGGTTACCCATTGCAGGACCGGATCATCGGAACCCTGTGCGGAAGTCATCTTCATAGCCCCACCTCTTCATGTACCGCACTGGCGGTGATTCCATCGATTACTCGGGGCGCTTGCGTGCCCCTCTGTTTGTTCAAGTCGTTACCACGGAACGCCCTTGAGATGTCGGGTCGCACCGCTGGCGATCAGCTCGGCGAGCGCGGTCACGTCCAGCAGCGCACACATGTGGTCAATCACCGTCCCGGCGAGCCAAGGGCGCTGAGTACGCTGAGTGCGCCACTTCACTTCTTTCGGGTCCAGACGAATCGAGCGGCTGACCTGGTGTACCGCCAGCCCCCACTCATAGCCCTGCACCGAAATCACATACTGAAGTCCGTCGCGGAAATCGTCGCGATACCGCTCAGCCATGACCCAGCGCGCGGTATCCAGCACTTTCAGATTGCCTGCCTGGCTCGGCAAGATGCCGAGGAACCAGGCAGGCTGGCCGAACAACGGCGTCAGTTCCTGCCCGGCAAGCGGATAGATCGAGCCGAGACTGACCAACGGCACCGCCAGCGTTAGCCCGGCCACGTCGAACAACAGGCACTCGAACGGCTCCTCGCCCCACTCCGGCGGGCGGCTCAGGATCGCTGGCGGACCGCCCGGCGCCTGGCCCTGCGACTCGAGAATGGCAACGGGTTCGACCGGTACAGGCGGTGCCTTCGCGGGTAACTCAGGTGGCAATTCGAGCAACGGCTGCGCCTCGACTATCACCGGAACGGCAACAGCTTCGGATTCGGGCGGAGTAACCGGGCGCAGCGCAACCACCCGCTGTGCATCGCGCTGTTGCTCCTCGAGCACGGCAGCCTGAAACTCGTCTGGACTGACCGATTCGGCCAGTCCGATGACGGCGTCCTGCAACAGGGCGTCGAGATATGACTGCAGCGCCTGTTGCGATCGGCTTTCTTTAAGAACGGTACGACTCATGGAACCAACTCGTGCGAACCCACTGGATAGGCTATCGGCCGCACCCCTGTCGAACTTGAACTGCGAACGCGGCCATACGTCGTCATTCAGGCCACCTGCGGCGGAGCTTGCGCCGCCAGCAGTGTCTTGAGCAGGGCGCGATAGGCGAGCACGCCTCGGCTGCCGGGATCATGCTGGGACGGCGTCAGGCCGGCACGGCTGGCATCGCGCAAACGGGTATCGATCGGAATGAAGGCTTGCCAGAGGTTGTCCTGGTAACCGTTACGCAGGACCTTTAGCGTGCTCATCGAGGCTGCGGTGCGGCGATCAAACATCGTCGGCACGATGGTGTAAGGCAAGGCCTGCCGGCGCGATCGATTGATCATGCTCAGCGTGCTGACCATCCGCTCCAGGCCCTTCATGGCCAGAAACTCGGTTTGCACCGGAATGATCAACTGCTGGCTGGCTGCCAGCGCGTTTACCATCAGAACCCCAAGCAGCGGCGGGCTGTCGATGATGGCGTAGTCGAAATCCTGCCAGAGCTGCGAAAGACTCTTGGCGATGACCAGCCCGAGACCGTTCTGGCCGGGGGACTGACGCTCCAGCGTCGCCAGTACCGTGCTGGATGGCAACAGGGAAAGGCGTTCATGGCTGGTCGGCAGCAGCAGTTGCCAAGGCAAACCCTCGGGAACCGTGCCCTGGTGCTGGAACAGGTCGAAGACGCTGTGATCGAGGTTGTCCGGGTCATGGCCGAAATAGCTCGTCATCGAACCATGGGGGTCGAGATCCAGCGCTACGACCCGCTTGCCCGAATCGGCCAGCAAACCGGCAAGTGCAATGGAGGTAGTGGTCTTGCCCACTCCGCCTTTTTGATTGGCTACAGCCCAGACTCTCATATGTGTCTTTCCATCCGATCGAACCAGACCGGGATCGGCCGTCTCGACCTTGGCCGGCGACGGAGAATTGACGACGCCGCGAGCGGCACCTAACGATCAGAAGAAACAGCACGTTGTGTGCCAGGTTGCGGGGCCGCTCCGACAGGTCGAGCATTCCCACTTCCCACGCCACTGACGCTGCGCCGCACCTCCAGGTTGCGTGAAACAACCAGAATCACCCGACGATTGCGCGCCCTGCCCTCGGCAGTGGAATTGTCCGCAATGGGCTGAAATTCGCCGTAACCCACTGCGGCCAGGCGTGCCGGGTCGACACCGTCGGCCGCTAGCATCCGCACCACACTGCCGGCACGTGCGGCGGAAAGCTCCCAGTTGGTAGGAAACGTTTCGGTGTTGATCGGCAGGTTGTCAGTGAACCCTTCGACATGGATGGGGTTGTCGAAAGGCGCCAGAATCCCGGCAATCTTCTCCAAGAGATCGAACGCATGATCGTTGGGCAACGCATCGCCACTGGGAAACAGCAGGCTCGAATTCAGTTCGATTTCAACCCAGAGTTCATTGCCGCGAATCGTCAGTTGCTTCGAATCGATCAGATCGGCAAAGGCCGCCTGCATGCTCTGCATGATGCTTTGCAGCGGATCGATTGGCTGCTGAGACGATTGCGGCGCGTCGATCTGGAATGCATCCGGCTGCGTGATACGTGGTGTCTGTTCACCGATCGGAATCGGCTTGACCGCTCGGTCGACCTGATTGAAAACGCCTACCAACGAATCGGACAGAATCTTGTATTTACCCTCATTGAGCGAAGAGATTGAGTACATCACCACGAAGAGGGCGAACAGCAGGGTGATGAAATCCGCGTAGGACACCAGCCAACGTTCGTGATTCTCCGGCTCTTCGCGAGTGCGGCGACGGGCCATTCAGATGCCTCCAGCGTTTAGCGCGCCACTCAGCGAGCCAGGCGTTTCAGAGCCTGAGCGGATGATCGTCTTGACTGGAGTCTTTTCCATCTTGGTTCCCGGGACCGCAGCGGCAAGGGTGCCGTTGGCATTCCGTCAGTTAATCGATGAACCCCTGGAGCTTCATTTCGATTGAACGAGGGTTTTCTCCTTCGGCAATCGACAGAACCCCTTCCAACAACATTTCGCGGTAAGCGGTCTGCTGCTGCACCACGCTCTTGAGCTTGTTGCCCATCGGCAACGCCAGCAGGTTGGCAAAGGCCACACCGTAAATCGTGGCAACGAATGCAACCGCAATACCACTGCCCAGCTGACTGGGATCGGCGAGATTGCCCATGACATGTATCAGCCCCATCACCGCACCGATGATGCCTACCGTGGGCGAATAGCCACCCATGCTCTCGAACACTTTTGCGGCCCTCAGATCGCGGGTTTCCTGCGTGTACAGGTCAACCTCGAGAATGCTGCGAATCACTTCCGGCTCAGCACCATCGACCAGCAGCTGCAAGCCTTTGCGTGCGTAGGGATCAGGCTCGGTTTCGGCGCTCGGCTCAAGACCCAGCAAACCCTCCTTGCGCGCCGTGGCGCTCCAGCTCGTGACCAAACTGATTCCACGGACCATGTCGATACGCGGGGGAAAAAAAATCCACCCCAGCACCGACATTGCGCGCATGAACACCGCCATGGGCGTCTGCAGCAGCACCGCACCGAGCGTACCGCCGAGCACGATCAGTGCGGCCGGGCCATTGAGCAGCGCCGACACATGCCCGCCTTCGAGGAAGTTACCGCCGACAATGGCAACAAACGCAAGGACCAGCCCGATCAGGCTGAGCACATCCATCAGAGGCACGCCTCGCTCAGATGGCGACCGATGTCATCAAGCCCGTAGACGGCATCGCTGAGGTTGGCCTTGACCACTGCCATCGGCATGCCATAAATCACACAACTGGCCTCATCCTGCGCCCATACCTGGCTGCCGCTCTGCTTGAGCATCCGCGCGCCTTCACGGCCGTCAGCCCCCATACCGGTCAGCACGACCGCCAGCACCTTGTCTCCGTACGCCTTGGCGGCTGATCCAAAGGTGACGTCGACGCAGGGCCTGTAATTGAGGCGCTCGTCGCCCGGCAGGATGCGTACTGTGCCGCGCCCGTCGACCATCAGCTGTTTGCCGCCCGGTGCCAGCAGTGCCAAGCCTGGACGTAACAGATCGCCGTCTTCGGCTTCCTTGACGCGGATATTGCAGAGCTTGTCCAGACGTTCGGCGAAGGCTTTGGTAAATGCGGCCGGCATGTGCTGGATCAGCACGATAGGCGCCGGAAAGTTGCCAGGCAGCTGCGTTAGCACGCGCTGAAGCGCCACCGGCCCGCCAGTCGAGGTGCCGATGGCGACCAGCCGGTACGACTTTCGACGAGGCGCCGAAGCCGGCGCCGTATGGCCGGGCGTCGTATGCCGGGCGCCAGGAGCCGTGCCCGACACGACGCCGGCTGACCGCCCCCCCGGCACGGTCGCAGCCGGAGCGACACTGGTACTGCTGAAGCGGCGATTGCTGCGCGAAATCGTATGGACCTTCTCGCAGAGCAGCTGCTTGACCTTGTCCGGATTGCGCGAAATGTCCTCGAAATTCTTCGGCAGAAAATCCACCGCTCCGGCGTCCAGCGCATCGAGCGTCACCCTCGCGCCTTCGTGGGTAAGCGAAGAGAACATCAGCACCGGGGTCGGACAACGCTGCATGATCTGCCGCACCGCGGTGATGCCGTCCATCATCGGCATCTCGTAGTCCATGGTGATGACGTCCGGTTTCAACGCCAGCGCCTGATCGATTGCCTCGCGTCCGTTGGTCGCGGTGCCGATTACCTGGATATTCGAATCCGAAGAAAGGATCTCCGATACTCGGCGGCGAAAAAAGCCGGAATCGTCCACCACCAGGACCTTGACTGCCATAAAACAACTCCTAGCGACAGCGGTCCGTGAACACCCGCTGCCTACTGATCAGATCCGGCGTGCGTAACGCTTGAGCATGCTCGGGACATCCAGGATCAAGGCGATACGACCATCGCCAGTGATAGTCGCACCGGACATGCCCGGAGTGCCTTGCAGCATCTTGCCCAACGGCTTGATCACCACCTCTTCCTGCCCCACCAGCTGATCGACGACGAAGCCGATACTCTGGTTGCCGACGTTGAGGATCACCACGTGCCCTTCACGCTGCTCTTCGAGCGCGGCGCCGCGCACCAGCCAGCGCTTGAGATAGAACAGCGGCAGCGCCTTGTCGCGCACGATCACCACTTCCTGACCATCAACCACGTTGGTACGGGACAGATCGAGGTGGAAGATCTCATTCACACTGACCAGCGGGAAAGCGAACGCCTGATTGCCCAGCATCACCATCAGGGTTGGCATGATCGCCAGCGTCAGGGGCACTTTGATTACAACGCGCGAGCCCTGGCCTTTGTTGGAGACGACGTTGACCGTGCCGTTGAGCTGCGAAATCTTGGTCTTGACCACATCCATGCCAACGCCGCGGCCGGACACGTCGGAGATCTCCGTCTTGGTCGAGAAGCCCGGCGCAAAGATCAGATTGTAGGATTCCAGATCGCTCAGGCGATCGGCTGCGTCCTTGTCGAGCAAGCCCTTCTCCACCGCCTTGGCGCGCAGGACCTCGGCATCCATGCCTTTGCCGTCATCGGTGATCAGCAACAGGATGTGGTCGCCTTCCTGTTCAGCGGAGAGCACGACCTTGCCGGTGCGCGGCTTGCCGGCAGCTTCGCGCTCTTCCGGTGTCTCGATGCCGTGATCCACCGCGTTGCGCACCAGGTGCACCAGCGGATCGGCCAGTGCCTCCACAAGGTTCTTGTCCAGGTCGGTTTCTTCGCCGACCAGCTCCAGATTGATCTCTTTCTTGAGGCTGCGTGCCAGGTCACGAACCAGACGGGGGAAGCGGCCGAAGACCTTCTTGATCGGCTGCATGCGCGTTTTCATCACGGCGCTCTGCAAGTCAGCGGTCACCACATCGAGGTTGGACACGGCCTTGGCCATGGCCTCATCGGCACTGTTGGAGCCCAGGCGCACCAAGCGGTTACGCACCAGCACCAGTTCACCCACCATGTTCATGATTTCATCGAGCCGCACGGTATCGACTCGAACAGTCGTTTCAGCCTCGCTCGCGGACTTCTCCGGAGCGGCAACAGGCCTGGATGCAAGCTCCGCTTTCGCCGGGGCAGCAGCCTTGCTCGCTACGGCATTTGCTGCCGGTTTCGCTGGCGCAGCCTGGTTCTCGGCAGGCACAGCTGCAGCCGCGACTGGCGTGGCCGCATCGGGTTCAAATTTGCCCTTTCCATGCAGTTGGTCCAGCAGCGCTTCGAATTCGTCGTCACTGATGTCATCGCCACCCGCCGCGGCTGGCTTGTCAACGGACCCGACGGGGGCAGCAGGCGCAGCGGCAGCCGGTTCGGCGAACCGGCCTTTGCCATGCAGTTGATCGAGTAACGCCTCGAATTCGTCGTCGGTAATCTCGTCGCTGGCAGACTGTCCCGCCACCGCAGCCGTACTGGTCACCGCAGTCGATTGCTGCTCCGTGGCGAATTGACCCTTTCCATGGAGCTGATCGAGCAGTGCTTCGAACTCCTCGTCGGTAATTTCATCCGGGGCGTTTGAAGACGGCGCCTCGGCAGATTCGTCCAGCGCGCCAAGAAACTGCTCGAACTCGCTGTCGGCGGTCATGGCGGGCTCAGGCTCGACAGACGCTTCGACTAGGGGTTGCTGCGCTCCGGCCGGCTCGGCCAAACGGGCCAGCGCTGCCAGCAGCTCGGGCGTCGCCGGGGTTACTTCGGTCCGCTCGCGCACCTGGCTAAACATTTCATTGATGGAGTCCAGGGCCTGCAGCACGACATCCATCAATTCCGAGTCGACGCGACGCTCACCCTTGCGCAGGATGTCGAAGACGTTTTCAGCGATGTGGCAGCACTCCACCAACTCATGCAGCTGGAGAAACCCGGCACCGCCTTTTACCGTATGGAAACCGCGAAAAATCGCATTGAGCAAGGCTGTGTCATCGGGGCTGCTTTCCAGCTCCACCAACTGCTCTGACAATAGTTCGAGAATCTCGCCGGCCTCTACCAGGAAATCCTGGAGGATTTCTTCATCGGCGTCGAAGCTCATATTTAACTTCCCCTAAAAGCCCAGGCTCGAAAGCAGATCATCAACGTCGTCCTGCCCGGATACGACACCTTCACGTATATCGGCATGCATCTGCGGACCTTCACCATTGGAAGGCTGTTTTTCCTGTTTTTTCATTGCCTGCTCGGCGCGCATCGCTTCGCGGTCGTGCTGGATGCCCGCCACGCGGTCAACCTGGCCGGCCATCAGCACCAGATTAAGCAGGTTACTTTCGAGTTCGGTAATGAGCCGGGTCACTCGTTTGATCACCTGACCGGTAAGATCCTGGAAATCCTGGGCCAGCATGATTTCGCTAAGGTTCTGCGACAGCTGGCTGCCATCGTTCATGCTGCGCTGGAGAAACTGGTCGATGCGCCTGACCAGCTCACGGAACTGTTCAGCGTTCATATCGCGCCGCATGAAGCGCTGCCAGTCGGCGGTCAGGCTCTGCGCCTCATAGCTGACGTAGTTCACCAGCGGCGCCGACTCTTCAACCAGGTCCATGGTGCGGTTGGCTGCTTTTTCGGTCATATCCACGACGTAGGACAACCGGTCCGTGGCGTCGGTAATTGGGGAAGGGTCGCCGCCGGTCGCACAGGTATCCATTTCCAGCTTGACGATGGCGTTGTGCAGCTCACGCGTGAGTTTGCCAACCTCCTGGTATAGTCCCAGGTTGCGTGCCTGATTGAGCTCATTGAACATCTGCGTCGCTTCTTCGAAGCGGCCTTGCTGCAGACTTTCGATCAATTGGGGTGCATGAGCCCTCAGAGTCGCTTCGAACTCTGCCAGGCCTTGGTCTGCTTGCGTCATAGTGCCCTCGCGGCGTTACTGCTTCAGCCGTTGACGCGCTCGAAGATCTTTTCGATCTTCTCTTTGAGCACCTGAGCCGTGAATGGCTTGACCACGTATCCGTTAACGCCGGCCTGTGCGGCCTCGATGATCTGGTCGCGCTTCGCCTCGGCAGTCACCATCAGCACCGGAAGATGCTTCAAGCGCTCATCCGCACGCACCACACGCAGCAGATCGATGCCGCTCATGCCGGGCATGTTCCAGTCAGTGACGAGAAAATCGAAACTGCCACTTTTCAACATCGGTAGAGCAGTAGTGCCGTCATCCGCTTCGGCGGTATTGGTGAAGCCCAGATCGCGCAAGAGGTTCTTGATGATCCGTCTCATGGTCGAGAAGTCATCGACGATGAGGATTTTCATGTTCTTGTCCAAGTACACCTCCGTAAATCCCGAATCCGAGACCTGCTCACGGTCTGTTTGCGAGCCTCATGAATGAAGCTCGTAAGCGGTCTCTAATGCTTTTGTCGCAAACCGGTCGTTAACGCGCGCGCCACTCGCCAAGACGAGCCCGCAGACGGGCCGCGCACTGGCTGTGCAACTGGCTCACCCGTGACTCACTGACACCCAGTACCTGACCGATTTCCTTCAAGTTCAACTCTTCGTCGTAATACAGCGAAAGCACCAACTTTTCACGTTCGGGCAGGTTACTGATGGCCTCGGCCAACGCCTGTTGGAAACGCTCGTCTTCAAGATCGCGGGACGGTTCCGGATGGGTGCTGGCTGCATCCTCCTCGAACTCGCCATGCTCGCCTTCCTGAAGCAGATCATCGAAGCTGAACAGGCGGCTGCCCAGGGTGTCGCCCAGAATGCCGTAGTACTCATCGAGACTCAATTTAAGTTCGGCCGCAACGTCCTGATCTTTAGCGTCGCGTCCTGTTCTTGCCTCAATGGCCCGAATCGCCTCACTGACCATGCGCGAGTTTCGGTGTACCGAACGCGGCGCCCAGTCACCCTTGCGCACCTCGTCGAGCATGGCACCGCGGATGCGGATACCGGCATAAGTCTCGAAACTCGCCCCTTTTCCGGCGTCATATTTTTTTGACGCCTCCAGCAAGCCGATCATGCCGGCCTGCATCAGGTCGTCGACCTGCACGCTCGCCGGCAAACGCGCCAGGAGGTGATAGGCAATGCGCTTGACCAGCGGCGCGTACTGATCGATGAGCTGGTATTGGGAGTCTTTAGCCTGAGCTTTGCTGTAATACATACCGAATCCAGCCGCTATTGTTCGTTAGGCTCTGCGGCGGGCCTGACCAGGCGCTCCACAAAGAACTCCAGATGACCGCGTGGCGTTGCCGGCAACGGCCAGGTGTCCACCTTCTGGGCGACAGCCCTGAACGCCAGCGAGCACTTTGCACGCGGGTAGGCCTCGTAGACGGCGCGCTGCTTCTGCACGGCCTTGCGCACCGATTCGTCGTAGGGAATCGCGCCGACATATTGCAGCGCCACGTCGAGGAAACGCTCAGTCACCTTGGTCAGCTTGGCAAACAGATTGCGGCCTTCCTGCGGCGCATGGGCCATGTTGGCCAGGACCCGGAAGCGGCTGATGCCGTAGTCACGATTGAGCAGTTTGATCAGCGCGTAGGCATCGGTGATTGACGTTGGCTCGTCGGTCACCACCAGCAGCACTTCCTGCGCGGCGCGCACGAAGCTCACCACAGCGTCACCAATGCCAGCGGCGGTGTCGATGATCAGCACATCGATATCATCGCCGATGCCGCTGAAGGCCTGAATCAACCCCGAATGTTGCAGGGTAGACAACTGCACCATGCTCTGCGTGCCGGAGGCCGCGGGTACGACACGGATGCCGCCCGGCCCTTGAATCATTACGTCACGCAGGTCGCACTCGCCGGCAATGACGTCGGCCAGGGTGCGCTTGGTGGTCAAACCCAGCAGCACGTCGACATTGGCCAGTCCAAGGTCGGCGTCGAGCAACACCACCCGGCGACCGAGGTCGGCCAGCGCCAAGGCCAGATTGACCGACACGTTGGTCTTGCCGACGCCACCCTTGCCGCCGGTCACTGCAATAACCTGTACGGGATGCATACCCATTTTCACACGCCTATCTCTTGCTGGAGCCCTTGGGCCATCGATGCGTTCAGCGCGAACGCGTCTTCTTTATGTGCTTCTCGGAGCATTGCGTTCATCCGACCTTCCGAGAACCGTTGTACAGATCGACAAACAGCTCAGCCATGGTTTCCTCGCTAGGAGCCTCTTCCGATTGCAGGCTCACCGCGCGACTGACCAGCTGGTGACTGCGTGGCAGATGCAGATCGTCAGGGATGCGCGGCCCATCGGCAAGGTAAGCGATGGGCAGGTGCTGACTGATGATAAGACCAAGTACGTCACCCAGGCTCCCGGCTTCATCCAGTTTAGTCAGAATGCAGCCCGCCAGCCCGCAGCGACGGTAGTTGTGCCAGGTCGCCTTGAGCACCTGTCTCTGGCTGGTCGCCGGCAGCACCAGGTAATTCTTCGACTGGACACCGCGATCAGCCAGTGCTTCGAGCTGAACACCCATCATCGCGTCGCCGGCCGGCAGGCCAGCGGTATCGATCAGGATCAGGCGCTTGCGAGCCATCGGCGCCAGAGTCTTGCTCAATGGCTGACTGGGATCGATCTGGATGACAGGCACGTCGAGGATGCGCCCCAAGGTCTTCAGTTGCTCCTGCGCGCCGATGCGATAGTTGTCCATGCTTGCCAGTGCAATGCTTTGCGCGCCGTGCTTGAGCACGTAGCGCGCCGCGAGCTTGGCCAGCGTGGTGGTCTTGCCGGCACCGGCCGGGCCGACCAGCGCAATAAGGCCGCCCTCTTCCAGCGGCTCGACCTTGCTGACCTTGATCGATTGCGCCAGGTGCGCCAGGAGCATGCGCCAGGCCTGACGCGGTTCGGATACGGTGGACACCTTTTCCAGCAATGCGCGCGACAGCTCAGCCGGCAAGCCGAGGCGTTGCAGGCGGCGCCAGAGCCCGGCCTGTTGCGGACGACGGCTCTGCTCCTGTCCCCAGGCAATCGAACCGAGCTGCACTTCGATCAGTTCGCGCAACCCCTGCAGCTCCGACTGCATGGCTTCGACCGCACGCGTATCGAACGAAGCACTCGCGGCGACTGGCGCTGGCTGAACGGCAGCAGGTTGCTTGTCAAGCAGTTGACGATCCTGCCCGGCAGGGCTGCGCGATGGCGCTTGCAGCTCCGCATGGGCACTGGCGATACGCGCCTGGGTCTTGCGCAGCTCCGCTTCCAGCGCCGCATTCGACTGCTTCGGAGCTGCCGACTCCATCGGATAATCAAGCACCGCGGTCAACTCGACGCCGCCGGCTACGCGACGGTTACCCGTGATCACGGCATCGGCGCCCAACTCGGCACGAATCATCTTCATGGCGATACGCATGTCGGCTGCGAAGAAACGTTTGACCTGCATGGCCTGTAGCCCTCGGTTAATTCTGACCCACCGTGGAAACGATGGTGACCTGCTTGTTATCCGGTATTTCCTGGTAGGCCAGGACATGAATGTTCGGTACGGCGAGCCGGGCGAACCGCGACAACATCGCGCGGACCGGACCTGCCACCAGCAGTATCGCCGGCTTACCCAACATTTCTTGACGCTGTGCGGCCTCTACCAGGGACCGTTGCAACTTCTCGGCCATTCCTGGTTCCAGAAGAATGCCATCTTCGGAGCCTTGCCCTGCCTTCTGAAGGCTATTGAGCAATATCTGTTCCAACCTCGGCTCCAGCGTGATCACAGGCAGCTGCGGCTCAAGCCCGACAACGTTTTGCACAATTGCGCGTGACAGCGCGACCCGTACCGCAGCCACCATCGCGGCGGGATCTTGACTCTTGGCGGCGACGTTGGCGATGGCCTCGGCGATGGTCCGGATGTCACGCACCGGCACCTGCTCCTGCAGCAGGGCCTGCAACACCTTGAGAAACGTAGACAGCGAGATCATCCCGGGCACCAGCTCCTCGGCAAGCTTGGGCGAGCTCTTGGCCAGCAATTGCAGCAGTTGCTGGACTTCCTCGTGGCCGAGCAACTCATGGGCATGCTTGTGCAGTATCTGGTTGAGGTGGGTCGCCACCACCGTGCTGGCGTCGACCACCGTGTAGCCGAGCGATTGCGCCTGATCGCGCTGGCTGGCCTCGATCCACACCGCTTCCAGGCCGAAGGCCGGATCCTTGGCGGCAATACCGTTGAGCGGGCCGAACACCTGACCCGGATTGATCGCCAACTCGCGATCCGGATACACCTCTGCTTCCGCCAGGCTTACACCCATCAGTGTCAAGCGATAGGCGTTCGGCAACAAGTCGAGATTGTCGCGGATATGCACAGATGGCATCAAAAAACCCAGGTCCTGGGAGAGCTTCTTGCGCACCCCCTTGATTCGAGCCAGCAGCTGTCCACCCTGGTTGCGGTCGACCAGCGGAATGAGCCGGTAACCGACCTCCAGACCCACCATGTCCACCGCTGTCACATCGTCCCAGCCCAGCTCTTTGGTCTCGGCTGTGCGCTGGGCAGGGAGCATTTCCTGCTGCTTCTGCACGTCCTGCTCGGCCTGCTGCGTGACCTGCTTCTGACGATGCCAGATCCAGTAGGCGCCGCCCGCGGCCACCGCACCGAGGCCGAGGAACGACAGGTGCGGCATGCCGGGCACCAGTCCCATGGCGATCATGATTCCGGCAGACACCGCCAGCGCCTTGGGCGAAGCGAACATCTGTCGGTTGACCTGCTGGCCCATGTCCTCGGAACTGGTGACGCGGGTCACCATGATGGCTGCGGCAGTGGAAAGCAGAAGCGATGGAATCTGCGCGACCAGGCCGTCACCGATGGTCAGCAACGCATAGACCTGCCCTGCCTCGCTGAAGCTCATGCCGTGTTGCGCCATACCGATACCGACGCCGCCGATCAGGTTGATGAACAGGATCAGCAGGCCGGCGATGGCGTCACCGCGGACGAATTTGCTCGCACCGTCCATCGAGCCGTAGAAATCCGCCTCGGAGGCGACTTCGACCCGGCGCAACTTCGCTTCGGTCTGATCAATCAAACCGGCGTTGAGGTCGGCGTCGATGGCCATCTGCTTGCCAGGCATGGCATCGAGGGTGAAGCGCGCGCTGACTTCGGAGATTCGCCCGGCACCCTTGGTGACCACGACGAAGTTGATGATCATCAGAATCGCGAAGACGACGATACCGACGACGTAGTTGCCGCCGATAACCACGTTACCGAAGGCCTCGATTACATGGCCTGCCGCCGACCCGCCCTCATGGCCGTTGATCAGCACCACTCGGGTCGACGCCACGTTGAGCGCGAGGCGCATCAGCGTGGCGACCAGCAGAATCGTCGGGAACACGGCGAAATCCAACGGCCGCAATGCATAGACGCTGACCAGCAGCACGACGATCGACAAGGCGATATTGAAGGTGAACAGCAGATCCAGGAGGAACGGCGGCACCGACAACATCATCATGCCCATCATCACCAGCAACAGCAGCGGCACACCCAGGTTGCCCCGCCCTGCGCTCGCCAGGCCATTGCCGAAATTGATGAGTTGCGTGCGATCCACGTAGACCCCGCCAGACAAGACCAAAGAATTGACGCGAAAACGCATCCTGTCCGGGCTATAGCAAGAAGGAGTCCAATTTCGATCCCGCATCGATACGGCCCTCACCAGCCCATGACGGGCCAATCGAACGCGCCTGGACTGAGGCAGTCAGACAGTCGACGGGTGGCGTGACGCTGCCCTCCTTCAGTCAAACAGGAGCGTGCTATGAAACAGTGGTTAATCGCTGCAATGGCTAGCTGCGCCGCGGTTGGCGTGCAGGCCGAAACCCTTTCAGTCGATATGAACAAGGTCAACGATCAGGGCGTTGCCAGCTCTGTCGGCACCGTGAAGGTCGAAACCACCGATCAGGGCCTTGTATTTCGTCCCAATCTGTCTGGCCTGAACGCGGGCGCGCATGGCTTCCACGTCCATGCCAATGGCAGCTGCCAGCCCGCGGAGAAAGATGGCAAGCAGGCCGCAGCCGTTGCAGCCGGCGGCCACTGGGATCCGAAGAATGCTGGCAAGCATGGCGAACCTTGGGGCGATGGGCACATGGGTGACTTGCCCGTCCTGGTGGTCGATGCCCAGGGCAATGCCAGCCAACCAGTCCTGGCGCCGCGCCTGAAGAGCCTCGGCGATCTCAAAGGGCATGCGCTGATGGTTCATGAAGGCGGCGACAATTATTCTGATGAACCCAAACCGCTCGGCGGTGGCGGCGCTCGGGTGGCCTGCGGGGTGATCGAATAGGAGCAGTTGCAAGCGGCAAGCTACAAGCCGCAAGAAGGCAAGTGCCTGCCCGGCCACAAAATGAGCGAAAGCCCCACCTGATCGGTGCGCCTTCGCGTTCAACTTGCAGCTTGGGGCTAGCAGCTTGTAGCTGCTTATTCATCCCTGCGCAGATCCGGCGGGATCGGCAGACTGCTCAACGGATCTGGCCGCTTGCCCTTGCCGGAGCGGTACTGGCGTAGCTGATACACGTACGCCAGTACCTGGGCCACAGCGAGGTACAGCCCCGCCGGGATTTCCCGGTCGAGCTCGGTTGAGTAGTACACCGCTCGCGCCAGCGCAGGGGATTCGAGCACGGTCACCTGATGCTCGTTGGCGATTTCGCGGATCTTCAGAGCGACGAAATCCCCACCCTTGGCCACCAGCATTGGCGCCCCGCCTTTGCTGCCGTCGTATTTCAGCGCTACGGCGAAGTGGGTCGGGTTGGTGATGACCACATCAGCGTCAGGGATGGCCTGCATCATCCGGCGTTGAGCGGCATCACGTTGCAGCTGCCGAATCCGCGATTTGACCTCGGGCTTACCCTCGCTGTCCTTGTACTCGTCGCGCACTTCCTGCTTGGTCATCATCAGCTTCTGCTTGTTGTCCCAAAGCTGGAAAGGGACATCCACCGCGGCAATCAGAATCAGCCCGCAGGCCATCCACAGTGCACACCACCCCACCACCTCGACACTGTGCATGATGGCCAGATCCAGCGGCTGTTTGGCGATCGACAGCAGATCGTCCTGATAGGCGGCAAGCACCGCCAACGCCACCATCAACACCACGAGAAACTTGCCAAGCGCCTTCAGCAGCTCGACCAGGGCCTTGGTCGAGAACATCCGTTTAAGGCCCGCCCCGGGGTTCATACGGCTGAACTTGGGCGCCATTGCCTTGGCTGAAAAAAGCCAGCCACCCAGGGAGATCGGGCCGATGATGGAGACGAGCAGCAGCACGATCAGCAGCGGCATGATGGCTTCGAGGGCGATCATGCCGCTGCTCATCAGCAATCGCACCATAGCGCCTTCGTCCAGCAAGGTTTCACGGCCGAGCTCGAAGCTGCCTTGCATCATCGTCATCAGGCTGCCCGCCAGACTGGCGCCAGACGCAAGCAATCCGCCGATCCCGCCCAGCGTCACCGCCACCGTATTCAGCTCTTTGGAGCGGGCCAACTGGCCCTTCTCGCGCGATTCCCGAATACGTTTCTCGGTGGGCTCCTCGCTTTTGTCGGCACCGCTCTCGCTCTCAGCCATGCACGGCCTCCGGCAGCATCGAGGAACAAATCAGCATCAGCGTTGACCGCTCAATTCGCGCAGCATCGCCAGCGCTTCACTGACGAACGTCTGATATTGGGCAAGAATGTCGGCCATGCCGATCCAGACGATGATCAAGCCGAGCACCAGCGTCAGCGGAAAACCGATCGAAAAAATGTTCAACTGCGGCGCGGCGCGGGTCATCAGGCCGAACGCCAGGTTGATCACAAGCAGTGCCGTGATTGCTGGCAGTACCAACAACAGGCCGGCGCCGAGCACCCAGCCAAGCTTGCCGGCCACTTCCCAGAAATGGTTGGTGCCAACCAGCCAGCCGCCGATCGGCAGAGTCACGAAGCTTTCGGTGAGGATTTCCAGCACCACCAGGTGCCCATTCATGGCCAAGAACAGCAGAATCGCCAGCATATTGAAGAACTGGCCGATCACCGGCACCGAAACACCATTGGCCGGATCGATCATCGACGCGAAGCCCAAACCCATCTGCATGGCAAGCAGTTGTCCGGACACGACGAACACCTGAAAGAACAGCTGAAGCACGAAGCCCAGCATGACCCCGATCAGGATCTGCTCCGCAATCAACACCAGCGCCTGCCCGCTCAACGCGTCCACCACAGGGACTGGCGGCAATCCGGGCACCAACACCACCGCAATCGCGACTGCCAGATAGAGCCGAACCCGCATCGGCACCAGCTGGGTACCAATGATCGGCATGCTCATCAGCAGCGCCGCAATGCGAAACAACGGCAGCAGAAACTGCCCGACCCAGGCACCGATCTGCGCATCGCTGAGTTCAAGCACCGGCATACGCCTCGAAGGCCCAGATCATCAGGACTAGCCGATGATCAACGGAATATTCTGGACCAGACCCTGGGTGTACTCCATCAGCTCTCGAACCAGCCAAGGCCCGGCCCAGATCAGCGTCAACAGCATGACCAACAGGCGCGGCAGAAAACTCAGGGTTTGTTCGTTGATCTGGGTGGCCGCCTGAAACATCGCCACCACCAGGCCGACCAGCAGACTGGGCACGACCAGCACGCCAACGATCATGGCGGTCATCCAGAGGGCCTCACGAAACAGGTCAACCGCGACTTCGGGTGTCATGCGTGTCTCCGTATAGGCCCTAGAGCGTGCCGAAACTGCTGGCCAGCGTACCGATGATCAAACCCCAGCCATCGACCAGCACGAACAGCATGATCTTGAACGGCAGCGAGATGATCAGCGGCGAGAGCATCATCATGCCCATCGCCATCAGCACGCTGGCGACCACCATGTCGATGATCAGGAACGGGATGAAAATCATGAAACCGATCTGGAACGCGGTTTTCAGTTCGGAGGTCACGAATGCCGGAACCAGGATGGTCAGCGGCGCCGCGTCCGGAGTCTGGATATCGGTCCGGCGCGACAGCCGCACGAACAGCTCCAGATCGCTCTCGCGGGTCTGCGCGAGCATGAAGTTCTTCAACGGCACCTCGGCCCGTGAAATCGCCTCTGGCGCAGACAACTGCTGGTTCAGATAGGGCTGCACCGCCTCGTTGTTAATGCGCTCGAACACCGGCGCCATGATGAACAATGTCAGAAAAATGGTGAGGCCCACCAGGATCTGGTTCGACGGCGTCTGCTGCAGGCCCAGCGCCTGACGCAAGATCGAAAAGACAATGATGATGCGGGTGAAACTGGTCATCAGCATGACGAACGCCGGGATGAAACTCAGCGCTGTCATGATCAGCAGAATCTGCAGGCTGACCGAATATTCCTGCTGGCCTTGGGCATCCGTGCTTAGGGTAATGGCCGGTATCGACAGCGGATTGTCGCCCTGCGCGAACAAACCACCGGCATCCTGGCCCACGGCGAACGGGGCGGCCAGAGTCAACAGGGCCGCCAACAACAATCGAAGCATCAGGGCTTGTCCTTATGGTCCCGCCCGAGCAGCTCCATCAGACGCTGGGCGAATTCCGGATTGGCCGGCTCGGCATCCGGGAGGTGTACCGGTTCCTCAAGCACATGCAGTGGGGTGATCCGACCGGCGCTCAGGCCGAGCAGCACTTGTTCACGGCCGACCTGCACCAGCACTAGCCGCTCCCGAGGGCCCAGCGCGTGGCTGGAAATCAGCTTGATCGCCTGGTTGCTGCGCGGGTTCAGCTGCTGCATCCGGCGAAGTAGCCAGGCGAGCAGAAAGATCAGGCCGATCACCAGCAGCAAGCCAAGCAGCAACTTGGTCATCGGCGTGCCTATGCCGGTGCTGCTCATGCTTGCTGCGGGCTCGGCGGACACCGCTGGCAATGCCAGCAGCAGCGAAAGAAAGGCCAGAATTCGCATGTCAGCGCAACTTCTTGATGCGTTCGCTCGGACTGATCACGTCAGTCAGACGAATGCCGAACTTTTCGTTCACCACCACTACTTCGCCGTGCGCAATCAGCGTGCCGTTGACCAGCACATCCAGCGGCTCGCCGGCCAGACGGTCGAGCTCGACCACCGAACCCTGATTGAGCTGCAACAGGTTGCGAATGCTGATTTCGGTACTGCCGACCTCCATCGAGATCGACACCGGGATATCCAGAATGACGTCCAGGTTCGGCCCTTCCAGTCCTGCGGGCACAGCGGCAGCCGACTTCGGGCTGCTGCCAAACTCCTCCAGCGGCGCACGAGGCGGCGCCGGCGCTGCCGCCGGGCCCTGGTTCAGCAAGGCATCGATATCATCCTGGTTGGCGTCACCGGCCTCGGCCAGTGCCGAAGCCCACTCGTCGGCCAGCGCCTGCTCTTCGGGTGAACTGTTTTCATGTTCGTCTGCCATCGCTAGTCCTCGACCGGCTGGTAAATATTTAGCAGGCTGTTGGAAAACTACCTGCGTTGGCATTACATTCGTTAAAAACAGGCGCGGATGCGAGCCCCGTCGGAATGCTCGTTTACAACACTAAACTGGTACGCGAGCCCGCTCCGCCTCCTTGCCTGTTTTGGCCTCGTCTTGCCTGCCTCGCCTACGTTTACGGCCTGCCAGGCTAATCAACGTGGTCGCACTACAGATTCGACCACTTGCAGCGCCAGGTTGCCCTTGTGCGCACCCAGCTTGACCTTGAAAGCCGGCATGCCATTGGCGCGCATGATGATGTCTTCGGGCATTTCCACCGGGATCACATCGCCCGGCTGCATATTGAGAATCTCGCGCAGCTTGAGCTGGCGCCGCACCAGCGTCGCACTGAGCGGCACGTTCACATCGAGCACGTCCTCGCGCAGCGCGTTGACCCAGCGCTCGTCCTGATCGCTTACATCGGACTGGAAACCAGCATCGAGCATTTCGCGGATCGGCTCGATCATCGAGTACGGCAGGGTGATGTGAAGATCGCCACCGCCGCTCTCGAGCTCGATATGGAACGTCGACACGACCACCACTTCGCTGGGGCTGACGATGTTGGCCAACGCCGGGTTCACTTCCGAATGCACGTATTCGAAATTGACGTCGAGTACCGCGTGCCAGGCTTCCTTCAGATCGACGAATGCCTGGTCCAGAACCATGCGCACCACACGCAGCTCGGTGGGCGTGAATTCGCGGCCCTCGATCTTTGCATGACGCCCGTCACCGCCAAAGAAGTTGTCCACCAGCTTGAACACCAGTTTGGCGTCGAGGATGAACAGTGACGTCCCGCGCAGCGGCTTGATCTTCACCAGATTGAGGCTGGTCGGCACATACAGCGAGTGAATGTACTCGCCAAACTTCATCACCTGCACACCGCCTACCGATACGTCTGCCGAGCGGCGCAGCAGGTTGAACATGCTGATGCGCGTGTA
>NZ_JAMOIE010000038.1 GCF_024448935.1 Stutzerimonas stutzeri
GGTGAGCAATGATCGCCCAGTTTGCTGCGCGACAGCGCCGGCGTCTGGACGACGGTGATCTCCTGCAAGAACTGCGTTGGATACTGGCGGCGGGCACAGATAGCTATTCGATGCGCCGGTAGCGGTAATGCTGCGGTTTGAATACCTGATTGAAATGCCGCCCCAGGGAATCGGCCTCCAGCAGCGCCTGCACCACTTCGGCCGGTACCTGCTCGTAGCGATACAGCGAACCGTTGTGAAACAGCACCTCCAGGACTTGCTCATCGGGGTCGTAACCCAGCTCCCGGAGGCTACGAGACTCCACCGCGACGCGCTTCATACCGCCGGGTTGGGTTGCTGTTTGAAGCCCTCGGCCTGCAGGCGCCACAGCGCCTCGAATTCACCGCCGCGGTTGCGCAGTTCCTTCGGCGATCCATCCTCGACGATGCGTCCATTACGCAGCACGATGATTCGATCGAAGCTGGCCAAAGTCGACAGGCGGTGCGCCACGGCTACCACGGTGCGGTGATGCACAAGATTGTTGAGTGCCGCCTGGATCTCGCCTTCGGACTGCGTATCCAGCGCCGAGGTGGCTTCGTCGAGGATCAGGATCGGTGCGTCCTTGAGAAAGGCGCGGGCGATGCCGAGCCGCTGGCGCTGGCCGCCGGACAGCATCACCCCGCGCTCGCCGACCAGGGTGTCGTAACCCTGCGGCAGCTCGCGAATGAAGCCGTCGCAGAAGGCACGGCGCGCCGCCTCGACCACCTCTTCATCGCTGGCGTCCGGGCGGCCGTAGCGGATGTTCTCGCGGATGCTGCGGTTGAACAGCGCGGTTTCCTGCGGTACCACGGCGATCTTCTCGCGCAGGCTGTCCTGGCTGACGCTGCGGATGTCCTGGCCGTCGATGAGAATGCGCCCGTCCTGTACGTCATCCAAACGTTGGATGAGGTTGATCAGCGTGGACTTGCCGGCGCCGGACGAGCCCACCACACCGACCTTCTGCCCGGCCGGAATGTGCAGGTCGAGGCCTGCGAACACGGCGCCGCGATCGGGGTAGCCAAAACTGACGTCCTTGAAGGTGATATCCCCCTCGGCCAGCAGCAGCTGCGCGCCGCTGTCCTCCAGGCCGTGGGGCTGGACGATGATGCGCAGGGTGTCGTCGATGGCGCCGATCTGCTGCGTGGCGTCCACCAGCGCCAGCGCCAGGTCCCGCGAGCCATGCAGGATGCGAAAGGTCAGCGCGCTGACCAGCACCACGTCGCCGGCCGTGACCTCGCCACCTACCCACAGCTGGATCGCCCAGATCAGCATGCCGCCGGCCATCACCGACAGGCAGATGTCGTGCATCACCCGGGCCTTTTCCAGGTACATCCAGCTGCGCCGCTGGGCGCGGGCCTCGAAGCCGATCTCGTGGGCCAGGCGCTCGGCCTCGCGGTCACGGGCGGAGAAGGCCTTGATGGTCCACACGTTGGACACCGCGTCCACCAGTTCGCCGCCGACCCGCGCCGACTGCGCGGCGAAGCGTTGATGCTTGGAGCGCCCGCGGATGCCGAAGCCGGTGATCAGCGCGGCGACGAGGGCGACGAATAGAATCAGCGCCAGGGCCATGCGCACGTCCACCGTGAGCAGCACCACCACCGCACCAATAAAATCGACGATGGGCGGTACGATCTTCCACGCCAGGCCACCGTAGATGGCGCCGGCCGCCTGCCCCACCGCGGAAATACGGTTGCCCAGCGAGCCGGCGAAATGCTCGTTGAAGTAGCGCATCGGGTGACCGGTCAGGTGTTTGAACAGGTCGACGCGCAGATCCACCACGCTGGCCACCACGGTGCGACAGCCGAGCCAGCCACCGAGGCGCCAGAACACGTTTTCGACAACGATCAGGCCGATGAACAGCCCCAGCGGCCACCAGACGTTGGCGGCACCGCGATCCGCAGCGCCCTGGGCCATGGCGTCCACCAGCAGCTTCATGCCGTACTGCACCGCTACCGCGCAGCTGGCCGCGCCGATGATCAGCGCCAGCAGGCCACCGAAATGCCAGGGCCGGGCGCAGATGTAGTGCCAGAGAAAGGCCACCGGCCGGCTCGGCAGCAGCAGCTCGTCCGGCTTGGCCTGAGGCACGGCGGCCGCCTGGTTCATGGCGTGGCTTCGGCGAATTGCGGGGCCGGGCTGGACTGGCTGAAACGCATCTGCTGCAGCCGCAGTTCATCGGCCAGGCCCTCGTGCACACAGCGCTTGCCGTTCTCGTCGGCAAAGCCGAGCAGCCCGACCGGGCAGTGCCGCTCATTGGTCCAGCCCGGATAGTCGAGCACCGGATACAGACAGATGCCCTCGACCGGAACCCCACGCTGCATGGCCAGCCCGGCCTGCTCGCTGACGTAACGCAGCCAGTCGCCGCGCAGGTCGCCCTCGGCGCCGGTTTCGGCAATCAGCAGCGGCCGTTTATAGCGCTGCCAGATTTCCGTGAGGATGCCCTTGAACGGCCGGTAGTCCGGGTTGTCGCGCTCGATGGTGCGGCCGTCGCCGTGGTACCACTGGTTGTTCGAGTAGTAGTTGACGCCGAGCACATCCAGGTATTCCGGCGCACCGCCGAGGCCGGGCCAGAATTCGCCGCAGAGCATGTCCCAGGCTTCGAACTGCGACTGGCGGAACCGCTCGGCGTCGCGCTGCGGACCGGGCCGGTCGTTTTCTGCCGTAACGTGGATGGCCGGGTCGACCTGGACGAAACGCGCCCGCGGTTCCACGTCACGGATCGCCTGCATCGCGGCGATGGTGGCACGCACCAGCTGATGCTTGAGCTCGAAACCGCGGCCGCGCGCCATCGGGTTGAAGTAAGCCTGATCGCCACCGGCCCAGGCCCAGAAGGAGATTTCGTTGAGCGGCGCATAGAAGGGCACCGCGCCGGTTTCGTCCCTGACTACCTGCGCAGCGGCAGCAGCGTAGCGGGCAAAGCGCTCGACGAATTGCGGTCGCCAGATGTCGATGTCGTCCGGCCAGCCGTAATGGCACAGATCCCAGATCACCTGGGTGCCCTGGTGCTGCGCCGCCTGCAGCATGGGCAGAAAGCTGGACCAGTCGTACTGCCCCGGCTGGCGCTCGATCAGGTGCCAGCGCAGACCGTCGCGCACGCTGTGCAGGCCGTAGCGGTGCAGCTCGGCGTAGTCGTGGGCCGCCCAGCGATCGTGTCCCGTGGCGGCGAGCAGATCGAGGCGGCGACCATCGCTGCGGCGATGGTTGGAACATTCGAACCCGCCCATGAAGAAACTTTTGAACAGCGTGGGCTGATGCATCTTGCGCCTCGTCTCAGGGTGCCTGTTCAGCCAGCGACTGGCTGTGTTTGGTGCTTTCGCCGGACTCAGGGCCGCGTTCGGCTTCCTCGATGCGTTTGTACAGCGCCAGCGCCTGCCCGACCACCTGATCCATGTTGTAATACTTGTAGCTGCCGAGCCGCCCGACGAAGGTGACGCCCGGCGTCTCGTCCGCCAGCTGCTGGTAGCGCTTGTACAGCTCGGCGTTCTCCGGCCGCGGGATGGGATAGTAGGGATCGCCCTCGGCCGAGGGATATTCGTAGGTGATGCTGGTCTTCGGATGGACCTGGCCGGTGAGGTGCTTGTACTCGCTGATGCGCGTATAGGGCACGTCTTCACTCGGGTAGTTGACCGTACCGACCGCCTGGAACTGCTCCTGCTCGAGCTGCTTGTGCTCGAACTTCAGCGAGCGGTAGGGCAGCGTGCCGAAGCGGTAGTCGAAATACTCATCGATCGGCCCGCAGAAGATCAGGTGGTCGTGCTGCACCTCGTCGCGGATCTCGCGGTAGTCGGTGTTGAGCATCACCTTGATGTTCGGGTGCGCGAGCATCTTCTCGAACATCCTGGTGTAGCCATGCTTGGGCATCTGCTGGAAGGTATCGGTGAAGTAGCGGTCGTCGGTGTTGGTGCGCGTCGGGATGCGCGAAGTGACCGACTTGTCCAGCTGCGACGGGTCCAGCCCCCACTGCTTGCGGGTGTAGCCGCGGAAGAACGTCTGGTACAGCTCGCGGCCGATGCCGTTGATCACCACGTCCTCGCTGGTCTGGATGTCTTCCACCGGCTCGGCGCGACTGGCGAGGAAATCCGCTGCCTCCTGCTCGGTGGTCATGTGCAGGCCGTAGAGCTTGTTCAGCGTGGTCATGTTGATCGGGATCGGCACTTCCTGCCCGTCCACCTGCGCCAGCACGCGGTGCTCGTAGGCCCGCCACTCGGTGAACCGCGAGAGGTAATCGACGATGCGCTGGGCGTTGGTGTGGAAAATGTGCGGGCCGTAGCGGTGGATCAATACGCCGGCTTCGTCGTAGTGATCATAGGCATTGCCGCCGATGTGCGGACGCCGGTCGACCACCAGTACGCGCTTGTTCAGCCCGGCCGCCAGGCGCTCGGCCAGGACGCTGCCGGCAAAACCGGCGCCGACGATCAGGTAGTCGAAACCTCGTCGACCGGTAGCTGAACGGACGCTGGCGCCGCCACCTGCGTGCTCGGGGTTACTGTCTTGCAAGCTCACATCGCGCATTGCATCTTCTCCTTCATCAGCGCCCAGGTGTGGTCCCAGGACATGTCGCCGAGAATCTCATCGGCGGTCTTCAGCAGACGGTCGCGGTCTTCGGCATCGGCCAGCGCTTTTTCCACCGCATCGATGAACGCATCGGGCGTGTCGGCGATATGGACGATGTCGGTGTCGCCGTAGGTGCGCACCACGTCCTTGATCGGCGTGGACACCACCGGGCAGCCGCCGGCCAGGTATTCGGGAGTCTTGGTGGGGCTGATGAAGCGGGTCGATTCGTTCATGGCGAAGGGCATGATCGCCACGTCCCAGCCGGACAGGTAACGCGGCAACGCGTCGTAGGCCTTGCCGCCGAGATAGTGAATGTTGTCGCGTTGCGGCAGGTCCGCCGGATCGACCTTGACCACCGGGCCGACCAGCACGAATTGCCAGTCCGGACGTTTTTCCGCGACCTCGGCCACCAGCCGGATATCGAAGCGCTCATCGATGACGCCGTAGAAGCCCAATCGCGGCTGCGCAATCTCGGCCTGGTCATCGGGATCGGCCTGAGGCCGGCGCGCCTTGGCGAAATGCGCCACGTCGACGCTGCTGGGAAAGGCAAAGGCGTTCTCGTGCAGCTCGCGCTTGGCTTCCCAGATGCTGTAGCCGCCGGTGAAGACCAGGTCGGCGCGGTCGAGCAGCTCGCGTTCGCGCTGCACCAGATCGGGCGGTGCGCCGCGGAATGCCGAGAGTTCGTCCATGCAATCGTAGACGGTGAGCTTGGGCTTCAGATGGCCGGCATAACCGAGCGCCATCGGCGTGTAGAACCAGAGCATCAGCTCATTGACGCCAAGCTTGTCCAGATAGCCGTCGAGCAAGTCACGCTGCACGCGCAGCGCCGTATCGCCCTCGCAGCCCTGAGGCAGACGCGGAATCAGTACCTGCACACCGTTTTCCTCGGGCCGCACCTCCAGCCAAGGCTTGGCATCTTCGGTCGGGATCGGCTCTTCGACAAACAGCACGTTGAAGTCCCGCGCAAAGCGCGACATCAGATGCTGTGGGCGCTGATAGACGAAGCTCCAGCGCAAATGGGAAAGACACAGCAGGGTCGGCACCCGCTCATCGAAAACGACTTCGGGCGGCATCTCCTGCTTGTCGGGGGATTTTCCAATCTCGTATTGGTAAGGGCCGGCCCAGCTCATGGCTACCTCGTGCAGATGGCGAAGTCCTCGAGCGTCCCTTCTGCCGCATCGCATAAACCCGCGCAGCCTGCGCGGTACAGGAAAAAAATCGAGGCGCGCTGCAGCCTGCCCAACCGTAGCGATCCAAGCGCAGCTCGCCGGCTATGGACGACGCAGCGTGAGGCAAGGTTCCCCTGAGGCCCTTTTGGCGGTCGGTCATCGGCTGACTGTCGCTTCGCTGGAACTTGCTCGCCCCTTCTCCCGTCCCTATCACAGGACGCCTGAATTACCTCGGCATCGGCGCTGAGTGCTCCAGCAGTGCGCACCGCCCGACGCGCCGACCCCAACCCTGGAGATGCATGCAGCGGCCGCGCTCATACGGCCAGCCGCGTATCCCCCGTGCGCGTCGAATAATTCCGCCATGCGAGGTAGACACATGATTCTGGTAACGGGAGGCGCTGGTTACATTGGGTCCCACGCGGTGCTGGAGCTGCTTCTGGCGGGCCACGAGGTGCTGGTACTGGATAACCTTTGCAACAGTTCGGAGACAGCGCTGGATCGGGTGGAAGCCCTGGCCGGCCGCAAGGTCCAGTTCGTCAAGGGCGACGTGCGCAACCGCTCGCTGCTCAAGGCGCTGTTTGCCTCTTACCCCATCACGGCGGTGCTGCACTTCGCCGGTCTCAAGGCCGTCGGTGAAAGCGTGCGCGAGCCACTGCGCTATTACGAAACCAATGTCAGCGGCAGCATCGCATTGTGTCAGGCCATGACCGAAGCGGGCGTCTTCAAGCTGGTGTTCAGCTCGTCAGCCACCGTCTACGGCGATTCGCCGACGATGCCGATCACCGAGAGCTGCCCCACCGGTATGCCGACCAACCCCTACGGCCAGTCCAAGTTGATGGCCGAGAACGTGCTCAAGGGGCTGGCTGAATCCGATCCGCGCTGGTCGATCGCCCTGCTGCGCTATTTCAACCCCATCGGCGCGCATGAGTCCGGGCTGATTGGCGAGGACCCCAACGGCATTCCCAACAACCTGCTGCCCTACATGCTACAGGTGGCGGTGGGCCGCCGTAAGCAACTGAACATCTTTGGCGCGGACTACCCGACACCGGACGGCACCGGCATTCGGGATTACATCCATGTGGTTGACCTGGCCAAGGGGCACCTGAAAGCATTGGAGCGATTAAGCCTGGTGCACGGTGTTTCCACGTGGAACCTCGGCACTGGCCGCGGTTATTCCGTGCGTCAGATGGTGACGGCGTTCGAGGAAGTCATAGGGCGGCAGCTGCCCCATGTGTTCAAGGCGCGCCGCCCCGGCGATATCGCCCAGTGCTGGTCGGATCCGAGCAAAGCTCGCGAAGAGCTTGGCTGGCAGGCAGAAAAAGACCTGCTGACCATGCTCACCGACGCCTGGCGCTGGCAAAGTCGCAACCCGCAGGGCTATGCGGTGGAGGTGAAGACCCCTGCGAAAGGCGAGGCCAAGGCCGAAACCGCGCTCGCCAGCTGACGGCTTGCGCGGTGGCGCCGACGCTGACCCGGTATCGTAGGTGGCCTAAGCCGGGTGCGGCAATCGGTGTGGCTAGAGGCCGCAGACGCTGCCGTCGCTACGCGGATCCGCAGCCCCTTCCAGCACGCCGTCGGGGTGCCGCAACAACGCACCGGCGTGCCCCATGGTGTCGCTGAAGGGCTCGTCGAGCGTCTCGACAACATGCCCGGCCGCTTGCAGCTGGGCCACCAGTTCCGGCGCAAAGCGGCTCTCCAATTTCAGACTGGTACTGACATCGCCCCAGGTGCGACCGAGCAGCCAGCGCGGTGCGCTGACCGCGGCCTGTAGATCACTGCCCAGCCGGTAACGGCTGAACACCGCCGCCTGGGTTTGCGGCTGCCCTTCGCCGCCCATGGTGCCGTAGCTCAGCACCCGCCCGTCATCGAATAGCGCCAGTGCCGGGTTCAGCGTGTGGAAGGGTTTGCGGCCAGGTTCCAAAGCCTGGAGCGCCTTGGCATCGAGGGAAAAGCTGATGCCGCGATTCTGCCAAGCTACACCGGTGGACGGCAGCACCACTCCGGAGCCGAACTCCCAGTACAGGCTCTGGATGAAGCTCACCGCTCGCCCTCCGCCGTCGATGCAACCCATCCAGATGGTATCGCCCGGCGCCGCGGGGCGCGGCCACGGCAGTGCGGTATTGGTATCGACGGCGCTGGCGAGCGCATCCAGCTGCTCGGCTGTCAGAAAGCTTTGCGGGTCGGCCGGCAACCGGCGCGGGTCGGTTACCACCCGGTCGCGAATCATGAACGCCTGCTTGGTCGACTCGACCAGGCCATGGATATGGGCGAAGCCTTCGGCCTCGCTTACCTTCAGCCGCTCGAATACGCCGAGAATCAGCAACGAGGCCAGTCCCTGGGTCGGCGGCGGCATGTTGTAAACGGTAGCATCGCCCAGGCGCACCTGCAGCGGGGTGACCTCCTGCGCGTGGTAGGCCTGTAGATCGCCCAGCCGCAGTGGGCTGCCCAGCCGCTCCAGCTCACTGGCCATGCTCGCGGCCAGTTCGCCGCGATAGAAGTCGTCCAGGCCAGCTTCGGCCAGGCGCTCCAGGGTATCGGCCAGGGCGCTCTGCTTCATCAGGCTGCCCTCGGTCGGCGCCTGGGCCCCGACCAGATAGACATCGGCGAAGCCGGGCACGTCTTTGAGTTCGTCGAACTTGGTCCGCGTCAACTGTGCCTGGCTGCGGCTGACGACGATGCCATTGCGGGCCTGGCCAATGGCTTCGCCGAGCAGGTCGCGCAATGGCATTGTTGCACCCCAGCCGGCAGCCATCTCCAATGCCTTGGCCCAGCCACCCACGGTGCCGGCAACGGTTAATGCGGCGCTTGGTCCGCGGCTGGGGATCTGCTCGAAGCCGGCGTAGAACTCGCGGCTGGCCAGCGCTGCGCTGCTGCCGCAGGCGTCGATGGCGACCGGAGCCTTGCCCGGCTCGTGGATCAGCCAGAAGCCATCACCGCCGATGGCGTTCATGTGTGGGTAGACAACGGCGATGCTGGCCGCTGCGGCGACCATGGCTTCGACGGCATTTCCCCCGGCCTTGAGTACGTCGCGTCCGGCCTGGGCAGCCAAGTGGTGGGGGGCGACGAAGATACCGCGGGTGGCGTGGGTGCTTTTCAGCATGGTCGATCCTCAGATGGCAAAGGCACCGAGCAGCATGCGAGCAGCTGTCAGGGCCAGAAAAAGCGCAAACAGACGCCGCAGCAGGCGTGCGTTGACGGCATGGGCGATGCGGGCGCCCCAGGGCGCGGTCAGCATCGTCACTGGAACGATCAAGGCCAGGCCGAGCAGGTTGACGTAGCCCAGCGTGGCCGGGGGCAGGCTGGCCGCGCCCAGGCCGTTGACCAGATAGGCCAGTGCGCCGGGCAGACTGATTACCACGCCCAGCGCCGCGCCCGTGCCCACGGCGATGTGCATGGGCGTGCGGCAGGCATTGAGGATCGGCACGCTCAAGGTGCCGCCGCCAATCCCCATCAACGTCGACAGGCTGCCGATGAACAGACCCAGGACTCCGGTCCCGAACGTTCCGGGCAATCCGTCGCGCAGGTTCAAGCTGTGATCGAACGCCATGTTCAGCGCCACCAGCAGTGCAATCAGCGCGAACAGCGCGGCCAGCATTTCACCGCTCAGGTAGCCGCTGAGCAGCGCGCCGATCAGCACGCCGATCAGCGTTCCCGGGATCAATGGCTTGAGCAGCTCCGGCTTGAGGCCGCCACGTCGGTAGTGGGCACGGGCCGAGATGATCGAGGTCGGCACGATGGCCGCCAGCGAGGTGCCGACCGCCACATGCATGCGCACCTCGGGATCGACGCCGAGCAGGGTGAACAGGTGATACAGCACCGGAACGATGACGATACCGCCACCGACGCCAAGCAGGCCGGCGAGGATGCCGGCCACCGCGCCGGTCAGCAGCAGGGCGCTGACCAGACCGGCCAGCCACAGGGGACTATAGGCAGCAAAGAACTCCATGATCACGCTCGTCGTGTTACCAGCCGATGGCCTTGGGCAGCCAGGTGGCGAGGGTTGGGAAGAAGAACACCAGGGCGACGGCGAGCATTTGCAGCCCGACGAAGGGCAAGGCGCCGACATAAATGTCCTTGGTGCTGATGCCCGGTGGCGCAACACCCTTCAGAAAGAACAGCGCCCAGCCAAAGGGGGGCGTCAGGAAAGACATCTGCAGGTTCATCGCGACCAGAATCGCCAGCCAGACCATGTCGGTGTCATAGCCCATGAACACCGGCAGGAACATCGGCAGGGCGATATAGGAGATCTCGATCCACTCCAGGAAGAAACCAAGCACGAACAGCAGGGCCATGAGAAACAGGACCGCGCCCAACTCCCCGCCTGGCAGCAGACTGAACAGGTCATGCACCAGCGCCTCGCCACCCAGGCCGCGAAAAGCCAGGGAAAAAGGCTGCGAGCAGAGCAGGATGAGGAAGATCATGGCGCTGATGCTCAGCGTCCCGTGCAGGGTCTGCTTGAGCGTGTCGCGGCTCAGGCGCCCGGCGCAACCGGCGATGATCAAAGCGCCCAGCGCACCAATGGAGGCCGCCTCGGTAGGCGCGGCCAGGCCGCCGATGATCGAACCCAGCACGCAGACCACCAGCAGCAGCGGCGGCAGCACCGACCGGGCAATGTTCTTCCACAACTGCCGACGGCTGAGCAGGGCACGCTCCTCGGCAGAAATCGCCGGCACCCAGTCTGGGCGCAGGCGACCAAGCAGCAGCATGTAGACGACGTACACGCCAGCCAGCATCAGGCTGGGCACGAAGGCGGCGGCGAAGATCGAGCCCACCGATTCGCCGAGAATATCGGCGAGCAGGATCAATACCAGGCTCGGCGGGATGATCTGGCCCAGGGTGCCGGACGCGCAGATGGTGCCGCAGGCCACGCTGGGCTTGTAGCCCCGGCGCAGCAGCACCGGCAGGGTCAGCAGGCCGATGGTCACCACGGTGGCGCCGACGATGCCGGTGGAAGCGCCCAGCAACACGCCAACCAGCACGATGGCCAGCCCCATGCCGCCGTTCAGGCCGCCCATGGCCTGCCCCACGGTTTCCAGCATGTCCTCTGCGACCCGCGATTTTTCCAGCATCACCCCCATGAAGGTGAACAGCGGAATCGCCAGCAGCGTGTAGTTGCTGACCACGCCGAACATTCGTGCCGGCAACAGGCTGAACAGCATCGGGCCAAAGCCGATCAGGCCGGCAGCGAAGCCCGATACCGCGAGGGAAATGGCCACCGGCACGCCGACCATCATCATCGAGAAGAAGGCGAAGACCATGATAATCGCCAGCCATTCGTTGAGACTCACGACTGCATCCCCGCAGCAGACGGCGGTGTGGCGAACAGACCGCTCAGCGCACGCAAGGTATCGGCAATGCCCTGCAGGCCGAAAAGCGCGAAACCCAGCGGCAGAAAAGCCTTGACCAGGTAACGATGCGGCAGCCCACCCGGGTCGGGCGAGCCTTCGTCGATCCGGTAGGCCTGCATCATGTAGTGCCAACAGGCCCAGGCCAGGAAGGCCCCGATAAGGCAGGTGGCCAACGCGCTGAACAGATCCACGGCGGCGCGGGTACGCGCCTGGAAGCGCTCGTAGATGAAATCCACGCGTACGTCGGCCCGGTGCTTGAGCACGTAGGATATGCCCAGCATGGCGATCGGCGAGATCAGAAACCATTCCAGCTCCTGCAGCGCCACCGGGCTGACATCGAAGCCGTAGCGGATCAGCACGTTGGCCGATACCAGCAGTACCAGCAGCAACAGGCATGCGCGCGCCACGCTGCCGAGGGTCTCGATCAGCTGCTCCAGGCGGTTGATCACGGCCCACATCGATCAGCTCTCCAGGTTCATGAAACCTTTCTCGCCAACCGCCGACCAGGATCGGTACTGCTCGCGGAAGGCCATGAAATGGTCATGCACCTTGCGTGTCGGCGCGTCGGTGGCGGCCATGCTCGACAGGGTGTCGGCGGTGACTTCGCGCAGCCGTGCAATGATGTCATCCGGCAACGGCTGTGCATTGACGCCTTCGTTCTTCACCAGGTCTTCCAGCGCCTCGGCATTGACCGCGTCCGACCAGGCCAGGCTCTCGGCGTTGCAGGCCTGGGCGCTGATCCGCACGATCGCCTGCAGGTCAGACGGCAGGCTGTCCCAGGCCTGCTTGTTGACGATCAGTTCGGTGACGTTGGTCGGCTCGTGCCAACCGGTGGTGTAGTAGTTCTTCGCCGCCTTGTGCAGGCCCATGCGCCGGTCCTGGTAGGGCCCGACGAATTCGGCGGCATCGATCACGCCGCGTTCCAGCGCCGGGAATATTTCGCCGCCGGGCAGCAGGCGTACGGCTACGCCCAGTTCGCTGTAGACCTTTCCCGCGAGGCCGGGGATACGCATCTTCAAGCCCTTGAGGCTGTCGATCCCCTCCAGCGGCTGGCGGAACCAGCCGGTCATCTGGGTGCCGGTGTTGCCCATCGGCATCGGCACCAGGCCATGAGGCTCGTAGAGTTCCTCCCACAGTTTCAGCGCGCCGCCGTTGTACAACCAGGCATTCATCCCTTGCGTGTTCATGCCGAAGGGCACGGTGGTGAAATATTGCGCGGCGGGGATCTTGCCGGCCCAGAAATAGGCATTCGCGGCATTCATCTCGACCAGCCCGCTGGACACGGCATCGAAGCCTTCCAGGGCGGGGATCAACTCGCCGGCGGCAAAATGCTGGATCTTCAGGCGGCCGCTGGACAAGGCCTCGACCCGCTTGCAGAAGTCCGTCGGGCTGCCCGGCCCCTGAACATAGAACGGCGAGCCCGGCGGATAAGCGTTGGTCATCTTCCAATTGAAAGTCTTGCCGCTGGCGGCGGTCGCGATGGCTGGGGCGCCCATCGCCAGGCCGGCACCTGCAGCAATGGCTCCAGCACCGAGGAATGTACGACGGTTAAGGCTCATGGCAGATCTCCTTTTGCACAGTCCGTGATCCTAATCGGCGGGTTGCCTATCGGATGTAAAGTCGTGCAAAAGCTCTGAGCAACAGCCGTGCCAGTGGATTGCAGAAACTAAGCTATTGATTTCTGGTTATTTATTCCGAAATTGGAGCAAGCAGGCAATCTGCTTGCTGCACAACAAACGGGCATACTGTGCGCCTGGGCGTCGACGAAACGGCAGCGCGAGGTACCAAATCGACACATTCGTAAGCTGCGCCGATCCATTTGGACTCGATCGGTAATCCCCGCGCCATCGGCGCTGACGAATGTCAGATGCGCCCCATGACGAAGCGGCGCGCGCCGTAACAAGGCGTTATCGAGCTCACAATCGTGCTCCACCCCGGCGATGCTTGACCCGCGTCAACAGTGCCTTGCAATCCACCGCGAGGATGTCCGGATGATTGAAGATGTGTTCGCGGACGAAGGCGTCGAAGGTCTCGTAGCTATCGGTCAAGGTATGGATATGCAGGCTCTTCAGATCGCTCATGATGTACAGGCTGACCACTTCCACGGTCGAAGCCAGGCGCTCGGCCACGGCCTCGATGGCCGCCGGCGCCACGGTCAGATCAATGAACCAGCGGCGAGCTGCGCTTCAGTACTTGCCTGCTCGCAGGACTGAGCAAAAGGGCTTTAGCAGGCCACCACCTGGCCATCCTTGCGCGACTCGGAGCCACCGACATAGCCGTGCTCGGTGCGCACGATGATCTGCGCGCCGCCAAAGGACGAGCGATTCTGCTCCACCTTCAGATCGTGTCCCAACCGGCGCAGTTCGGCGAGCGTCAGGGGGTCGAAGGCGTCTTCGACCGCGACCGTGCAGCCCTTCTCGATCCGCCAGCGTGGCGCATCGATCGCCGCCTGGGGATTCTGCCGGTAGCGCAGGATGCGCAGCATCAGCTGGGTATGCCCCTGCGCCTGCATCGGCCCCCCCATCAAGCCGAAGGACATCAGCGGCGTGCCGTCGGCGTTCATCACGAAGCCCGGAATGAGCGTGTGGAATGGTCGTTTCCCCGGCGCGACGCAGTTGACGTGCTCGGGGTCGAGGCTGAAACCGGCGCCACGATTCTGCAGGCTGATTCCGGTGCCCGGCACCACCACACCGGAGCCGAAGCCCATGTAGTTGGACTGGATGAACGAGACCATCATGCCGTTCTCGTCGGCGGCAGACAGGTACACGGTGCCGCCACGCTGAGGATCGCCGTGGCCGGGATCGGCTGCCTCGCTGGAGATCAGCGCCGCCCGCTGGCGCAGGTAGCCCGGCGCCAGCAACTGGTCGGGTGTCACGCGCATGTGGGTCAGGTCGGCCACGTGCGCGTGCACGTCGGCCAGCGCGAGCTTCATCGCCTCCAGCACCTGGTGCAGCGTCTCGGGGCTGTCCACCGGGTCGTTGCCGACACCTAGCTCCTCGAGCATACCCAGGGCGCTGAGGGTGGCGATGCCCTGGCCATTGGGCGGCAGTTCGTGCACCACCATACCGGCGTAATGCACGCTGATTGTGTCGATCCAGTCGACCGTATGCTCGGCCAGATCCTCCAGACTCATCAGCGCCCCGTTGGCCTTCGCATGGGTGACGATGGCGTCGGCCAGCGCGCCCCGGTAGAAGGCTTCGCCGCGCGTTTCGGCGATCGCCTCGAGGGTACGGGCATGATCGGCCATCACTACCCGCTCACCGGCCATGGGTGTCCGCCCGCCCGGCATGAAGCATTCGGCAAAACCGGGCTGATCCTTGAGCAGCTTGGCGCCCTGCTGCCAGAGCCGGGCGATCACCGGCGTCACCTGGAACCCGTCGCGTGCGTAGCCGATGGCCGGTTCGGCCAGGCGTGCGAAGGGCAGCTTGCCGTAGCGTTTGGACAGCGCGACCCAGGACGAGACGGCGCCCGGAACGGTGACCGCACCCCAGCCACGCTCCGGCATCTGCTGCTGGCCGGCGAAATACTCGGGACGCCAGCCGGCCGGCGAGCGCCCGGAAGCGTTCAGGCCCTGCAGACGTTGGCCGTCCCAGACCACGGCGAAGGCATCGCTGCCGATGCCGCACCCGGTGGGTTCGACCACCGTCAGCACCATCGCCGCAGCAATGGCGGCGTCCACGGCGTTGCCGCCCTGCTGCAGCATCGTCATGCCTGCCTGTGCGGCCAGCGGCTGGGAACAGGCGACCATGTTGCGGCCCATGACGCAGGAGCGCGCCGAACCATAGGCCTGGGTGTAATCGAGTTCGAGGGGCATAGCGGATTTCCTTGGAGTTGAAATACGGCGTCACGCCCGGCGACGCCGCCGAAGCGGGTGAGGCTCAGCCTTTGGGGTCTAGCGCATCGCGTAGCCCGTCACCGACGAGGTTGAAACTCAGCACCGTGAGGTAGATGGCAACGCCCGGCGCGATGGACATCCAAGGCGCCTGTTCCATGAAGTTCTTCGCGGTATTGAGCATCGATCCCCAGGACGGCGTCGGCGGTTGCTGGCCGAGCCCGAGGAACGACAGGCTGGCCTCGGCCAGAATCGCCGAGGCGATGGTCAAGGCCGCCTGCACCACGATCGGGGAAAGCACATTGGGCAGCACGTAGCGCAGGATGATCCAGCGATCCGGTAGCCCGATGGCCCGCGCGCCTTCGAGGTAATCCTCGTGACGGATGGCCATCACCTGACCGCGGGTCAGGCGCACGAAGATCGGCATCGCCGACAGCCCGATCGCGATCATCGCGTTCATCAGGCTCGGGCCGAGAAAGGCACCCAGCGCAATCGCCAGGACCAGGAACGGGCACGACAACAATGCCTCGACCACCCGCGAAATGAGCGCATCGAGCATGCCGCCGAAATAACCGGCGGCAAGCCCGAGCGGCACTCCGATGACCAGCGCGATGGCTACCGACACCGCCCCGGCGAGCAGCGAACTGCGTGCGCCCCAGAGCAGCCGCGAGAACAGGTCACGACCGAGTTCATCGGTACCCAGCCAGTACACCAGCGAGGGCGCCTGGCGTACAGCCATGAAGTTGGCCTTGAGCGGATCGTGGGGTGCGATCCAGGGCGCCAGCAACGCCGCGAGGATGAAGCAGAGCAGGATCAGCGCACCGACCACCGCGCCGCGGTTGGCCATGAACCGTCCCAGCGGCCGCACCGCCCGCCGGGGTAGGCGCAGGCCGAAAGCCGGTCGGGACATCACGCTAGCGGCAGTCATGCGGAGGTCCTCATGCGTGGGTTGATCAGCCGATAGAGCACATCGGCGAGCAGGTTGAGCAGGATGAAACCGATGCCGACGCAGAGCACCACGCCCTGCACCACCGCATAGTCGCGGTTGAACACCGCGTCGACGATCATCTTGCCGAAGCCCGGCAGGCTGAACACCTGCTCGGTCAGCACGGCGCCGCCGAGCAGCTCGCCGAACAGCAGCGTGCTCAGGGTCACGATGGGCATCAGCGCGTTGCGCAGCGCATGCTTGAGTATCACCACCCGCGGCATCAGCCCCTTGGCCCGGGCGGTACGCACGTAATCGGAGCGCAGCACCTCGAGCATGGCGCTGCGGGTGTGGCGCATGAGCGTCCCGGCAAGGCTCGCGCCGAGCACGAAGGCCGGCATCAGCATGGTCTGCAGATTACGCAGCGGATCCTCGCTGAAGGGAACGAAACCCGAAGCCGGCAACCATTGCAGCTTGACCGCGAAGAGCAGGATCAGCAGCAGCCCGAGCCAGAAGTTGGGAATCGAAATACCCGACAGAGCAAGCACGTTGACTCCGTAATCGACCCACGTGCCCTTGCGCACCGCCGCGATGATCCCAGCCGGAATGCCGATGAGCATGGCGAACATCACCGACCAGGCAGCCAGCTGCAACGTGACCGGAAGCTTGCTGAGCAGCAGTTGGGTGACCGGTTGCTCGGTGCGCATCGAGCGACCAAAGTCGCCCTTGAGCACGTCCCCGATCCACTGCAGGTATTGCATCGCAATCGGGTCGTTGAGCCGGTACTTGTCACGCAGGTATTCGAGCACCTGGGGGTCGCGCTCCTCGCCCGCCATCGCCAGTACCGGGTCTCCGGGTAGCAGCTTCTGCAGGGTGAAGACGAACAGCGATACCAGGATCAGGGTCGGTATCGCCGCGCGCAGGCGGCGGAAGATGAATCCGATCATGACGGACCTCTGAACAGCGAGGGAAGCGGGACCCCGGCCACCGCTCCGGTGGCGGCCGGGGTGTGGATCACGGGGCGAGCCTGACGTTTTCCAGGCGGATCAACCCATCGGGCTGCGGCTGGAAGTTCTGCAGATCGCCGCGAGCGACGAACAGGCGCGGATCGAAGAACAGATAGATGTAAGGCGCCTCGTCGATGAGGATCTCCTGGGCCTGGGCGTACAGCGCCTTGCGCTCCTCCAGGCCGTTACGCACCCGCGCCTCGTTGAGCAGCTCGTCCACCTTGGGGTTGCAGTAGCGCGCATCGTTGAGGGGCGCCTTGCAGGTGACGAACTGATGCAGGTTGCCGTCCGGATCGGGGCGTCCCGACCAGTTGTAGAGGGCCACCTGGTAATTGCCCGCCTGCTGCTCGGAGAGCTGGGTCGCGTATTCGCCGGCGATCAGGTTCACCTGGAAGCCGGACTCCTGTGCCATCGCCTGGATGATCTGGCCGATCTGCTGGGCGATGGGGTTGTTGGCTACCTTCAGATCAATAGGGAAAGGCATCTTGACGCCAGCCTCACCCAGTAGCGCACGGGCCTTTTCCGGGTCCCGGGCGGGGATGGTCTTGGTTTTATCGAAGAACGGACTGCTCGGCGACAGCGCCTGGTTGGCCGGGATATACAACCCTTCGAAAACCACCTGATTGATCGCATCGCGATCCAGGGACAGCTCCAGCGCCTGGCGTACGCGCTTGTCCTGACCCAGCGGATTCTGCGACTTCGGCCCGTTGTCGATGTTCACCACCATTTCCATGAAGCCCAGGCCTGGCGTGCTGTAGACCTTGAGCTTGGCGTCGGCCTTGGCCGACTTGACGTCGGTGGGCGCCACGCGCTCGATCATGTCCAGATCGCCGGAGCGCAGGTTGGCCAGACGCACCGAGGTGTCCGGAATCGGCATGAACACCACACGGTCGAAATGGAAGACGTCCTTGTTCCAGTAACCGTCGTATTTCCTCAACACGATACGGTCCTGCTGCACGCGCTCGACGAACTCGTACGGGCCCGAGCAGACCGGCTTGCTGGCATAGTCGGCACCCCCTGCCGCCTTGGGCGCGAGCATCATTCCGGAACGGTCGGACAGCTGCGCGATCAGCGTGGCATCGGGCTTTTTCAGGTGGATCGTGACGGTGGTCGGCGCGGTGGCTTCGACACTCTCCACCGATGACAACTCACTCTTGCGCTGCGAATCGGGAAGTGTGCGGGCACGGTCCAGGTTGAATTTCACCGCTTCGGCATCGAAGGGCTCGCCGTCATGGAACGTCACGCCTTCGCGCAGGTTCATGGTCAGCGTCTTGCCATCCTCGCTCCATTCCCAGGCCGTGGCCAGACGCGGAATGAACTGCAGGTCGGCATCGGTATCGACCAGCTTGTCGCACAGGGCGGTGTAGACCAATCGCCCTGCATAGGTGCGCGACCGGTGCGGATCGAGCATGTCGGGATCGTCCTGGATGCCGATGCGCAGGGTGGCCGGGGCGGCCAGGGCCTGGCTGCAGGCCAGCAACAGGGTGACGCCGGTAAACGCGAGCAAGTGCTTCATGGATGCGGCTCCGTAAGGGTTGACTGACGCGCCTTGAACAGCGCCAGGCGCTGGCTGAACGCGGTACTCGGGGTGACGACGATGGGGCTGCCACTGCCCGCCGAGGCGATCTCGCGCCAGAAGTGGCAGGCGACTTGACGGTCGTCCGGCAACATCTCAAGCGCCGGTCGGCTCTCTCTGCACAGGGTGCGTGCATGCGGGCAACGGGTGTGAAAACGGCAGCCGGAAGGCGGCGCGCTGGGGCTGGGCATGTCGCCACCGAGCACCTGACGCTCGCGCCGGTCCTTGGGATGGCTGACCGGCACCGAGTCGATCAGCGCCTGGCTATAGGGGTGCAGCGGCTGCTCGAACAGCGCATCGACCGGGGCCAGTTCTACGATTTCGCCCAGGTACATCACCGCCACCCGGTCGCTCATGTGGCGTATCACCGCCAGGCCATGGGCGACGATCACCAGGGTCAGCCCGAACTGCTGCTTGAGGTCCTCGAGCAGGTTGACCACCTGCGCCTGGACCGACACGTCCAAGGCCGAGACCGGTTCGTCGCCCAGCAGCAGTTTCGGGCGCGACGCCAGGGCGCGGGCGATACCAATGCGCTGGCGCTGCCCGCCGGAAAACTCGTGGGGATAACGCTCGGCGTGTTCCGGCGCGAGCCCGACCGTACGCAACAGCTCGGCGACCCGCTCCTCGCGCTCGCTACGAGCGGCGGCATCATGCAGCCAGATCGGCTCGCCGACGATGCTCTGCACATTCATGCGCGGGTTCAGCGAGGCGAAAGGATCCTGAAAGATGATCTGCAGCTCCTGACGCACCTTGCGCAGCTCCTGCGCCGACAGATTGCCGAGGTTGCGCCCCTCGTAGATGACATCGCCCGCGGTCGGCTCGAGCAGGTTCAGCAACAGGCGGCCCAGGGTCGACTTGCCCGAACCGGATTCGCCAACCAGCGCCAGCGTCTCGCCCCGGCGCACGCTGAGCGACACATCGTCGACCGCCCGCACCGGCGCGGCGGCGCGCTGCAGGAAGCCGCGGTTGGCAGTGAAATGCTTGGTCAGGCCGTGACCTTCGAGAATTGGTTTGTCGGGGGTTTTCATGCGCAGGCTCCGGCGTGAACTTCCAGCGGTACCCGCAGGCAGGCCGCGAAATGCCCGGGGCCGACTTCCACCAGAGGCGGGCGCTGCGCCCGGCAGGCGTCCACCGCGAACGGGCAGCGGCTGGCGAAGCGGCAGTATTCGGGCATTTCGGCAGGCGTCGGTACCCGACCCTCGATGGTCGCCAGACGTGCCTCGCGAGCCCCCATCGAGGGCATCGAGCCCATCAGGCCGACCGTGTAGGGATGCTGCGGGTCGTCGAAGATCGCCTGCACCGGGCCGCTCTCGACCACGCGCCCCGCATACATCACCACCACGTCGTCGGCCACTTCGGCGACCACGCCCAGGTCATGGGTGATGAGGATCATCGCCGTGCCGGTGTCCGCCTGCAGAGCGGCGATGAGCGAGAGAATCTGCGCCTGGATGGTCACGTCCAGCGCGGTGGTCGGCTCGTCGGCGATGATCAGACTCGGGTCGTTGGCCAAGGCGATGGCGATCATCACGCGCTGGCGCATTCCTCCCGACAGTTGGTGCGGGTAGGCATCCAGGCGTTTGGCGGCGTCCGGCACCCGGACTTTTTCCAGCATCGACAGCGCGCGCTCGCGGGCGAGCCTGGGCGACAGGCCCTGGTGGCGCATCACGCCTTCGGCGATCTGCTCACCGACGGTAAAGGCTGGGTTCAGCGAGGTCATCGGTTCCTGGAAGATCATCGCCAGGCGATTGCCCCTGAGATCGCGGCGCTCGGCTTCGTCCAGTTCCAGCAGCGGCCGGCCCTGGAAATCGGCGCGGGCCACGCTGACCTCGGTGCCGGCCGGCAGCAAACCCATCAGCGCCAGCGAGGTCACGCTCTTGCCGCAGCCCGACTCGCCGACGATGGCCAGGGTACGGCCGGCCGACACCTCGAAGGAGAGGCCGTCGACGACATTGGCGGGCGCACCGGGGAAGCGCACCCTCAGATCTTGCAGGCTCAACACGGGGGCAGTCATACGCAGGCATCCAGGGTCTGGTCGAGAACGACGTTCAGGGAATCACGCAGCGCCCGCAGGTGGCTGCGCATGCAGGCGGCCGCCTCGGTCGGCGCGCGGGCCGCGATCGCATCGACGATGGCCTCGTGGTCATGGTCGTAACCGCGCAATTTGTCGGCGTTGCGGGCACGGGCTCGCAGGTCGCGCCAGATCGGGTCGAGACGGATGGCATCGACCATCTCGAACAGGTCCAGCAGCAGGCGGTTGCCCGCAGCCTCGGCGATGCAGCGGTGCAGCGCGCTGTCCCATAGTTCGATCTGCTCGGCGTCCTGCTGGTGTTCGGTCATCTGAGCGACCAGTCGCCGCAGCATCGCGGTCTGCTCGCCGCTGGCGCGGATCGCGGCGAGCGACGCCAGCGCCGGCTCGAGGTAGAGGCGCGCTTCCATCACCTCGCTGAAATTGGTCCGGCTCGAAAGGCGCGCGAAGCTCAGCGCGCTGGGCGGCGTCGGCCCGATGAAGGTGCCCCGACCCTGTCGACGCCAAATCTGTCCTTCGGATTCCAACACCGCCAGCGCACGACGCACGGCCCGCCGACCCACTCCGAACTCCTCGGCCAGCTCGCGCTCGGTGGGCAACGCCTTTTCAGGCATCAGGGCGTGCATGGCAACAAGCTTGCGCAAGGCCTCCAGGGCCAGCCCAGCATTGCTGTCGGCCACCTGAGCGATTTCGGTTCGCGGCATACCCGGTCTCCGGTGGTTGCTGAGCAACAGGACGCGAAAGCGCACCTTCATTGCCAAGGAGCAAGAGCAAGATGGGTGCCAATGTAGATTGGTTCGCCTCGAGAGAGACGAACAACCGCAGCTCGAACGCGGCGAGTCAAAGTCTTCGAGCGATTAGAGGGTGAGCGACGGCGGGATAGCCCGTGGCGTTTGAAAAATTGGTTCGCAGCAATTCCCGAACCATGGATTGCTGGTTCACTTACCCATGGCGCAAAAAGGGCCGTGCGCACCATCGGAGCGCGAACCGCCTCATCATACGGTGCCACGTTCCGGGCGCCGGCCTGGTCGTGCAAGTACTGCATGGCGCAACAAACTACAAACCAAGGTGGGTCGAGAATGGCATGCACTGCGCAAGCCAACGGTGGAGCCGGTGTTCGGCATCCTCAAATCGGTGTTGGGATTTCGGTATTCTCGCTGCGTGGCGTGAAAGGTCAGCGGCGAATGGACCCTGGTGTGCCTGGCATCGCACCTGAAACGCATGGGCGTATGCCCATAAGCGGAAATGGCAAAACGGCCTATTTCGGAAAAATCCGATGCTCTTTCTGCCTGCGGGCTCAAGTCCGACAGCCTGATAGCAGAACGGCGACACGCCAGTCGTTAGGGTGTACCACAGGAGGCGGCGCGTCGTTTGTCGGCAATCGCCCAATCAGCCGAACGCGTCGAGCCCGCTGACGGGCCCGCCGCCACGGAACACCGGAAGGACTGAGCGGAGCATTATTCGACCGATGCCATAGCCGGTACGCCGTCAGCTCGCCGCAGTTTGCTTGCCGCTAAGTTCGCCGCGCAACCATTCGGCCAGGCGTTCGGCGCGCCGATCTAACCGCCGTGCCGGAACCCAGAGCGTCAACCGTGCCGAGGTTTCGACGAAGCCCCAAGGCGCCAGCAGGCGACCAGCGGCGAGGTCGTCGGCGACCAGCTGTTGCGGGGCGATGGCCACGCCGAGCCCCGCCAACGCCGCTTCCAGCAGAAAGTAGAGATGTTCGAAGCTCTGCCCCAACCGAAGCCGCGCCGGGTCGAGATGCTGCTGACGGGCCCAGGTCGGCCAGGCCTGCGGACGCGAGGCAGTGTGCAGCAGTGTTTCATCGAGCAGCACGGCGGGCGAGCCGTTACGCAGCTCGGCGCAGCGCCCGTGGTAGGGGCTGAGCACCGGGCCGATGCATTCGGCGGCCAGTTCGAAGACCTGCATGTCCGCCGGCCATGGCGGCTCGGCGTACCACAGCGTGGCGTCCAGCCCCGGCTTGCGTGGGTCCAGCTCGCCCTCGCTGGCCGAGAGCTGCAGATGCAGGTCCGGCAGCTCACGGTTGAGGCGATCCAGCCGCGGGATGAACCAGCGCGCCAGCAGGCTGCCTGGACAACCGAGGACGAACGGCGCATCGGTGGTCTGCTGGCGCAGCTCGGCGCAGGTAGTGCGCAAGCGCTCGAAGGCATCGCCCGTCGCATCACGCAGCCGCAGCCCGGCATCGGTGAGTTTTACGCCTCGACCTTCCTTGCTGAACAGGGCGATGCCCAGGTGTTCCTCCAGCAGGCGAATCTGCCGGCTTACGGCCCCATGGGTCACGCAGAGTTCCCCCGCCGCTTGGCTTACGCTTTGCAGCCGTGCCGCTGCCTCGAAGGCGCGCAGTGCGTTGAGCGGCGGAAGCTCTTGGCTCATCGGTGAATTTTCCTGACAGATTGCAGCGATCTTATCGCTTTTTATCGAACCGCAAGTCGGTTAATTTCACCCCATCGCGCATCCGCCGTTACGCGGAGCACCGCTTCCCTGCAGGAGATGACCATGACCTCATTGCGCAACGGCCCTGACGCCAAGGGCCTGTTCGGCCACTTCGGCGGTCAGTATGTCGCCGAAACCCTGATGCCGCTCATCCATGAGCTGGCCGCCGAATACGAGAAAGCCAAGACCGATCCCGAATTTGCCAAAGAACTGGCCTACTTCCAACGCGATTATGTCGGCCGCCCTTCCCCACTGTATTTCGCCGAGCGCCTGACCGAATTCTGCGGCGGCGCCAAGATCTACCTCAAGCGCGAAGAGCTCAATCACACCGGCGCGCACAAGATCAACAACTGCATCGGCCAGATCCTGCTGGCCAGGCGCATGGGCAAGCAGCGCATCATCGCCGAGACCGGCGCCGGCATGCACGGCGTGGCCACTGCCACCGTCGCCGCGCGCTTCGGCATGCAGTGCGTGATCTACATGGGCACCACCGACATCGAGCGTCAGCAGGCCAACGTCTTCCGTATGAAGCTGCTGGGCGCCACGGTGATCCCGGTCACCGCCGGCACCGGCACCCTGAAGGACGCGATGAATGAAGCCCTGCGCGACTGGGTGACCAACATCCACGACACCCTCTACCTGATCGGCACCGTCGCCGGCCCGCACCCCTATCCGGCCATGGTTCGCGACTTCCAGGCCGTGATCGGCAAGGAAACCCGCGACCAGATGATGGCGCAGGAAGGTCGCCTGCCCGATTCGCTGGTGGCCTGCATCGGCGGCGGCTCCAACGCCATGGGCCTGTTCCACCCCTTCCTCGACGACAAGGAGGTCAAGATCATCGGCGTCGAAGCGGCCGGCCACGGCATCGACTCCGGCAAGCATGCCGCCAGCCTCAACGGCGGCGTACCGGGCGTGCTGCATGGCAACCGCACCTTTCTCTTGCAGGACGACGACGGTCAGATCATCGATGCCCATTCGATCTCGGCGGGTCTCGACTACCCCGGCATCGGCCCCGAGCACGCCTGGCTGCATGACATCGGCCGCGTCGAGTACACCTCGATCACCGACAAGGAAGCGCTCGCCGCCTTCCACAAATGCTGCCGTCTGGAAGGCATCATCCCGGCCCTGGAAAGCGCCCACGCGCTGGCCGAAGTCTTCAAACGCGCGCCGACCCTGCCGAAGGATCATCTGATGGTGGTCAACCTCTCCGGCCGCGGCGACAAGGACATGCAGACCGTCATGCACCACTACGACGAACAGGAAGAACATATATGAGCCGCCTGCAGACGCGCTTCGCCCAGCTGAAACAGGAAAACCGCGCCGCGCTGGTGACCTTCATCACCGGCGGCGACCCGGACTACGCCACCTCGCTGGCCATCCTCAAGGGCCTGCCGGAGGCTGGCGCCGACGTAATCGAGCTGGGCATGCCCTTCACCGACCCGATGGCCGACGGCCCGGCGATCCAGCTGGCGAATATTCGCGCCCTGGCGGCCAAGCAGGACCTGGCGAAAACCCTGCAGATGGTTCGTGAGTTCCGCGAGGGCAACCAGACCACGCCGCTGGTGCTGATGGGCTACTTCAACCCGATCCACAAGATGGGCGTCGAGCGTTTCCTTGCCGAAGCCGTGGAAGCCGGCGTCGACGGCCTGATCGTGGTCGACCTGCCGCCGGAGCACAACGAAGACCTCTGCGACCCGGCCCAGGCCGCGGGCATCGACTTCATCCGCCTGACCACCCCGACCACCGATGACAAGCGCCTGCCCACCGTGCTCAACGGCAGCTCGGGCTTCGTCTACTACGTCTCGGTGGCCGGCGTGACCGGTGCCGGTTCGGCGACCCTGGAACACGTCGAAGAAGCCGTTGCGCGCCTCAAGCGCCACACCGATCTGCCGCTGTGCATCGGCTTCGGCATCCGCACGCCGGACCAGGCCGCCGCCATTGCCCGACTGGCCGACGGCGTGGTGGTCGGCTCGGCATTGATCGACCAGATCGCCAATGCCGAAACCTCCGAGCAAGCCGTCCAAGGCGTGCTCGGTCTGTGCCGTGCGTTGAGCGAAGGGGTGCGCGGCGCCCGCGGCTAAGCTCTCTCGCCAAACGAACCTAAAGCCGCTGCACCATGATCCGGGCAGCGGCTTCTTCGTTTCAGCTAAGCCATTCGCCCGTGTAAGAGCAAGGGGGACGCCCAGTCCTTGCTGGCGATCAATAACGCTGCCGTCCCGGATCGCCAGCAAGCTGGCTCCTACAAAAGCCGCTCGGCTATCCGATGCCGACGACCTATCGAATCTGCTTGATCGACCTTACGAGGTGCACCGCCTGGGCCTCGGTGTTCGCTGCTGACCTGCTGACCGCTCCCCCTAGACTTACCCAGGCCGCCGCCCGGTGACCGAGCAGCGGTTCGCGCCATGGCTGCGCCGGGGCTGGTGCATACTGGGTGCGCGTTACACGACCCTCTGATTTCGCGTCGGCCACATCCGCATCAGCCGTGGGCAATCAGCAGTAAGCCATCTCCCCTGTAGAGCCAGCTTGCTGGCGATCAATAACGCCCTGCAGCCCCGGATCGCCAGCAAGCTGGCTCCTACAAAAGCCGCTCGGCTATCCGATGCCGACGACCCCTATCGAATCTGCTTGATCGACCTTACGAGGTGCACCGCCTGGGCCTCGGTGTTCGCGGTTCGCGCCATGACTGCGACGGGGCTGGTGCATACTGGGTGCGCGTTACACGATCCTCTGATTTCGCGTCGGCCACATCCGCATCAGCCGTGGGCAAGACGCCACCGTTGTCCCGGTGAGCTTAGCGGCGTCCAACCTTGCGGAGCAGCCCGATGCGCCTTGCCAATTTCATCCTCGATAACCTCGAGTCCATTCTTCAGTCATGGGAAGACTTCGCCAGAACCATTCTGGGATCCCGCTCCATGGACACCGAAGCCCTGCGGGATCATGCCGAGCAGATGCTGCGAACGATTGCCGCGGACCTGAGCACCAGTCAGTCCAAAGCCCAGCAGTTCGACAAATCCGTCGGCAAGTCCCACAAGAGCGGCGGTGAAACGGCGGCGCAAACTCACGCCGTGTTGCGTCATGACGCCGGCTTCAGCATCGATGAAATGGTGTCCGAGTACCGCGCCCTGCGCTCCAGCGTGCTGAGCAAATGGTTGCAGGCAATCAAGTCCGGCACCGACTTCGAAGTCGAGGACATGACCCGCTTCAACGAGGCCATCGACCAAGCGCTCGCCGAGTCCGTGGCCAGCTACTCACAAACGGTCAACGGCACGCGGAACGTCTTTCTGGGCATCCTTGGACACGATTTGCGCACGCCTCTGGGCGCCATTCAGCTAGGTGCGGAAGTGCTGCTGCTCGACGGCAGCCTCGGGGCCAAGCCGACCATGTTGGCGTCGCGCATCTATACCAGCGTCAAACGGGCCAACAAGATCGTCAACGACCTGCTCGATTTCACCCGTTCGCAGAGCGGTGCAGGCATTCCGGTGCACCGGCTGGAAACCAATCTGGCCGCAGTGTGCGAAGGCATGGCCGAAGAAGTGCTGGCCTATCACCCGGACCGCAACATTCTCTGCGAGACCAGCGGAAACCTGACCGGGCCGTTCGACGCCGCGCGGATGGAGCAGGTGTTTTCCAATCTGATCGGCAACGCCGTGCAGCACGGCAGCGCCACGTCACAGATCAGGGTGTCCTTGCACCCCGAACAGGCGCATGCGGTGTTTTCCGTACACAACCAGGGCGAGCCGATTGCGGAGGAGGCAATTGCTGACATCTTCAACCCCATGAGCCGCCACTCCCAGTACGCCGCTGGCGAGCATGGACCTCACTCCGGGCTAGGCCTGGGGCTCTATATTGCCAGCGAGATCGTGGCCGCCCACCAAGGCACCATTCATGTCGAATCCAATGCCGAGCAAGGCACGACCTTCATCGTCCGGCTGCCGCTGACCAAACACGACCTGCCGCCGCTCGGCTAGCCCTGACTCGACACTGTCTCCCTGGCAGGATGGCCGTAGGAGCAGCTGCTGGCGATCAGCAACCTCCTTGCCGTCCCGGATCGCCAGCAAGCTGGCTCCTACGAAGGCCGTCCGCTACGCGCCGTCGATCAACGATATCAACCCGCTTGATTTCGATCGCGTGCGTTAAAGGCTTAGCATGCTGGTCACATCCCAAGTACGCCCACTCGAGGAGATTACCCATGCCTGATACCCCCTACGTACCGCCAAAAATCTGGACCCACGACGCGCCCTCGGGCGGCAAGTTCGCCAGCATCAATGCCCCGACCGCCGGCGCGCGGGAGGAAAAGACACTGCCGGTCGGCAAGCATCCGCTGCAGCTGTATTCGCTGGCCACACCCAACGGGGTGAAGGTCTCGATCATGCTCGAAGAGCTGCTGGCGCTCGGCCACAGCGGTGCCGAATACGACGCCTGGCTGATCAATATCGGCGATGGCGACCAGTTCGGCAGCGGCTTTGTCGAGATCAACCCGAACTCCAAGATACCTGCACTCGCCGACCACAGCGTCGAAGGCGAACCGCTGCGGGTGTTCGAGTCCGGCTCGATCCTGGTCTACCTTGCCGAGAAATTCGGCGCCTTCCTGCCGACCGAAACCCGCGCACGGACCGAAACCCTGAACTGGTTGTTCTGGCAGATGGGCTCGGCGCCCTTCCTCGGCGGCGGCTTCGGGCATTTCTATGCCTATGCGCCGGAGAAGTACGAGTACCCGATCAACCGCTACGCCATGGAGGTCAAGCGTCAGCTCGACGTGCTCGACCGCCAGCTGGCCGAGAACCGCTACATCGCTGGCGACGCCTACAGCATCGCCGACATGGCCATCTGGCCCTGGTACGGCGTGCTGGCCCGCGGTGAGCTGTACGAGGCCGGTGAATTCCTCTCGGTGCAGGACTACAAACACGTACAGCGCTGGGCCGCTGAAGTCGCCGAGCGGCCGGGGGTGATTCGCGGACGCAAGGTCAATCGCACCTGGGGCGACGAGTCCGAACAGGCACCGGAACGCCACGACGCGTCGGACCTGGACTAAGCCACGCGGCCGGTCAGGCAAACTGACCGGCCTTCGAACCCATCAGCGAAGCCCCACCCCCCACCCGCCTTCCTGCCGACGCAACACTGCAGGTGCCGTCCCCTGCGTTCGCCGTCGCGGGCAGCGCTGACAGCCGTCATCAGGCGCCTTCATCCTCAACCAAATGCCCATCTCGCCTTGAGCCGCCATCGCCTGCGCAGCCAGGCTGGCCGAGTTTCCGACCGCTGATCTGAACTATAGCGGTACGTCCGGACCCAATCTCAATGAGCGTAGCTCTTGTTGCAGCCGATCAAGCGGCAGGCTGCCGTGGTTACCCGCACCCATACGTGTCATGCGGTACTGACAGCGCAGCGCTCGACTACCCAGTTGTCAACACAACGCGAGGTGAACCATGAAACACACACTAGTAGCAGCGTTCGCAACGCTGACCGATGCCAACCGCACCCAGGGCGACCTGATGTCGCGGGGCATCGCCAGAGAACAGATTCATTCCGTAGGCGCCGACCGCGCGGAAATCCATGCCTACGACGCGCCCTATTCCACCACTGGCGAGACCGTCGACCGCGAACATCACGAGTCCAAGGTCGCGCACTTCTTCAAGTCGTTGTTCGGCCATGAGCCACATGAAGAACACCGTCGCCACGCCACGGCATATCCGGAAGCCGTGCGCCGCGGCTCGCTGGTGATCGCCGTCGACGTGTACGACGAGGATCAGCTGATCCGCGCACGTGATGCACTGGAGTACAACGGCGCGCTCAATATCGACGACAACGGCGCCGGTGCAAGTTCGACCCCTGGCTATGCCGGAGCCACCAGCCCCTATGCCGGCGCCACCGGCGGTGACAGTCACCTGGACAAGCATTTCGCGGGGTCCACCAGCCATGCAGCCGGGACAGCGGGCCATTCAACCGGAACCCGCGATACGGCTGCCCCGGTCACCGGCACGACGGGTACAGCGAGTACCGGCCACGGGGCCGACACCCAAACGGGCTCCGGCGATACCGGGCGCTACGACGTGGGCACTGCGGCCAAACGGGCCGGTACGGGCTACCCGGAAAACACCGGTACCGCCTCCCCGACTGGCGGCGGCCTGGCTGGCGAGACCGTCGGCACCCGCGACGCAACGGAAAGCCTGGACGCCACCCACGCCGGCACCTGCACAGACCGGGTGTGCGTGATCAAGCGGTAGAACGCCGACCGCTGAGCGATCACGGGCCGCGCCATGCGGCCCGTGTGAGCCACCCACTTCCCTTGGCGCTTGCCCAGCGCGCACCGCAGCCCGCCGCTACCGATTGCCAGCGCCACACAATCTTCCGTCAGCCCCAGCGCGGCGTTGACAGAGGGATTGGCCTGATAGGGTTTGCGCAAGGCGAGCCCGACCTTCGACGCGACAAGCCAGTTAGCGTTACATCAGCTCCAGGCGCACCTGCCGTGCCGGCCCGTTTCTCCATCTGATCAGGCCCCATGACCACCCTCGAACTCATCGCCTCCGCCCTCGGCGCCCTTTCCGTTTGGCTCAGGGTGCGACAGAACCCGCTGTGCTGGCCCATCGGGTTGGTGATGGTGTCGCTCTACGCCTGGTTCTTTTTCGAGGTGCGGTTGTATTCGCAGGTGCTGCTCAACGGGGTGTTTGCGGCCACGCAGGTTTATGGGTGGTGGCAGTGGGCGCGGGGTAGCGGCAGTGCAGGCGGTCGGCCGGTGGTGGGCGCGACGGCCCTGGAGGTCGGCGTTGGGCTTGTTGTCGCGGTACTGGGGGGTGTCGGGCTGGGGGTGCTGATGGCGACCGCTACCGAAGCGGCTTATCCCTGGCCGGATGCGACGCTCACGGCCTTCAGCCTACTGGCGCAGCTGTGGATGGCGCTTAAGCGCTGGCAGTGCTGGGTGCTGTGGATCGTGGTGGACACGCTCTACGTGGCGTTCTTTGTCTCTCAAAATACTGGCTCACCGCAGGGCTGTATGGGTTGTTCACGCTGCTGGCGGTGATGGGCCTGCGCGAGTGGCGGCAGGCAAGGGCGACGGTTCAGTAAAGACGCGGCGATAAACGCAGCCAAATCGACAGGCGGAAGCAGACTCGGCGTGCGAAGCGGAAACGCCGCCGGGTAGAAGACGTCCAACGAGGGTGCCGCAGCCGGTCCGTCATGCTCGACATAACGTCGTTCGGATACTGCTACGCTGCAGCAGTTAAACCATTGAGCCAGAGCGCTCCAGCCAGTCTCGAGCCATCGCCCCAAAGCCGTTTCTCCGACCGACGCCGCCTATGCGGGACCAAGCCGCCACCTTGCCCATTCGCCAACAGCAGACCGTTCCCCATGTTGTTCAGCCGTTTCGAAAACCTGATCGATGTCTTCAAGCCCAGCCCGGACGTCGCGCCGCCCGCCGGTATGCTGCGGTTCTATACCCATTACCTGAAGCAGGTCTGGCCGTTGATGGCCGCGGTGCTGGTGATCGGCTTCTTCGCGGCGTTGATCGAGGTGGCGCTGTTCAGCTTCCTTGGCCAGTTGATCGATATGGCCCAGACCACCGATGACGCGCGGACCTTCTTCACCGAGCACCGCAACGCGCTGCTGTGGATGGCGGTGGTGGCGCTGATTATCAGGCCTCTGGTATTCGGCCTGCATAACCTGCTGACCCATCAAGCGATCAACCCCGGGCTGACCAATCTGGTGCGCTGGCAGAACCACCGTTATCTGCTCAAACAAAGCCTGAATTTCTTCCAGAACGACTTTGCCGGGCGCATCGCCCAGCGCGTGATGCAGACCGGCCCGTCGCTGCGTGATTCGGCCATGCAGGTGATCGACGCGCTGTGGCATGTGGTGGTCTACGCCGGCAGTGCGCTGTACCTGTTCGCCGCCGCCGATCTGCGCCTGATCGTGCCGCTGGTGCTGTGGATCATCGGTTACAGCGCCGCGCTCTGGTACTTCGTGCCGCGCATCCGGGCCCGCTCGGCGGCCGCTTCCGCGGCGCGCTCGAAGGTCATGGGCCGCGTGGTGGACGGTTACAGCAACGTCGCCACGCTCAAGCTGTTCGCGCATTCCAAGGAAGAAGAAGGCTACGCCCGCGAGGCCATGCAGGAGCTGCTCGGCAAGTTCCGCCTGCAGTCGCGCATTATCACCAGCCTGGATTTCCTGATCACCTGCATGAACGGCCTGCTGATCGTCGGCACCGGCGGGCTGGCGCTGTGGCTGTGGAGCGAGGCGCTGATCAGCACCGGCGCCATCGCCCTGGCGCTGGGCCTGGTGATCCGCATCAACAATATGTCCGAGTGGATCATGTGGGTGGTCAACGGCATTTTCGAGAACGTCGGCACCGTGCAGGACGGCATGCAGACCATCGTCCAGCCGCGCCACGTGGTCGACCGCGAAGACGCCAAACCGCTGGAGGTGGAGCAGAGCGGCGTGCGCTTCGAGGACGTGCATTTCCATTACGGCAAAAAGAGTGGCGTGATCAGCGGGCTGAGCATCGATATCCGTCCGGGCGAGAAAATCGGCCTGGTCGGGCCCTCCGGCGCCGGCAAGTCCACCCTGGTCAGCCTGCTGCTGCGCCTCTATGACCTGGAAAGCGGGCGCATCCTCATCGACGGGCAGAACGTCGCGGAGGTCAATCAGGAAAGCCTGCGCGCCAACATCGGCATGGTCACGCAGGATACCTCGCTGCTGCACCGCTCGATCCGCGACAACCTGCGCTACGGCAGGCCCGATGCCACCGATGAACAGCTCTGGGAGGCGGCGCGAAAGGCGCGTGCGGATGGCTTCATTGCCACATTGGACGACAGCCTGGGCGGCGTAGGCTTCGAGGCCAAGGTCGGTGAACGGGGCGTCAAACTTTCCGGAGGCCAGCGCCAGCGCATCGCCATCGCCCGCGTGCTGCTCAAGGACGCGCCGATCCTGGTGTTGGACGAAGCCACCTCGGCGCTGGATTCGGAAGTCGAAGCGGCAATTCAGGAGAGCCTCGACACCTTGATGGACGGCAAGACGGTGATCGCCATCGCGCACCGGCTGTCGACCATCGCGCGGATGGATCGCCTGGTGGTGATCGACGAGGGCCGGGTGATCGAGACCGGCACCCATGCCGAGCTGATCGAGCGGGGCGGCCTTTATGCGCGCCTGTGGCAACACCAGACCGGTGGCTTCGTTGGGGTCGATTGAAGTGAGCACAAGGATGAGCATGCAATGAAAGTACTGGTACTGACGGGAGCCGAATCCACCGGCAAGAGCTGGCTGGCTGCACGGTTGCAGCAGCGCTTCAGTGGTGTGGTGGTGGGTCTTCGAGACTGCAAACAATGAGCGCGAACTACCAAGCCCAACTATTCACGCGGGTTCGGCTATATTCTGCATGCGATCACTATCAAAACCAGGATGAGATAAACATGGCGGACGCAATACAGATTAATACCGAACGCTTAAACAAGACGCTGAACGAACTCAGGCTTAATCGCAATGAGGTATTGACGACTGACATTATCGAGCAGTACATGGGCGGTTTTCATCAGAACAAAGGCGTGCCTGTATCTGATTCATGGAATGCCCAATTCGGTAAGTACCTTAAAGCGCACCAAGCTGAACTCGATATTCTTGAAATTGCATCTAAGCAAAAAGTCGAGGTGAACGGCGGGTTTACTTCGGCTTCAATGTGGGCGCTCAGCAACGATCAGCCGGATAGTTGACGGTGGCTTAACCAAGTTGCTTTTAAACGCATAGGAGACCGGGGGGCTCTGCCCGCCAGGTCAGTACTGGCGAACATATTTCACCGAATATTCCAAGCCCGGATGGATAGGTCCGCTTGATGAATCCCTTACCGGCGATCGGTATGAATATTTTCCTGACCTCTTCATTCGCAGAAGTCGCTGACTTGTTCGTCGCCTTCACCCGAGGCGAGTGCAGGGGAAAGAGGGTTACGTTGATTCCTACGGCAAGCCTTGCCGAGGAAGTGAATGCCTACCTGATCGCGGCCAAGGATGCGCTGGTTGAAGCGGGCCTGATAATCGATGAACTCGAAGTGTCGACCGCCAGCCGGGAAGACATCGTCGGAAAGCTCGAACGTAACGACTACATCTATGTGGCAGGCGGCAACACCTTCTTTCTGCTGCAGGAGCTGAAGCGCACCGGCGCGGACCAACTGATCGCCGAGCAGGTCAGGGCAGGCAAGTGCTACATCGGCGAGTCCGCCGGTTCCGCCGTGCTCGCGCCCAGCATTGAGTATCTGCAGCGGCTGGATGACCCCAGCGCCGCGCCCGATCTCGACTCGTTTGCGTCGCTCGCCTTGATCGATTGCTACCCGCTGCCGCATTACGGAAACCCGCCATTCAAAGAAGCGGTCGAGCAGGTATTGATCGAGTACGGCGATACCCTGGACCTTCGCCCGTTCAGCAATAATAAGGCGATCGCCATCGCGGGCAATGAGGTCGATATCCAGATGAGCGCGAAGCCCCTCTGAGTAACGGGGCTGCGCGATCCCTGTTGGCCGGGTTCGTATGCCCGGTTCGAACGGGCAGCGGTGCGGGTCGATTTATTTGTCGTGTGGGCCATGGTGCACTAGCTATTCGACACCGCAGCGATCTGATGGCCATGTAGCTGCCGTAAGTGGACGTGTGGCGTTCCAAGCATGCCCTAGGTTTGGCTGATACCTATTCACCGAACGAGCCGCTGAGCCCTGCGTTACCCGCCCAGTCCTGTGCTAACAGACCTTTCTCCACGTACCGGTTGAAACGTGAATAGGGCCAGGCGGCGACCTGTTCTACCAGCCCGTGCTTGACCGGGTTGTAGTGGATGTAATCAACGTGCCGCTGCAAATCCGTTTCGTTCCGAATCTGATGCTCCCAGTAGCGGCGCTGCCAGATGCCTTTCTCACGCTAGCGCATCTGGCTCGCGTTGCGAGGTACGGCCGGAAGTTGTCGAGAGAAGGTGCTCTTGAGCAGGCTCCAGCGAACGGCAAAATCGGCGTCGCCGTTCGGAAGTTTCCAGATAGCATGCAGGTGATCCGGCAGGATGCAGATAGCGAGGGTCTGGAAAGGTCGGGTGTGCTGGGTCAGGCGATAGGCCTGTCGGAGCAGTGTGACCTGTTCAACCAGCAAGCGAGATTGGCGATCGGCCAGGGTCACGGTGAAAAACCACGTGCCGCCAGGTACTAGACTGCGGCGGTAGTTGGACATGGAGGCCTCCTTGCCTTCACGAGATGTACGTCGGCGCCGTTGCGCTTCTGTCGATTGAGTAAAGATGCATGCCGGTCGACGGTGGGCTGAAGCCCACCCTACGGACGTGGGGTTCCGGCATCGGCTTTACGTAACGGAGTAGATCAAATTGTAGGGTGGGCTTTAGCCCACCAATTGGTAGCTGAACCGCGCCCTGAGTGCCAACCCTACGGCACAGCATGGCCACCGGGCAACGGTGGGCTGAAGCCCACCGATTTAGTGGCTGGGCGCGTCCTGACGACCAACCCTACAGCGCAGCATGATCACCGGGCAACGGTGGGCTGAAGCCCGCCCTACGGCGCTCAAGAAGTTTTGTTGCCCGCGTTCTCACCCTGTCATCCGACTGCATGGCGTGCTGGAGCCTGTACAGGCGCACTGCTAGAGTGCCGCCGCTTGCCAACCACCGGCTGACAGGACGTCTGCCCAGCCGCCGCACAGGATGTTTCCATGAAAAAACTCGTACTTGCCGTTGCCGTACCGCTGGCTCTCGTCGGCGCCGCTACCCTTTACACCAGCACCCAGGTTGAATCGACTGCCCGCGATGCCGTCGAGCAGGCCAATATCCAGCTGCGCGAGATGAGCGTGGGGGCCGGAGCCGAGGTTGCCGTCAAAATGCTCAGTTTCGAAAGCGGCCTGCTGTCCAGTAACGCCCGCTACCAGGTCGACATCGAGGCCCAGGACAGTGAGGGCGGGCCCCGGCAGTTCACCGTGCTGCTGCAAGACCGCATCGAGCACGGCCCCTTTCCGGTGTCGCGCCTGACCCGCGGACAGTGGATGCCGGTTGCCGCCCAGAGCCATTTCCGCCTCGAGCGGTCAGCGCAGACTGAAGCGCTGTTCGAGGCCGCCGCCGGTGAAAACCCGCTGGTCGGCGATGTCGCCTTCGGCTATGACGGCAGTCAACAAGGCGCGCTGCGCTCGCCCCCCCTCAATCTTGAGCACGAAGACGGCACGGTTCGCGTTGCGGCCGGCACCGTGAACTTCGAAGTGGCCGACGAAACCACGACCGTGCGCCTGGAAGGTCAGCTGCCGGAAATCGACATGAACCTGCAACACCGTGACGATGGCAAGCCGGTGCGGGTCAAGCTAAGCGGGATCGGCATGACCGTCGACAAGCACGACTACGTCAAGGGGTTCGGCCAAGGCCCCTCGGCCATCACGCTTGAACGCATGGAAATCCAGACCGACGACAATCCCGCCGTGGTCATCAAGAACGCCTCCATTGAAGAAGCGTCGAGTCGCAGCAGCGACGGCTTCGACCAGTCGATCGGCTACCGCGTCGGCGAGGTGGGGGCCAACGGTCAGTCCATCCGCAACCTGACGCTCGCCCTCAGCCTGCGCAAGCTGGATGAAGGCAGCCTCAAGGCGCTGGTGGAAAGTTACAAGCAGATCCTCGACAGCGCGGCCACCCCGCAGGAGGCACTCGACAACATCACCGACGTTCAGCAGCAGGAGCTGCAGGCGCTCGCCCTGCAATTGCTGGAGCACAAGCCCACCGTGGCGCTCGACGAGTTCGGCTTCGAGACCGCTAACGGTGCGGCCCGCCTGTCCGTGGTGGCCGACCTGCAGGGCCCGAGCGCGGAAGCCTTTACCCCCGATGCGATGATCATCAGCATGCTGGCGTCGCTCAAAGCCGAAGCCGGTATCGATAAAGCCCTGGTTCGCGACGTTGCCAGCCTGATCGCTCAGCGTGAGCCGCAGTACAGCGCCGACCCGGCTGCGTTGCAGCAGCAGGCAGACCTGACGACCGAGTTGTTCAGCGGTATGGCACTCGGTGCGGGCTGGTTCCAGCTGCAAGGCGATCGCCTGGTCAGCTCGCTGCATTACGCCGACAACAAGGTGACCTTGAACGGCCAAGATATGACCGTTCAGGAATTCATCGGCTTTGCCTTCGGCTCGGTACTGGGCGCCGGTCTGCTCGGCCAGTAAGCACCGGTCACGCATGGAAAACAGGCGACCCCTTGGGTCGCCTTTTTTCATGCGCTGATCGCGCACTACGATGTGAGTCCTCGCCGTGCTAGTCGCTCAATCAGTCGCGCGTCTTGATGCGTGCGCAGTCAGCGGCAGCCTCACGGTAAAAGTAGTGCCTAGCTCGGCGCTTGATTCGACGACGATAGCCCCCCTGTGTGCCGCTACGATCTCACTGGCGATATATAGCCCCAGGCCCAGCCCTGAGTGCGGGCCGTGTTCACCTGCAGCGTATTGGGAGTGACGGCTCATAGGATTGAAGATGTCTGCGATTGCATCCTTGGCAATGGGTTCTCCCTGGTTATGCACTGTGAATACCGCATGCGCCTGCTCGACATGCATACCTACCCTGATGGCTCCAGTCTTGCTGCCATGGTGGACCGCGTTGCTGATCATGTTGGAGAACACCTGTTCCATGCGCGGTGCGTCGAACAAGCCAGTCACGTTTCCACTGGTGTCATAGACAATCTGGCGTTCTGGGTTGTAGGCCCGCACTTCCTCCACCATGCCTTCGCACACCTCCGCCAGGTTGACCTCGATCTGGTGCACCGGGATGCCCGATCCGCTCTGTGAGCGAGTGAAATCGAGCAAGTCGGTGACGATCTTGTTGGCTCGTTTGGCGCTGGTGTAAATCCGCGAGGCGAGCATCGTGGGCTTAGCGCTCAGATTTTCGGCCAGAAGCAAGACTTCGGCACCGAGCTGTATTGCGCCCAAGGGGGTGCGTAGATCGTGTCCGAGAATGCCCAGAAAGACATTGCGCGTGCTGGTCACCGTCCGTGAGTAGCTGGCAACGGATTCGGCAAGCGCTTGGTCGATGGCCTCGTTGAAGCGCGTCATATCCTCGACCTCGAAGTCCGTGCCACTCTTTATTTCCTGCAACCACTTTCGAAGCACGCTGGAGCGCAGGGCACGGTACTCAGAGACCATTTCGTTGATGCTGAAGCCCGCGTCATGGCGCAGGATGGCGTGGGTTTCCGCCGCCGTTTTGCCGTCGCCCTTGTTTGCCTTACCGATGGATTTATCAATCTGCTCGGTCGCCGACTGACGGGTGCGAAGGTCCTCGGCGATGGTTCTTAGCATCTGCTCGGCATGGTCGCGCAGGGCATCAACGTCCATTTGTGGAGAGGTGCTAGGGATGGTTTTGGCGAAGTCTTCCCACGACTGGAGAATGGGCTCGAGGTTATCGAGGATGAAGTCGGCAAGACGCATGGGGCTGCTCCGCAACAAGGTGGACGCCGCACAACGTAAATCGACAACCGAGAGGCTTCTCGCATCCCAGCTTGTTACGCAGTGATCAAAGCGAATAAGTGACGCACGTGAAGGGTTCCCGTGTGCACTCGCCAGCCTGGGCGTGGTGCTCTTGGACCGCTTCGCTGCGGGTGACGGTGCCGCTACGAGCAAAATGGGGACAGAAAAAAGGGGGCAGTGGAATATCTGTCCCCTTTGGTCACCGCTAGTTCAATCAGTCCGCCCGCTCGATCCGTCCCTCGAGACTTCCGCTGAATGGCTGCGGGAGCGACGCGATGTAGTCGACCAGCGCATCCAGATCCACCGGGCCGACGATGCGGTCGGTGCCTTCGGTGAGCACGGTGAAGTTGTCGCCGCCACCGGCGAGGAAGGAGTTGACCGTGACGCGGTAGGTCGCCGCCGGGTTGATCAGCGCACCGGTGGCATCGCGCATCTCGATCACGCGGTTGCCCACGGGGCGGCTGGCGGACCAGCTGTAGCGGATGCCGGAAGGCTTGAGCAGGCGCGCATAGCTCTGGCCGAGCCACTGTTGTTCGAGCAGGGTCTTGATCTGCGCGCCGGTCAGGTCCATGGAAACCAGATCGTTGGCGAATGGCTGGATGGCGAACAGCTCGCCCCAGGTCACTTCACCGCTGTCCAGATCCGCGCGAATGCCGCCCGGGTTCATGAAGCTGATTTGCGCATCGGTGCCCACGCGTTGGGCATCGGCGATCAGGTTGCCCAAGGCCGATTCACCAGCCGGTGTTTCGCTGCGGGTGAGGGCATTCTGTGCAAGCCCCACCACGCGCGCGACCAGCGGTTCGACCCGAGCGTCGGCCTGCGCCACCAGCGCGGCGACTTGCGGGTCCGGCGAAAGACCGGCGCCCTGGTCGGCCCAGGTGGTCATTACTGCGGCGGACTTCTCGACGATGTCGCGGCTGCGGCGGCTGACCTGGAGCTGAATGTCGGCATAGGCGGTGCCGGCCGAGAAGGCTTGAGTCACCAGGATCGGGGTGCCGTTGGCATTGGCCACCAGCGCGTTGCTAAAGCCGTGCGCATGGCCGGAAATCACCACGTCCACTTCGTCATCCAGTCGCTCGATGATGTCGACTACCGAGCCGGTGACGGTGTCGGCTTCTGGGCTGGTCGGGCCGTCATAGCTGGTCTGCCGGCCACCCTGGTGCAGCGCGACGACAATGGCGCGTACACCGTGTCGGCGCAGTTCAACCACGGACTGGTTGATGGCGTCCGCCTCGTCGACGAAACGCAGCCCGGCGACGCCGGAAGGCGAGACGATGGTGGGCGTCTCCTTGAGCACGGCGCCGATCACGCCGATGCGCACGCCGCCGGCGTCATAGATGGAGTAGGACGGCAGCAGAGGTTCGCCGGTGGCCCGATCGATGACGTTGCTCGACACCGTGGGGTAGCGCGCACCCTTCCATTGGTCTTCGAGGAAGGGCCCGTTGGCGTGGTTGCCGCCGGTAAGCTGGCGCAGCAGCTCCGTCCTGCCGTTATCGAACTCGTGGTTGCCGAGGGTGCCGATCAGGTTGCAGCGTTGCTGGGCGAAAGGCTGCGCATTGCGCGGCATGTCCAGCTGACGGCTGAACGGCCGACAGTGCGGGTTGGCCAGCAGGTTGAAGAAGCTGATCGAGGGTTCGTCGCGCAACAGGGCGGAGTTGGGTGGTGAGGCGCCGACCTGGTCACCGTCATGCACGATCAGCGTGTATTCGCCGCTGGCCGATTTCAGGTAGGAAGCGAGCACCGCCGCGCCACCGGCAGGCCGGCCGGCGACGGTGCGCGGCGACAGTTGGCCGTGAAAGTCGTTGATGCTGAGCAGGTTGACCGACACCACCGGCTCGACCCGCCAGTCGGGCGCGCGCCAGCTGCGACGCTCACTGGCGCGCTGTCTGGCGTTAAGGCCTTCCAACTGTTGCTCGCGGTAATCCTGTTCGATGGAGCCGTGCTCGGGCAGTGCCTGAGCCAGCGCCGGGCCGGCAAGGCCGATCAGGCTTGCCGCTAACAGCCAATCCAGTGCGCGCGTATGCATTGTTGTGTCCTCGGTGCGGTGGAGTCCGACCGAAACTAGAAAGCGCGCGTGGCAGGCTGATGACTGCTTTTTGGCGTTTTGGCGAGAGGCGACGTGCGGTCTGTTCGGTGCCGGCAGGCTCAGGGAGACCGCGCCGGCGGGCATGCACGCTCTGGATACCTCGAGATTGCGAAGGTATCCGTGACCGCGCCGTATCGATGCGCTTTTGCTATCGTGGCGGCCAGTTCGCCGAGGCTGGCTGTTGCTCGGCAAACCCGGAACCCACACAGCTCGATGGCCGGACGTTCGGCCTCGCAACCGTTTAGGTGTCGCCTTTGCTACACAACGCTGCCCGCCGACCGGCTCGTCTCATTCCGCTCGCCTTTCTCATCGCGACCTTGCTGGGCACGGCGCTGCTGTCGCTTCCGGCGGCCACGGCCGGGCCTGGTCAGGCACCGCTGCTGACGGCGCTGTTCACCGCCGTGTCGGCGGTGTGTGTGACGGGGCTCATCGTGCAGGACACGGCCGTGTATTGGTCGTTTTTCGGGCAATGCGTGATTCTGCTGCTGTTGCAGATCGGCGGCCTGGGCATCATGAGTGGTGCGACGCTGCTCGGCCTGGTGGTCAAGCGACGGCTGCAGTTGAGCAGCCGTCTGGTCGCGCAGCAGGAGACACGCTCGCTCGGGCTCGGGGACGTCACCGGCGTGTTGCGGCTGATCCTGCTGGTTACCTTGAGCGTCGAGCTGGTCGTGACGGCGATCCTCACCCTGCATTTTCGCCTGAGCTATGACCTGGCCTGGTCCAAGGCGCTCTGGGACGGGCTTTTCCATGCGGTATCGGCGTTCAACAACGCCGGCTTTTCGACCTATTCCGACAGCCTGATGAGTTTCGCCACGGACCCGGTAGTGCTGGTGCCGGTCATGCTGGCGGTGATCATCGGCGGTCTGGGCTTTCCCGTGCTCTACGAGTTCCGCCGCGACCAGCGCGGCAAGCCCTGGACCATCCATACGCGCATCACCTTGTGGGGGTCGGCCGTGCTGCTGTTCGGCGGCATGCTGGCGATCCTGGTCTACGAGTGGGGCAACCCGGCCACGCTCGGCGGCATGAGCCTGGGCGACAAACTGCTGTCGGGGCTGTTCAGCTCGGCAGTGGCGCGCACGGCGGGCTTCAACAGCCTGGACGTCGGCCAGTTCGAGGCCCAGACGCTGGCCGTGCATTACTTCCTGATGTTCGTCGGCGGCGGCAGCGCCGGCACCGCGGGCGGAATCAAGGTAACGACCTTCTTCCTGCTGTTCTTCTTCATCTGGGCCGAGATTCGCGGCAACGCCGACACCGTGGCTTTCCGCCGCCGCATCTCCTATGCGACGCAGCGCCAGGCGCTGACCGTGCTGTTCCTCGGTTCGCTCACCGTGGCCATCGGCACCATGATCCTGCTCAGCGTGACGCGGCTGGAGCTGGGCGTCGTGCTGTTCGAAGTCATTTCCGCGTTCGCCACGGTCGGTCTGTCGACCGGCATCACGGCGGACCTGCCAGCGTCCGGTCAACTGGTGATCATCGCGCTGATGTTCATCGGCCGGGTCGGCACCATTACCCTGGCCACGGCCCTTGCGCTGCGCAGCGTGACCAAACACTACCGCTACCCGGAGGAGCGCCCCATTGTTGGATAACCTGTTCGGCAAGACATACGAGAACGACAGCGTCGCCGTCATCGGCCTGGGGCGATTCGGTTCGGCCGTCGCCGACTCGCTTACGTCCATGGGGCACGAAGTGCTGGGCATCGACAACAACAGCGCGAACGTCCAGCAGTGGGTGGATCGCCTGACCCATGTGGTCCAAGCCGACTCGACCGACGTCCGCGCATTGCGTCAGCTGGGCGTCGATCAGTTCCGCCATGTGGTGGTGAGCATCGGTACCGATCTCGAGGCCAGCGTATTGACGGTGCTCGCGCTGCAGGAGCTGGGCGTGCCGGACATCTGGGCCAAGGCCCTGAGCAAGCGCCACGGGTTGATCCTCGAGCGCACCGGCGCCCATCACGTCGTCTATCCGGAAACGTCAATGGGCGAGCGTGTGGCGCATCTGGTCACCGGCAAAATGTCCGAGTTCATCGAATTCGACGACGGCTTCGCCATCGCTTCGACCCACGCCCCGAAGCGTATCCACAACCAGACACTCGCTGACTCCGGGGTGCACACGCATTACGGCGTGACCATCGTCGGGGTGAAGCGGACCCATGAAGCCTTCATCTACGCCAAGCCAGAAACCCTGATCCATCCGGGTGACATTCTTATCGTAGCGGGCGAAACCAGGCGGGTGGAAAAGTTTGCCGCGGCAAAGGGCTAACCGCGCGGCCGTTGCGGCTAGCTAATCACCCAAACCTACCTCAACAACCTGGCCAGCATCGACCCCCGGCCGGTGGCGACGGCATTGCCGCGCAGGTGTTCGACAACCGCGACTTCGGCTACCACAAAGTCAGCATCGAACGGCCAGACCGATGCAAGGCGCAGTTCAGCGCCGAGCGCATCGAAACCCTGCGTTACGACAAGGCCCTGCGCGAACCCATGCAGTGGATCTACCAGCAGTGGGGCGACACGGTGTACCAGGATGAAACCCTGGCCACCCATGAGAAGGCCATTCACCACAGTCTGGCCGCCCACCGACCGCTCGGCTCGATCATGCGAGCGCGGCTAAGCACCTACTAGGCGCTGTCAGCCTTTCGACACCAGCACAACAACCTGGCCGAGCAGGAGCCTCGGTCGCTCAATGACGTCCCGGATTGAGCGCGCCAAGGCGACGGGACTTGCCATGAATTTTTTCAAACGCGTATGCCGATCAGCCAGAGCGTCGACAGATGTTTTGCGCCATGCCGGAACGTCAGCTCCAGGTCCGGTTTTTTCTCGGGGTTGAGC
>NZ_JAMOIE010000039.1 GCF_024448935.1 Stutzerimonas stutzeri
GCCCATCAGGGTGGCGGCTGGTGCCGATAGGCTGTCAAGCTTTTTCTGCTTTCCCGCTGTTACTTGCAGCTTGTGGCTTGCAGCTTGCCGCTGCTTTTAAACGTCAAGGTAGTCGAGGATGCCTTCGGCAGCCTGACGCCCTTCGAAGATCGCCGTCACCACCAGATCGGAGCCGCGCACCATATCGCCACCTGCGAAGATTTTCGGATTGCTGGTCTGGTGTTTGAACTGGCCCAATTCCGGCGCCACGACGCGGCCCTGGTTGTCGGTCTGGATGGCCTGACCTTCGAACCAGTCGGCCGGGCTCGGACGGAAGCCGAAGGCGATCACCACGGCATCCGCCGGCAGCACTTCCTCGGAACCGGGAATCGGCTCGGGGCTGCGACGGCCACGGGCATCCGGCGCGCCGAGACGGGTCTCGACCACCTTGACGCCTTCGACTTTGCCTTCGCCGACAATGGCGATGGGCTGCCGGTTGAAGAGGAACTTGACGCCCTCTTCCTTGGCGTTCTTCACTTCCTTGCGTGAGCCCGGCATGTTCGCCGCGTCACGCCGGTAGGCGCAGGTCACGCTCTTGGCGCCCTGACGGATCGAGGTACGGTTGCAGTCCATGGCCGTGTCGCCACCGCCCAGCACCACGACCTTCTTGCCCTTCATGTCGACGAAATCTTCCGGCGACTTCTCGAACCCGAGGTTGCGATTGACGTTGGCGATCAGGAAGTCCAGCGCGTCGTGAACGCCAGGCAGGTCTTCACCAGGGAAGCCGCCCTTCATGTAGGTATAGGTGCCCATGCCCATGAACACGGCGTCGTAGTCGGCGAGCAGCTGTTCAATGCTGATGTCCGTGCCCACTTCGGTGTTCAGGCGGAACTCGATCCCCATCCCGGTAAAGATTTCACGGCGGCGGCTGAGGACCGTCTTCTCCAGCTTGAACTCCGGGATACCGAAGGTCAGCAGTCCGCCGATTTCCGGATTCTTGTCGAACACCACCGGGGTCACGCCGCTGCGCACCAGCACGTCGGCGCAGCCCAGACCGGCCGGGCCAGCCCCGATGATGGCGACCTTCTTGCCGGTCGGCTTGACCTTGGACATGTCCGGACGCCAGCCCATGGCGAAGGCGGTGTCGGCGATGTACTTTTCCACCGAACCAATGGTGACCGCGCCGAAACCGTCATTCAGCGTGCAGGCACCCTCGCACAGGCGATCCTGCGGGCAGACGCGGCCACAGACTTCCGGCAGGGTATTGGTCTGGTGCGCCAGTTCGGCCGCGGCGAGGATGTTGCCTTCCGAAACCAGCTTCAGCCAGTTGGGAATGTAGTTGTGAACCGGGCACTTCCACTCGCAGTAAGGGTTGCCGCAACCCAGGCAGCGGTGGGCCTGCTCGCACGCCTGCTGCGGCTTGAAGGGTTCATGGATCTCGACGAACTCTTTCTTGCGCTGTCGCAGCAGCTTTTTCTTCGGATCCTTGCGCCCGACTTCGATGAACTGGAAGTCGTTATTCAGACGTTCAGTCATTTCAAGACCTCTCAACGGCAGCGGCAAGCCATAAGCTGCAAGCTGCAAGATTCTTTGCGGCAGCCGCAGGCCTCTTCACTTGTCGCTTGAGGCTTGCGGCTTGCGGCTGCTTTATTGCGGATTGGCCCGAGTGCTCGACAGCAGTGACGCCAGGTTGGCCGCCTTTGGCTTCACCAGCCAGAAGCGACGCAGATAGTCGTCGAGGTTTTCCAGGAGTTTCGCGCCCCATGCGCTGCCGGTTTCGGCGACATATTCGCGCAGCACTTCCTGTAGATGGCTACGTTGCGCTTCCATGGCCTCCCCCGTGATCCGCTGCAGGTTGACCAGCTCGTTGTTCACCCGGTCGACAAAGCTGTTGTCCACGTCCAGCACATAGGCGAAACCGCCGGTCATGCCGGAACCGAAGTTGTAGCCGGTCTTGCCGAGCACACAGACGAAGCCGCCAGTCATGTACTCACAGCAATGATCGCCGGTGCCTTCCACAACCGCATGGGCGCCAGAGTTACGCACGGCAAAACGCTCACCCGCGGTACCCGCAGCGAACAGCTTGCCGCCGGTGGCGCCATACAGGCAGGTATTGCCAAGGATGGCCGAATGCTGCGATTCGAAAACGCTGTTCCTGGGCTGGGTAACCACCAGTTTGCCACCGGTCATGCCTTTACCGACGTAATCGTTGGCATCCCCTTCCAGATACAGGTGCAAGCCGCCCGCGTTCCAGACGCCGAAGCTCTGACCGGCGGTGCCCTTGAAGCGGAAGGTGATCGGCGCGTCTTTCATGCCCTGGTTGCCGTGCACTTGGGCGATCTCGCCGGAGACGCGGGCGCCGATGGAGCGATCGCAATTGCAGATGTCCAGTTCGAACTCACCGCCGCTCTTGGCATCAATGGCAGCACGAGCGAGCTTGACCATTTCTTCGGCCAGCAACCCCTGATCGAACGGTGGGTTCTTCTCCACCTCACAGAACTGCGGCTTGTCGGCTGGAATCTGATCGCTGCCAAGCAACGGCGACAGATCCAGATGGTTCTGCTTGGCGGTTTCACCTGGCAGCAGCTCGAGCAGATCGGTACGCCCGATCAGCTCCTGCAGGGTGCGCACACCAAGCCGAGCCAGCCACTCGCGGGTTTCTTCAGCCACGAAGGTGAAGAAGTTGACCACCATGTCAACCGTGCCGATGAAATGGTCCTTGCGTAGCTGATCGTTCTGCGTGGCGATACCGGTGGCGCAGTTGTTCAGATGGCAAATACGCAGGTACTTGCAACCCAGCGCAATCATCGGGGCGGTGCCGAAACCGAAGCTCTCGGCGCCAAGAATAGCGGCTTTGACCACGTCCAGGCCGGTCTTCAACCCGCCGTCGGTCTGTACGCGAACCTTGCCCCGCAGGTCGTTGCCACGCAGGGTCTGGTGCGTTTCGGCCAGGCCGAGTTCCCAGGGTGAGCCGGCATAACGAATGGAGGTCAACGGCGAGGCGCCTGTGCCGCCATCGTAGCCGGAGATGGTGATCAGGTCGGCGTAGGCCTTGGCAACGCCAGCGGCAATGGTGCCGACCCCAGGCTCGGCCACCAGCTTGACCGAAACCAGCGCCTTGGGATTGACCTGCTTGAGGTCGAAGATCAGCTGGGCCAGATCCTCGATCGAATAGATGTCGTGGTGCGGCGGTGGCGAAATCAGCGTGACGCCCGGCACCGCGTAACGCAGCTTGGCGATCAGGCCGTTGACCTTGCCGCCCGGCAGCTGGCCACCTTCGCCGGGCTTGGCACCCTGGGCAACCTTGATCTGCAGCACCTCGGCGTTGACCAGGTATTCCGGCGTGACACCGAAGCGGCCAGTGGCCACCTGCTTGATCTTCGAGCTGCGTTCGGTGCGATAACGTGCAGGATCTTCGCCGCCCTCACCGGAGTTGGAGCGTGCGCCAATGCGATTCATCGCCGCGGCAATCGCTTCGTGCGCTTCCGGGGACAGCGCGCCGAGCGAGATGCCGGCCGAGTCGAAGCGCTTGAGGACCTGTTCCAGCGGCTCGACTTCTTCGAGCGCAAGGGGCTGCTCCGACACCTTGAGCTTGAGCAGGTCGCGCAGCATCGCCACGGGACGCTGATCGACCAGCGCGGTGTATTCCTTGAAGCGGTGGTAATCGCCCTCCTGCACCGCAACCTGTAGCGCTGCCACCACGTCCGGGTTGTAGGCGTGATACTCGCCGCCGTAGACGAACTTCAGCAGACCGCCCTGCTGGATCGGCTTGCGGGGACTCCAGGCCTCGGTCGCCAGCGCCTTCTGCTCGGCTTCCAGATCAGCATAGCGCGCGCCCTTGATGCGGCTGGCGACCCCACGGAAACTGACCTCGACGACCTCGTCCGCCAGACCCACGGCTTCGAACAGCTGGGCGCCGCGGTATGAGGTGATGGTTGAGATGCCCATCTTCGAGATGATCTTCAGCAGCCCTTTGGAGATCCCCTTGCGGTAGTGCTTGAACACCTCGTAGAGGTCGCCGAGCACCTCGCCGGTACGGATCAGGTCGCCGAGCACTTCGAACGCCAGGAACGGATAGACTGCGGTCGCACCGAAACCGATCAGAACGGCAAAATGATGGGGGTCGCGTGCAGTGGCGGTTTCCACCAGGATGTTGCAGTCACAGCGCAGGCCGGTTTCGATCAGGCGGTGGTGCACCGCACCTACGGCCAGCGATGCATGCACCGGCAGCCTGCCCGGCTGGATGGCGCGGTCGCTGAGGATCAGCATGACCTTGCCGCTGCGCACGGCCTCTTCGGCCTGGTCGGCGATATTGCGCACCGCCGCTTCCAGGCCGAGGGACTCGTCGTAGTTCAGGTCGATGAGATGGCGCTCGAAGCCAGGGCGGTCGAGCTCCATGATCGTCCGCCACTTCGCCGGAGAGATCACCGGCGTGGTCAGGATCGCGCGATTGGCGTGCTCGGCGGTTTCCTCGAAGACATTGCGCTCGGCACCCAGGCAGGTTTCCAGCGACATCACGATGGACTCGCGCAGCGGGTCGATCGGCGGGTTGGTGACCTGCGCGAACTGCTGGCGGAAGTAATCGAACGGCGAACGTACCCGCCGGGACAGCACGGCCATCGGGGTGTCGTCGCCCATGGAGCCGACCGCTTCCTGGCCCTGCTCGGCGAGCGGACGCAGAACCTGATCACGCTCCTCGAAGGTGACCTGGAACATCTTCATGTATTGCTTGAGCTGGCCGGCATCGTAAAACGCCGAGCCATGGTCGTGATCGTCCAGGGTCGACTGGATACGCAACGCGTTCTGGCGTAACCAGGTCTTGTACGGGTGCTGAGACTTCAGACGGTTATCGATGTCATCGGTATGCAATACCTGTCCGGTTTCGGTATCCACCGCCAGGATCTGCCCCGGCCCGACACGACCCTTGGCGATCACGTCTTCCGGCTTGTAATCCCAGACGCCCACTTCGGAAGCCAGGGTGATGTAGCCATTCTTCGTCGTAACCCAACGCGCAGGGCGCAGACCATTGCGGTCGAGCAGGCAGATCGCATGGCGGCCATCGGTGAGCACTACGCCCGCAGGACCGTCCCAAGGCTCCATGTGCATGGAGTTGAATTCATAGAAGGCGCGCAGATCGGGATCCATGGTCTCGACGTTTTGCCAGGCCGGAGGAATGATCATGCGCAGGCCGCGGAACAAATCCATACCGCCGGTGACCAACAGCTCCAGCATGTTGTCCATGCTCGAGGAATCGGAGCCCGTACGGTTGACCAGCGGATCGAGGGCTTCCAGGTCGGGAAGCAGCTCATTGGCAAACTTCGTTCGGCGCGCCTGCGCCCAGTTGCGGTTGCCGGTGATGGTGTTGATCTCGCCGTTATGAGCGAGGAAACGGAACGGCTGGGCCAACGGCCATTGCGGCATCGTGTTGGTGGAGAAGCGCTGATGGAACACGCAGATGGCCGTGGCCAGACGCTCATCGCCGAGATCGGGGTAGAACTGCGCCAGGTCCGCCGGCATCATCAAACCTTTGTAGATGATGTCTTTGTCGGAGAGGCTGCAGGCGTAGAATTCCTTGTCACCGGCGAGGGCAACTTCGGCACGGCGACGAGCGAAGAACAGCTTGATGCCGAAATCACGTTCGGACAGGCCTTCCGCCGAGACGAACAGCTGTTCGATGCGCGGCAGGCGCTCCAAGGCGAGACGGCCCAGAACGGTGGTATCGACCGGAACCTCACGCCAGCCAACCAGGGTCAGACCCTGGGCAGCGATCTGTTCGTTGAGGCTGGTTCGGGCCGCTTGCGCCTTGGCCGCGTCCTGGCTGAGGAAGATCATGCCGACCGCATAAAGCGCCGGCAGATCGGCGTCGAAGTGCTGCTTGGCCATGGCGCGAAGAAACGCGTCAGGCTTCTGCATCAGCAGGCCGCAACCGTCGCCGGTCTTGCCGTCAGCGTTGATGCCGCCGCGATGAGTCATGCAGGTGAGTGATTGAATCGCGGTCTGAAGCAGGTGATGGCTTGCCTCGCCTTGCATGTGGGCGATCAGACCGAAGCCGCAGTTATCCTTGAACTCTTCAGGACGAAACAGACCTGCTCTCATAGGCACTCCACCAGCTAAATGCGTTGTAAATCAACCCCTTATTGACGGCGCACAGAATCGCCCCGTCATACACGTGGGCAAAAGGGGGAGCAGTTTACAAAGCCCGGTAGAGCGACACAATTTTATTTTTGCAAGCCCCAAAACAGGGCGCTGCGCGCTATTTTGGTGCAGTTACTGGCGAGTCGGCGAAATTTCCTGCTGGACGCTGGTGAAACTCCGCACCCAAGGCTTACCCGCCTGTAGCGAGGGCGGCAATTTCTTGATGGCCTCCAATGCAGCATTGCGACTGGGGAAACTGCCGTAGGTCACCACATATAGGGGCCTACCCTCATGCTGCTTGACAAAATAACGGAAACCGTCACCTTGCCGTTTGACCAAGGCCTCAGCGTTCGCCTGGGTCCGCGTACCCAGCACCTGAACCAGGTAGTTGGTTTTGGACTGGTTGGCGTACCAGCTCGCAGGGGAGGCAGGCGCATCCGCGACAACTTGACGCACAGGCTCCCGCGGCACCTCGGCTACGCGATTGGGCTGAGCGGCCGGAGGCTCCACAGCCACCGGGGCAGCGATTTCTGCAGGCGCCCGGAGACTGTCGTCAGCCAGTTCCCCAACAGGCGCCGGCTCCTCGACAGCCTGCGTCGATGGATCATCCGCCTCGGCACTACCAGCAGCAGCAAGCGGCTCGCGGATGACCGGCTGAGCAGGCGGCACCGGGACGATCTCCGACGCCGTATCGGCCTCCTCGTCAAGCGCCTCGGTTACCGGTGCCGTCCCCAGCGGCAATGTGGTGGTGACAGGCGTCGCTGACGAGTCATCCGAGTCACGCATCAGCAAGCTGATCAAGACGATAAAAACGACGACGACCAGTGCCAGCACGTGCTTCATGGGTAGCGGCAAGCTCCATCCGGCCGACTTCCGACGCCCTTTCGATTGTTGCATTGCCTCAAGAAGCTCCTCTCTAGCGGTCTGATTTATGGCACCCGGCCAACCGCCGGAATCGACATGAATTCGCTCGACCTGCTCTTCAGTGAAACAGTCCAGCCCAGATCCAGCCCCTTCGAGGCGCTGCGCGAGATACTCCCGAGTTTCATCTTGCTCGTACGGTTGAAGCGCAATCACATGGAAGCGTTCTTCACCTTCCACCAACGCCTCCAGACGCGCCACCAGTGCAGGCTCACCGAAGAGAAAGACGTGCGGCCGTCCTTCAGGGCTACCCTGAGCCAGTCGCAGCAAGGTTTCGACGGCCGCCCCCGTAAGCCGTTCGGCATCGTCGACCAGCAGATACACGTCCTGACCGGTCAACGCCAATTGAATGATCTGCGCCATGATCGAGTCGAAGTCGGCGCGCTGAGTGCCGAGCGCCTGGGCGATCTGCTGCAAAAGAATGTTCGAATCGAGCGTTTCCTGGGGCGAGATGACCACGCTCTGAACCGCCTGCTTGTTACTGCTGGCCACCAGGGCCTGACGCACCAGTGTCTTGCCGCCACCCTCGGGGCCCGTCACTACCAGCAGTAACTGGCTGTAGCGCGCCAGGTGATGCAACTGCCCCAGCACGGGCTTGCGCCGAGCCGGGAAGAACTTGAAGCTGGGCACGCGTGCAGCAAAGGGATCATGGCTGAACCCGTAATGATTCAGATACGAATCGTCGGCAGACAAACTGGACATGGACATCTCTTAGGTTCTGACTATTGCGTAAGCGCGTCGTAGTTGACGTTCAATGTGGCCGCCAGCACTTCACGGGGGAAGTCCCCAGTCACCACGGCTTCGCCCAGGTGCTTGAGCAGGACCAATCGCAACTGGCCGTTCAGCACTTTCTTGTCGACTGCCATGTGCTTGAGGAAATCCTCGGCGCACATATTGGCCGGGGGCACTACCGGCAAACCGGCACGCGACAGCAAGCTCACGGCACGGTTTCGCTCGGCAATGGAGAGCCAGCCGAGCCGGTGCGACATTTCCAGGGCCATGACCGTGCCCGCCGAGACTGCCTCGCCGTGCAGCCATACACCATAGCCCTGATGGGTCTCGATGGCATGGCCGAACGTATGACCGAGATTGAGCGTGGCACGAATGCCTGACTCTCGCTCGTCTGCGCCAACCACCTTGGCCTTGGCCATACAGGAACGTTTTATCGCCTCGGTAAGCGCCACTTGATCCAACGCGCGAAGCCTGTCGATATTGTCCTCGAGCCAGCCGAGGAACGGCTCGTCACAGATCAACCCGTATTTGATCACCTCGGCGAGGCCGGCGGACAACTCGCGCGCCGGCAGCGTTACCAGGGTAGCAGTGTCGATCAGCACTGCCTGCGGTTGGTAGAACGCACCGATCATGTTCTTGCCGAGCGGATGGTTGATACCCGTCTTGCCGCCCACCGAAGAATCGACTTGAGATAGCAGCGTTGTCGGAACCTGAATGAAGTCGACGCCTCGCTGGTAGCTGGCCGCTGCGAAACCGGCCATATCGCCGATCACGCCGCCGCCCAGCGCGACAATAGTGGTGTTGCGATCATGCCTGGCCGAGAGCAACGCATCAAAGATCAACTGCAGGGTCTGCCAGTTCTTTTGCGCCTCTCCGTCGGGGAGCACGATCGGAGTCAGCTTGAATTCGCCGAGGCTGCGCGAAAGGCGCTCGAGATAGAGCGGCGCAACGGTGTCATTGGTAACGATCGCAACCTGCCTGCCACGGATATGGCGGGCCAACAGCTCACCCTGATCGATAAGCTGCGCAGCAATCACGATCGGGTAGCTTCGCTCGCCGAGATCGACCTGTAGAGTCTGCATGGGGCCCCCGTGATTAAAGGGGCTAGGATAGCGCAGATCGGTCCAGGCTTTCACGAGGCCCGGGAGACTGGAGCTGACTGAGGATCTCCTGCACCACCCTGCGCGGGGGGCGCTCGTCCGTCTGGATGATGATGTCGGCAATTTCGCGGTACAACGGGTCCCTTACAGCCATCAATCCGGTCAGTACCTCGCGCGGATTCGAAGCTCGCAGCAACGGTCGATTGCGGTCGCGGGAGGTACGCTCAAGCTGCTGATCGACCGAGGTGCACAGGTAGATAACATATCCCCCTGCGCGCAACACTTCGCGAGTGTCCTTTCGAAGCACCGCACCGCCGCCCGTTGCCAGCACGACGCCGTGCATCTGGCAGAGCGCCTGGATGGCGACGTGTTCCCTCTCGCGAAAACCCTGCTCACCTTCAACATCGAATATCAGCGGAATGCTGGCACCGGTGCACTGCTCGATCTCCTTGTCGGAGTCCCGAAAGGGGAGACGAAGCTCCTTGGCAAGCAGGCGTCCGATGGTGCTTTTTCCAGCGCCCATCGGACCTACGACGATAATATTTTTCAATGATGTCAACGATTCACGGCGATTGCCTGATGATTCAGGATTCTGGGTGTAAGGAACACCAACAGTTCAGACTTGGCATCCGTCACGACATCGCGACGAAACAAGCGGCCAAGATAAGGCACATCGCCCAGAAACGGAACCTTGTCGACGCTTTTCGACTGGCTGTTGGAGAACACCCCACCGATCACGACAGTTTCTCCATCGTTTACCAGAACCTTGGCATTGACTTCGTTCTTATCGATTGGCGGGACGCCGTCAATCGCGTTGCGGAAATCTGGCGCATCCTTCGTCACCTTGACCTCCATGATGATGCGGTTATCCGGCGTAATCTGCGGGGTCACCTCCAGGGACAAGGCCGCCTCTTTAAAAGAGGTGCTGGTCGCACCGCTTGAGCTGGCCTCCTGATAGGGCACTTCCGTGCCTTTCAGAATCTTCGCTGTTTCTTTGTCCGCTGTCATGACCTTGGGCTGGGACACGACTTCTCCATTTCCGGTTTTCTCCATCGCAGAGAGTTGAAGATCCAGTAGGAGATGATCCGAAATAAAGCCGATGCCCACACCGGAAGTGCTCCCTAGTACCCCCATGTCAACAAAGGGAACTGGGGCCACGCCTTCGTCGAGCGTGAAGTTGCCAACGGTATCTGAACCCGGCAGCCGCAAAACCCCATCATCATCGATAGACCTGCTGCCATCCTTGCCATAGACACTCCACTGATCGTTCGCAAGTTGACCGCCCCAGCGCACCCCAAGCGCTTTATCGTAGCCAACGTTCGCCTCAACAATCCGCGCCTCGATCATGACCTGGCGAACCGGGATATCCAGTTGGGTTACGATACGGCGCAGTTCATCCAAACGTTCCTGGGTTTGGTAGGCGATTATGTTGTTCGTGCGGTCATCAACCGCGATGGAGCCCCGTTCGTCAGGCTGCCCATCGACCGCAGTCACCGACTGAAAGAGCTTGGCAATATCCGCAGCCTTAGCGTAATTCACCTGCACGACTTCACGACGCAGCGGCGCCAGCTCGGCAATTTGCCGCTTGGACTCCAGCTCCTGACGCTCCCGCGCGGCAATCTCGTCTGCCGGGGCCACCAGCAGAACATTGCCCACCTGACGTTTGTCCAGGCCTTTGGTTTTCAGCACCAGATCCAGCGCCTGATCCCAGGGTACGTTCTGCAAACGCAGCGTGATATTGCCCTGCACGGTATCGCTAGCCACCAGGTTCAGGTCGGTAAAATCGGCAATCAGCTGCAGAACAGAGCGAACGTCAATGTCCTGGAAGTTCAGCGACAGCTTCTCCCCGGAATAGGTGAAATGTTCGGCCTTGCGTTGCTCGGCATCTGCCTCGCTGAGCGGCTTGACGCTGATGGTCAGCTTGTCGTCGGTCTGGTACGCCAGGTAGTCGTAGCGACCGCTGGGCTCGATGGCAATACTGGCGCCATCGGCCTTGCTGCTCGAATCGACAAACTTAACTGGGGTGGCAAAGTCCTGGACGTCCAGCCGAACACGCAGCGATTCCGGCAATTGCGTCCTGGCGAAGAAAACCCGAATTTTGCCGCCTTGCTCTTCAATGCTTGGACTGATCGACGGATCAGACAAGGTGATGACCACATTGCCGGCCCCGTCATCCCCTCGGCGAAAATCGATATTGCTGATGGATTGTCCAATAGCCAGGGGAAGGTTCGGCGTGGCCGATGTCTTGGCGGTTGCGGCAGCAGCCGAAGCAGCCGCCGGGGCACCAGCGGATTCGCCGAGCACGACGAACAGGTTGTTGCCGTCAACACGGGTCGAATAGGGAACCAGAGAAGTGAGATTGACGATGAGCCGGGTACGCCCCTGCGCCTCCACCACGGTCACGCTTCGTGCATTACCGACACCCAGCTCATGGTTTTTCGACCCCAGCTTGCTGGAGACGCCTGGTAGATCAAGGGCGATGCGGGCGGGCTGGTCGACTGTGTAACCGCGCGGAGTCGCTACCGGCTCGTCGAAAGCCAGCTTCAACTCAACCCGGTCGCCAGGCAGTGACGCGACGTCGAGGGAGTTCAGATTTGCCGCCAGCAGAGCAGGCGAGATGAGCGCTGCCAGCAACGACAAGCCGAGACGGGTGAGAGTGGTATTCATAAAAGGCTTCCGTTGTGCAGACCGGTACAGGTTTCCATTTTTGCCATGACTCAGGAGCGCTCTTTCAAGGTCAGGCTACGCGGGCGCTCAAGCCACCCACCCTCTCCGTCCGGAACGATTTCAAGCACATCCACCTCGGCCTCGCTGATCTCAACGATACGGCCATGGTTGCGCCCCAGATAGTCACCGACCTTGACTCGGTGAACCCCGTCACCCCCTTTGATCAAGGCGTAGCTACCTGCGCCATTGGCCAGCGTGCCCACCATGACGAAGTTCTCAATGTTGAATTCCTCAAGAAACTGCTTGATACGGCTTTCGTCGGGCCTTACATCCTTTGTCCCTTTCTGCCGCCGAGTCAGATCGATCTTCATAGGCGGCTGGAAGGGATGGCGCAACGACGCCGCGCTGTAGGTAAACGCCTCGTACGGCAGAAACGCGGGCAGCGGCTCGATCGAGCCTTTCGGCTTGGCTCGCACCTCATCCATGTAACTGCGCAGATCGTCGAAATCTCCGCTGACACCGCACCCGGCCAGCACCAGCATGCCCAGGCCCATCGCCAGACATCGGGCTCCTTTCATTTCTGCAGCCCCTTGTCGTTATAGCGATAGGTCTTTGCCAGGATGCTCATGTGCAGCTTGGAAGGCGAATCCTTACTGTTCGGCTTGATCTCGAAATCGTGCAGGGTAACGATGCGTGGCAAGCTCGATACGCCGCTGACGAAAGTGGCGAGGTCGTGATAAGCGCCGACGACCTTGATCTGTATCGGCAACTCGATATAGAACTGCTGGGTCACTTCTGGCTGCAGCTTGATTTCTTCGAATTCGAGCCCGCTGCCCAGGCCAGTACGGGTGATATCCTCAAGCAAACCCGGCACCTCGGTATCGCTTGGCAACTGGCGCAGCAGAGCGCCAAAAGACGCTTCCATCTCAAGCATCTGCGCCTTGTACGCCTCCAGATTCGCCGCCTGAAATGCTTTCGTGGAGAACTGTTGCTTGAGCCGGTCTTCCTCTGCCGCTTGCTGGTCGAGGCTGGCCTGCAAATCACTGAGATAGAAGTAGTAACCACCGCCAAGAATCAGCACCATCAGCAATATCGCAGCGATGGCTTTTACCGCTGCGGGCCAGGACCCCAGGTTGTTCATGTCCAGATCAGACAGATCGACGCTACGGAGATTCTCCAGCGAGCTCGCCAGGCTCATGGTTTCTCTCCTTCGACGGCAGCAGCCGGCTGGGTCTGCTGTACCGTTAACTGGAACAGGTTCTCCTGGTCGACCGCCCCTGCGGTGACGGCCTTCACTTCGTTCAGGTTCGGCGCATCCAGCCAATCAGAGCCATCCAAGTTACGCATCAGGTTAGAGACTCGGTTGTTTGACTCGGCAGCGCCAACGATGGCGATGTTTTTCCCGGTCATCTTCAACCCGGTGAAGTAAACGCCATCGGGAAGCGTGCGCACCAGTTGGTCGAATACACGGCCGATGATCGGCCGATTACCCTGCAGGTCCTGGATGATCTTCATCCGCTCGAGCAGTTGTTGCCGACGTTCTCTCAATTCCTTGATTTCTGCGATGCGGGTATCCAGAACGGCAATTTCCTTGCGAACGAAATCATTACGCGCGCTCTGTCGCTCGATGGCATGGGTGTAGTACTGGTCTGCAAGAAACAACAGACCCACTGCCGCAACCGCGACCCCGGCCAGCGACACCAGGAAACGCTGTTTACGCTCTTCGCGCAGCTGCTCGCGCCAAGGTAAAAGGTTGATCCTGGCCATCAGTCGAAACTCCTCAAGGCCAACCCACAGGCGATCATCAGGGCCGGCGCATCACTGGCGAGAGCGCCAGCGTTGACCTTGCTGCTCAATGCCATATCGGCGAACGGGTTGGCGACTGAAGTCTGGGTACCGATTTTCTGCTGAATCAGCCGATCCAACCCCGGGATCGATGCCGTGCCGCCCGCCAGGAGAATGTAATCCACATCATGGAACTGCCCGGCAGCGAAGAAGAACTGCAGGGAGCGCGAAACCTGTTGAACGACCGCCTCCTTGAACGGCTGCAACACTTCGCTATCGAAATCGTCTGGAAGGCCGCCCTGTTTCTTGGCCAGGCCCGCCTCTTCCATCGACAACCCATAACGCCGTTGTATTTCCTCGGTGAGCTGGCGGCCGCCGAACAGTTGCTCGCGCGTATAGATGGTACGGCCGTTGTGCAATACGCTGAGCGTGGTCATGGTCGCACCGATGTCGACGAGCGCGACGGTCAGCTCGTCATGCCCAGCACCCAACTGGGGCGCCAGCAAGCCATAGGAACGCTCCAGCGCATAGGCTTCGACATCAACGACCCTTGCCGTCAGCCCCGCCAAGGCGAGTGCTGCTTCACGTATTTCCACGTTTTCCTTGCGGCACGCTGCCAGTAACACTTCAACCCGGCCAGGCGAACGAGGGGCCGGACCCTGCACCTCGAAGTCGATGGCAACCTCTTCGAGAGGGTAGGGAATGTACTGGTCAGCTTCGATCTTCAACTGGTTTTCCAGCTCTTCGTCGCTGAGCCCGGCTTCCATCTCGATGCTTTTGGTAATGACCGCCGAACCAGAGACCGCCACAGCAGCAGACTTGGCCCCAGTTTTTGCTTTGCCTAACAGTCGGGAAAGCGCCTGCCCCACGCCCTCCAGCTCAGCAATGTTTTTTTCAACCACGGCATTTGGCGGAAGTGGCTCAACCGCATAGGACTCAACCCGGTACCGGGAACCTGAGCGGCTTAGTTCCAGTAGCTTGACGGACGTCGAACTGATGTCGATCCCAAGCAGCGTCTGCGCTTTCTTAGTGAATAGCCCTAGCACGGCTGATTTCCTATCTTTATCCGCTACTTATGGATTAATCATGGATGTCGGCATTAGATAACAGCCTTGACAGAAGCGCAAATGGCTCCCTTGCGGAAAAACCGCTTATAATGTGAACGGTTTTTCCTTTCAGCAGCGTCTGCGGCACACACCTCGTTCCCATCCTGGATTCAACAACCCCGATGCGTTTTCTGAAGTTTTTCCTATGGTCGTGCTTGGCTATTTTCTGCGGTCTTTTGCTCAGTCTCAGCGGCGCGTTTCTCTACCTCAGCCCCAACCTGCCGTCTGTCGACTCGCTACGCAGCATACAGCTGCAGATTCCGCTGCGGGTCTACAGCCACGATGGCAAGCTGATCGCCGAATATGGCGAAATGCGCCGCTCCCCTATCAGCTTCGATGAAATACCCAAGGACTTCATCGCCGCTTTGCTGTCGGCAGAAGACGATAACTTCGCCAATCATTATGGCGTCGATATTTCCAGCCTGATGCGCGCTGCCACGCAATTATTGAAAACCGGCCATATTCAGACCGGCGGCAGCACCATCACCATGCAGGTGGCGAAGAATTACTTCCTGACCAGCGAGCGCAGCTTTTCGCGCAAGATCAATGAAATCCTCCTCGCTCTGCAGATTGAACGAGAACTGAGCAAGGATGAAATCCTCGAGCTGTACGTCAACAAGATCTACCTGGGCAACCGCGCCTATGGAATAGAAGCTGCAGCACAGGTGTACTACGGCAAATCAATCAGCGAGCTGAGCTTGGCGCAGATGGCCATGATAGCCGGCCTGCCCAAGGCACCTTCAGCCTTCAATCCGCTCGCCAACAAGGAACGCGCCAAGGAGCGACGGGACTGGATTCTCGGGCGAATGTACCGGCTCGGAAAAATAGACGAGCCCCGTTATCACCAAGCATTGGCGGAACTCGTCGATGCGTCTTATCACGGCTCCTCGCCCGAACTTGACGCACCTTACATTGCCGAAATGGCACGCGCCGAAATGGTCGGCCGCTTCGGCAGCGCTGCATACACTGACGGATTCCGCGTCTATACCACCGTCAGCAGCGAACGTCAGGTCGCTGCCAACCAAGCCCTTGCCCAGGGACTGATCGAATACGACCAGCGCCACGGCTATCGTGGCCCGGAAGCTCACCTGGCTGGCACGGATGAAGCAGACTGGCTGAGACAGCTCGGTGACTATCGCAGCCAGTCCGGGATGCAGCCGGCAGTCGTAACTCGCATCTCAAAAGAGTCCGTCCAGGCGCGACTTCGAGACGGCAGCCAACACAGCATCGCCTGGGACAGCATGAAGTGGGCCCGCCCATTCATTAATACCAACAGCCTGGGGCCACAACCCAAGGCACCGTCCGACGTGGTCAAACCGGGAGATGTCATTCGGATCCGCATTGTCGAAGGTGAAGCGCTATTCGGCCAGATACCCCAGGCGCAGGGCGCACTGGTATCTCTCGATCCGCTTGACGGATCCATCGAAGCGCTGACCGGAGGGTTTTCCTTTGGGCAAAGCAATTACAACCGCGCCATTCAGGCCAAGCGCCAGCCCGGCTCAAGCTTCAAACCCTTCGTTTATAGCGCCGCACTGGATGCAGGGTTCACCCCTGCCACGCTTGTTAACGACGCCCCCATCGTGTTCGTTGAAGAAGGCCTGGACCGCGCTTGGCGACCCAAGAATGACAACAACACCTTCCTCGGCCCGATCCGCTTGCGAGAGGCACTGTACAAGTCACGCAACCTGGTGTCGATTCGCCTGCTGCAAACGCTCGGCATCCCGCAGACCATCAACTACATCACACGTTTTGGATTCAAGCCCGAAGACCTGCCCGCGAACTTGTCGCTTGCGCTTGGTACAGCAACCTTGACACCCATGGAAATCGCTACCGGCTGGACAGTATTTGCCAATGGCGGCTACAAGATAGAGCCCTATCTGATAGAGCGGATCGAAGACAGGGACGGGAAGGTGATATTCAGCGCAGACCCTGTGCGCGTGCCAGAACGCAACACCGCAGGTCCAACCTCTGGAGCCGCGACCGAGGCGACGGCCATTTCCTACGCACAGAACGACTCGTTCATTGCCGACAATAGCTCAGAGCTGCCCCGCCGCCCCCCCAGGTACGCCGAGCAGATCATTGATGATCGGACCGCGTACATCATGACCAGCATGCTGCAAGACGTCATCAAACGAGGCACGGGCCGAAAAGCCTTGGCGATGGGCCGTGGCGATATCGCGGGAAAGACCGGGACCACCAACGAATCAAAAGACAGCTGGTTCTCGGGCTATAACGCCGACATCGTCACCACCGTCTGGACCGGGTTCGATCAGCCTCAGAGCTTGGGTCGCCGTGAGTACGGCGGCACGGTGGCCCTGCCCATCTGGATGAAATACATGAGCGCTGTGCTGGAGGGCAAACCTGAACATGCCCCGGCTGAACCTGAAGGCATCCTGACCCTGCGCATCGACCCTGACAGTGGCCGCGCAGCGGCACCAGGAACACCAGATGCCTATTTCGAAATATTCCGAAACGAGGACTCACCGCCAGGCATGAACGATGAGCTGATGCCAGGCGCAACCATCCCCGGCAGTCCGCTACCGGCCAGCGAAACGGCACCTATGGATCTTTTCTAAAGTCGAGTACGACGTGAGCGCGTAGCCGTGCTCCGCCAGGTGTCTGCGGGATTTCGATGGTAAGAAACCGGCCATTTGGCCGGTTTTTCTAACTACAGCCCCGTCAAAGCGGAGCCATACGACCAATCAACCACCGAATACGTCATCGACAGACTTAAGCGGGTAGTTCGAGGGGTAGGGCAGGGTCGCCACGCCGCTTTCAATGGCAGCCTTGGCGACCGCATCGGAAACCAGCGCGAGCAGGCGCGGATCCATCGGCTTCGGAATGATGTACTCCCGACCGAACTCCAGACTCTCAACGCCATAGGCGGCCGCCACCTCGGCCGGCACCGGCAGCTTGGCAAGGTCACGCAGCGCCAGCGCGGCGGCTATCTTCATTTCCTCGTTGATGCGCTTGGCCCGGACGTCCAGCGCACCGCGGAAAATGAACGGGAAGCCCAGCACGTTGTTGACCTGATTCGGATAATCCGAACGGCCGGTCGCCATGATTACATCGGAGCGCGTCGCGTGCGCCAGCTCCGGACTGATCTCAGGGTCCGGGTTGGAGCAGGCAAATACCACCGGATTGGCCGCCATACGCTTGAGACCTTCGGCACTCAGCAGATTGGCGCCAGACAGGCCCACGAAGACGTCGGCACCGTCTAGCGCGTCATCCAGGGTGCGCTTGTCGGTCTCATGTGCAAACACTGCCTTGTACTGGTTTAGATCGTCACGACCCGCATGGATAACACCCTTGCGATCGATCATGGAGATGTTCTCGATTTTCGCGCCCATGCTAACCAGCAACTTCATGCAGGAGGTTGCAGCGGCGCCGGCGCCGAGGCAGACGATCTTGGCCTGTTGCAACGTCTTGCCGGCAATTTCCAGCGCATTGAGCATGCCCGCTGCAGCGACGATAGCCGTGCCGTGCTGATCGTCATGAAACACGGGAATGTCGCATTGTTCGATCAAGGTCCGTTCGATTTCGAAGCATTCAGGCGCCTTGATGTCTTCCAGATTGATCCCGCCAAAGGTGATGGAGATACGCTTGACCGTATCGATAAAGGCCTGCGGACTCTCCGCATCGACTTCGATATCAAACACATCGACCCCGGCGAATCGCTTGAACAGCACACCCTTGCCTTCCATAACCGGCTTGGATGCCAATGGCCCAAGGTTGCCAAGACCAAGAATCGCGGTGCCATCGGAAATCACCGCAACCAGATTGCCTTTGCCGGTGTATCGATAAGCCAACTCCGGATCTCGGGCAATCTCCCGGACCGGCTCCGCCACACCAGGACTGTAGGCCAGCGAAAGATCGCGAGCGGTGGACGTGGGCTTGGTCAGCTCGACGCTCAACTTTCCCGGACGGGGTTGGGAATGGTAGTCGAGAGCGGCAGTTTTCAGGTCAGTCATGGGGGCAGTTCCGCTTATTGTACTGGGACAGACAGGTGGTCGAGGATACGCCAAGACCGAGCGCCGTCACAAGGGAACGGAAAACCTGGCTGTCAAGGCCTGGCCGTACGACTGTGGCGACGGCTTCAGGACAAAGGCATGCGCATCGATGGGTGGCCTAGCCTCAACAGCCAACGCGCCCGCCGCGACCGATCACCACGACTCTTTCGATCGATGACCCACCCCTGGCCTCGACATCCTTCCCAGACAGGCCCCTCAGCGCATCATCGAAAGCGGCAACGACCTGAGGAGTGATCTGCACCACAAGCGAACCACCCAGTTCCAACCAGACACCTCCCCGGTTGGTCTCCACGCGCGCGACTCGCTGGCCGGGCAAAGCGCGGCAGCCTGCAAGCTGAAGAAGCTAGAAAGCGAAAAAGGCGCCCATCAGGGACGCCTTTTTCAGGTGCTCGGAGAATCCCATCGGATTCCCGGAGCGGCGACAGCTTGTTACTTGGCGCCAAACACACCAAAGCGCTGCTTGAAGCGGTCGATACGGCCGCCGGTATCCAGCACTTTCTGCTTGCCGGTGTAGAACGGATGGCACTCAGAGCAAACGTCGATGCTCAGGTTCTTGGCCAGCGTAGAGCGAGTCTTGATGACGTTGCCGCAGCTGCAAGTGGCGTCGATTTCTACGTAATTAGGATGGATATCGGCTTTCATGGAAAAATCCTCTAGGACTTGTGCCGCCACCCGACCCTATGTCGAGTACCGCACGGAAGGACGCGAATGATAACAGAGCAAGGAAGCGATGCAAGGGCTGCTGATCGGCCAGATATCGCGCACCCCACAGCCCGAGACTACAGGCCAGCCTGCTACCCCGCCGGATCGTTTAAGATCGGCATTCGCCGCCAAGGACTTTCGCGTGCCCCGATCCATACTCCGCCTCGCGCTGCCCTCGCCATTGCGCAGACTCTTCGACTACCTCCCGCCTGCTGGCGTCTCAAACGCCGGGCTGCAGCCTGGTATGCGCCTGCGCGTGCCGTTTGGCCGACGCGAGGTCATCGGGATATTGGTAGAGGTCGTCAGTCACAGCGAAGTCCCCGAGGCGAAGCTCAAACCGGCTCTGGAATTGCTCGATGCGCGACCTCCCCTACCGTCGCCGCTGTTCAAGCTATGCCTGTGGACTGCCCAGTATTACCAGCACAGCCTCGGCGACACGCTCAGCTGGGCGCTGCCAGTCCTGCTGCGCCAGGGCGAACCCGCCGAGGCGAGACAGGAACGTTTCTGGCATGTGGTCAACGGCGCGCGGCCCGAAGACCCGAGACTGAGCCGGGCGCCACGCCAACGCGAAGCATTGAAGACCATCGCTCAGCATCCTCACGGCATGGCGCATGCCCTGCTTTCGCAGCTGCAGCTGAGCAAGGACAGCCTCGATCTGCTGTTGCAGAAAGGCCTGCTGCGCGTCGAGACCCGGCGCTGCCAGCAGACTCCGCGGCACCAGGGCAGCTGGCTGCTGCAGGCGGAACTACCGCTGAACCAGCAGCAACGCGCCGCCTTTGAAGCCATTCGTGCAGGCCTGGATGGCTTTCAGGCATACCTGCTCGCCGGCGTCACCGGGAGCGGCAAGACCGAGGTTTACCTGCAACTGATCCATCAGGTGTTGGAGGCTGGCAAGCAGGCTCTGGTGTTGATTCCCGAGATCAACCTCGGGCCACAGACCCTGGCGCGCTTCGAAAAACGCTTCAATGCCCGCATCGCCCTGCTCCACTCCAATGTCAACGACCGCGAACGTCTGGGTGCCTGGCTTGCGGCGCGGGACGGTGAGGCCGACATCATCATCGGTACCCGCTCAGCGTTGTTCACCCCGATGAAAAACCCGGGGTTGATCATTCTCGATGAAGAGCACGATGCCTCTTATAAACAGCAGGAAGGCCTGCGCTATCACGCGCGCGACCTCGCCGTGGTCAGAGCGCGCCAAGAGAACGTCCCGATTTTGTTGGGGTCGGCGACACCGTCGCTGGAAAGTCTGCACAACGCCTACAGCGGGCGCTACGGACTATTGAAGCTGACCGAGCGTGCCGGAGGGGCACAAGCGCCACGCTTGCTGCGCCTGGACATAAAGAGCCGCCCGCTCGATTCCGGCATTTCCGGCCCGTTGCAGCAGGCCATGGCGCAGACACTTGCCGCCGGACAGCAGGTGCTGGTGTTCCTCAACCGGCGCGGCTTCGCCCCCTCGCTGCTGTGCCACGATTGCGGATGGATCGGCCAGTGCCCTCGCTGTGACGCCAGGATGACGCTGCATCAGCGGCACAACGAGCTGCGCTGCCACCACTGCGGCCATGCCGAACGCCCGCCGCATAGCTGTCCAGACTGCAACAAGCTCGACCTGAGGCCCGTAGGCGCGGGCACCGAGCGAGCGGAGGAGCGACTCGCAACGCTCTTTCCCGACTACCCGGTGCTGCGCATCGATCGTGACAGCACCTCGCGCAAAGGCTCGATGGAGCAGCTGCTGGCCACCATCAACCGCGGCGAGCCATGCGTGCTGGTGGGCACTCAGATGCTCGCGAAAGGCCACCACTTCCCGCGCGTGACCTTGGTCGCCATTCTAGATGCGGACGGTGGCTTGTTCTCGGCCGATTTCCGCGCCAGCGAACGCATGGCTCAGCTGATCGTACAGGTAGCCGGCCGCGCCGGGCGGGCCGAGGAGCCCGGCAAAGTGATCATCCAGACCCACTTGGCGGACCACCCGCTGCTGGTTCAGCTGTCCGAGCAGGGCTACTTCGCCTTCGCTGAACAGGCGCTGAGCGAGCGTCGCGCGGCCGGCTTGCCACCTTTCAGCCATCTTGCGCTGTTGCGGGCCGAGGCAGTGAAACCCGGCCAGGCCGAAGATTTCCTCGATCAAGCCTGTATTCAGGCCGAACAGCTGATAGCGCAACTCGGCCTGACGGGTGTCGAGCTGCTGGGGCCGGTGCCCGCTCCGATGGAGCGACGAGCCGGGCGGTTTCGTGCGCAGCTGCTGCTACAAGCCAACGCCCGCGCACCACTGCATAACCTGATGAGCGCCTGGATGCCGCAGGTAGAGGCACTGCCGGCTAGCCGCACCGTCCGCTGGTCGTTGGATGTTGACCCGATCGACCTGTTCTGAAGTCGGCCTGTCGCACAGACTCCAGCGCAACTAAGCGCCTTAAGCCTTGAAGGTTCGGCCTCGAGGCACCGATAATGCCCAGTTTTCGACCAAAGCCTTCGGCCGACCGAGCACATCATGAAAGACAGCATCCGCCATCTGATCCAGCAAGCCCTGGCCCGTCTCACCGCTGACGGCGTGCTGCCGGAGGGGTCGAACCCGACTATTCAGGTGGAGTACACCCGCGACAAGACCCACGGCGACTTTGCCAGCAACGTCGCGATGATGCTGGCCAAGCCCGCCGGGATGAAGCCGCGCGAGCTGGCGCAAAAGCTCATCGAAGCATTGCCAGCAGACCCCGGCGTCAGCAAGGTTGAGATCGCCGGCCCGGGCTTTCTCAATTTCTTCCAGAACAGCGCTGCGCTGGCGCAGCGGCTGGACGCCGCCCTCGCCGACCCTCATCTCAGCGTCAGCAAAAAGGGCTCCAAGCAGCGCGTTGTGGTCGACCTCTCCTCACCGAACCTGGCGAAGGAAATGCACGTCGGTCATCTGCGCTCGACCATCATCGGCGACGCCGTGGCGCGCGTGCTCGAATTCCTCGGTGACGAGGTTATCCGGCAGAACCATGTGGGCGATTGGGGCACCCAGTTCGGCATGCTGCTGGCTTACGTGAAGGAACAACCGAAAGGGTTCGACTCACCGGAGCTGGCAGACCTGGAAGGCTTCTACCGCGCAGCGAAGCAACGGTTCGACGAATCGGCAGAGTTTGCCGAACGCGCGCGCAAGCTAGTCGTGGAGCTGCAAGCAGGCGATGCCGAATGCCTGCGGCTGTGGAAGCAATTCAACGAACTCTCACTCAGCCATGCGCAAGAAGTCTACGACCGCCTCAACGTCAAGCTCACCCCGGACGATGTAAAAGGCGAAAGTGCCTACAACGCCGAACTTGCCGACATAGTCGCCTCGCTCAGGGCCAAAGGGCTGCTGAGTGAGAGCAACGGAGCCCAATGCGTCTTTCTCGATGAATTCAGGAACGCCGAAGGCAACCCGCTCCCGGTGATTGTGCAGAAAGCCGGTGGCGGCTATCTCTACGCCACCACTGACCTGGCCTCCATGCGCTACCGCAGTCAGCAGCTAAAGGCCGATCGCGCGCTGTATTTTGTCGATCAGCGCCAGGCGCTGCATTTCCAAATGACCTTCGAGGTGGCTCGACGCGCCGGCTTCGTCCGCAGCGACATGCAGCTCGAGCACATGGGTTTCGGCACCATGAACGGCGCTGACGGTCGCCCCTTCAAGACCCGTGACGGGGGCACGGTGAAGTTGGTCGATCTGCTTGACGAAGCCGAACAACGCGCCTACAGCCTGGTTAAGGGAAAAAACCCCGATCTTGACGAAGGAGAGCTGCGGCAAATCGCCCACGCTGTGGGCATCGGCGCAGTGAAATATGCAGACCTGTCCAAGCATCGCGCCAGCGATTACAGCTTCAACTTTGAGCAAATGCTCAGCTTCGAGGGCAACACCGCCCCTTACCTGCTCTATGCCTATACCCGAGTGGCCAGCGTGTTTCGCAAGCTGGGAACCAGCATGGACGAATTGACCGGGGAGATAAGTCTGGAGGCCGAACAAGAGCAGGCGTTAGGTGCGAAGCTTGCTCAGTTTGCCGAAGTGCTTAACGCTGTGGGCGAGAAGGGTGTCCCCCACTTGCTGTGCAGCTATCTCTATGATCTGGCGGGGCTGTTCTCCAGCTTCTACGAGCACTGCCCCATCCTCACGGCCGAGCACGAAGCTGTAAAACAGAGTCGTCTGCGCCTGGCCGCCCTGACCGGCAAGACGCTGAAACAAGGCCTTGCCCTGCTTGGCCTGGAAACGCTGGAGCGGATGTAAGTGGCAGCCAGGAAAAAACCCGCCCCGAAACGTGGCGCGAGCCGCTACCAGGCGCCCGCCAAGAAGCCGGTACCTGGCTGGGTCTGGCTCCTGTGTGGCCTGGTCACCGGTGGCTTCATCGTGTTCCTGATGAACCTTGAACCTGGCGGCGATGAGATCAAGCGCAGCAAGGCCACAGCCAAGTCCAATGAGCTGCCGAAGCGTTCGCCTCCCGCCACGGGCCAGCCAGCCAAGCCGAAGTACGACTTCTATACGCTGCTGCCTGATTCGGAAGTGATCCTACCGCCAGACGCATCAAAGCCGGAACCGCCCAAGCCGGTCACACCGGAAGAGGCTGCCAAAATCGATGCGGCGCGTGCCGAAGCCGCCCTGAACGGCCAGGTCCCGCCACCTCCACCAACCGTGGCCAAGGCACCGGTGACCCAGTTCTTCTTGCAGGCCGGCTCGTTCCGCAAGAAGCCGGAGGCGGAAAAGGTCAGGGCGCAGATCATTCTGCTCGGCCAGGATGTCCGGGTGGAGAATGTGAGCGTGCGTGACGAGGACTGGTACCGGGTGTTGGTCGGGCCGTTTGCCGACCGGGAAAAACTGGGTCAGGCCCAGAAGGCGCTATCGGCGAGTGGCTACAACAACCTGCTGCTTCAACAGCGCCAAGCGCGCTGAACCGGGCCTCTACTCAGGCGCAGAAACGCTGTAAACCGCGCGGCTCTGTCACTGACTCACTGACCTGCAGGACAGGGCGAACGCTCGGTCCTAACGGTCCCGTGGTGCGTAGGCGAAAACGTCTGCACGCATCTGCTTCGCATCCATCCCGGCCTCTACCAGCGCATCCAGCGTGCCGTAGACCATCGCGGGGGAGCCGCTGGCGTAGACATGAACCGGCTGCAGATCGGTGAAGTCCGCGCAGACAGCCTGGTGCAACATGCCGCACCGCCCAGCCCACTCACAAACGTCACTGACAATCTGATGCAGAAACAGATTGGGCATCTGTTGCCATTCCTGCCAATGCGGCAACTGATAGAAGTCTTCCGGGCGCCGCACCCCCCAGTACAGATGCACCGGATAAGCGAAGCCCTCGGCTCGGCAATGCTCGATCAAACTGTGCATCTGCGCCATCCCGGTGCCTGCAGCAATCAGCACCAACGGTCCCTCTGGCAGTTCGGCGAGGTGGGTATCACCGAACGGCATCTGCACGCGGGCCGTCCCGGTGCGCCTGATTTGCTGCAGCAGGTCGATCGCTGACGATTCACGCGCCAGCACATGGAGCTCCAACTCACGCCCGCGCCCTGGCGCCGACGCCAGCGAAAAGGCGCTGTATTCACCATCCTCCCGCTCGATCAACAAGTACTGCCCAGCGTGGTAGCGCGGCAGTTTTCCGGCCGGCGCACGGAGCAGCAGGCGAAACACGTCGCCTCCCACGTCTTCACAGCTGACGAGCTGGCAGCTGAGCGTGCGCACCGGTAACTCCCCCGGCGCAAGCACACCATCCCACAGCAGCACGCAATTTTCCTCTGGCTCAGCCAGGCAGGCGAAAATTTCGCCATGATCATGGCTTTCACCACGCTGACGCACCCGGCCATCAACCAGCAGGGCAGCGCATATCAGGCAATTACCGTTGCGGCATGCTTGCGGGCAGTCGTAGCCCAACCGGCGCGCGGCGTCGAGGATCAACTCACCCCGCTCGACGTCGAGCACTGCCCCGGAGGGTTGCAGGGTTACTTTCATCAATTCAAAACCTGAGTAAATGCGCGGCTGTCATCAGTCGATGCCAAGCTCGGCCCAGAGTTCGTCGACCCTACGCTTCACCGCCTCATCCTGCACGATGGCGCGTCCCCATTCACGAGTAGTCTCGCCGGGCCACTTATGCGTGGCATCGAGGCCCATCTTGCTGCCGAGACCGGACACCGGTGAGGCGAAGTCGAGATAGTCGATGGGTGTGTTCTCGATCAGCACCGTATCGCGCTTGGGATCCATGCGCGTGGTAATGGCCCAGATAACGTCATTCCAATCCCGTGCGTTGATGTCATCGTCGGTCACGATGACGAATTTTGTGTACATGAACTGCCGTAGAAAGCTCCATACACCCAGCATCACGCGCTTGGCGTGGCCGGGGTACTGTTTTTTCATGGTCACCACCGCCATGCGGTAGGAACAGCCTTCCGGCGGCAGATAGAAATCAGTGATTTCCGGAAACTGCTTCTGCAGGATCGGTACGAAAACCTCGTTGAGCGCGACACCCAGTATCGCCGGCTCATCTGGCGGCCGACCGGTGTAGGTGCTGTGATAGATCGCGTCGCGACGTCGGGTGATGCGCTCCACGGTGAACACCGGGAAGCGATCGACTTCGTTGTAGTAGCCGGTGTGATCACCGTACGGCCCTTCATCGGCCATCTCGCCAGGCTGAATGCAGCCTTCCAGAACAATTTCGGCACCGGCCGGCACCTGCAGATCGCTGCCCCGGCATTTGACCAGCTCGGTACGGCTGCCGCGCAACAAGCCAGCAAAGGCATATTCGGAGAGCGAATCCGGAACCGGTGTAACAGCACCGAGGATCGTGGCCGGATCAGCGCCGAGCGCCACCGCCACTGGGTAGGGTCGGTCGGGATACTTCTCGCACCACTCACGAAAGTCCAGCGCACCGCCTCGATGGCTGAGCCAGCGCATGATCACCTTGTTGCGACCGATCACCTGCTGGCGATAGATACCGAGGTTCTGCCGCTCCTTGTTAGGGCCCTTGGTAACGGTCAGCCCCCAGGTGATCAGTGGCCCAGCATCGCCTGGCCAGCAGGTCTGAACCGGCAAGGTGGACAGGTCGACATCGTCACCTTCGATGACCAGCTCCTGACAGGGCGCATCCTTGAGCACCTTGGGCGCCATGCTGATGACCTTTTTGTAGATCGGTAGCTTGCTCCAGGCATCCTTCAGCCCTTTTGGCGGCTCCGGCTCCTTGAGAAAAGCCAAGAGCTTGCCGATCTCACGTAGCTCGGACACTTCCTCCGCCCCCATGCCCAGGGCAACGCGCTTGGGTGTGCCGAAGAGATTTCCGAGAACCGGCATATCGAAGCCGGTCGGATTCTCGAAGAGCAGCGCCGGCCCCTGCTTGCGCAGGGTTCGATCGCATATCTCGGTCATTTCCAGCACGGGGGACACGGGAACGGCAATACGCTTTAGCTCGCCGCGCCGCTCAAGGGCACGAATAAAATCGCGCAGGTCGGAATATTTCATCAGGCTTCTCGATAAAGCGCTGAAGGCTGGAGGCTGGACGAAAAGCCACGCACCGTCCTGCCTTCAGCCTTCAGCCCGGGCGGCTTGCCGTCTGTCGATCACTTTCGCTTCATGGACATGAAGAATTCTTCGTTGGTCTTGGTGTCCTTGAGCTTGTCGAGCAGAAACTCGATGGCAGCGCTTTCGTCCATCGGATGCAGCAGCTTGCGCAGAATCCAGATGCGCTGCAGCTCTTCCTCGCTGGTCAGCAGCTCTTCACGACGGGTGCCGGAGCGGTTGATGTTGATCGCCGGGAATACCCGCTTCTCGGCGATACGACGATCAAGCTGCAACTCGAGGTTACCGGTGCCCTTGAACTCCTCGTAGATCACCTCATCCATCTTCGAGCCGGTTTCCACCAGGGCGGTGGCGATAATGGTCAGACTGCCGCCTTCCTCGATGTTTCGCGCGGCGCCGAAGAAACGCTTGGGCTTCTCCAGGGCATGGGCATCGACACCACCGGTCAGTACCTTGCCGGAGCTAGGAATCACAGTGTTATAGGCACGGGCCAGACGGGTAATGGAATCCAGCAGGATGACCACGTCCTTCTTGTGCTCGACCAGGCGCTTGGCCTTCTCGATCACCATCTCAGCGACCTGCACGTGGCGGGTCGGTGGCTCGTCGAAGGTAGAGGCGACCACTTCGCCGCGCACGGTGCGCTGCATCTCGGTCACCTCTTCCGGGCGCTCGTCGATCAGCAGAACGATCAGGTGGCATTCGGGGTTGTTGCGGGTGATGTTGCTCGCAATGTTCTGCAGCATGATCGTCTTGCCCGCTTTCGGCGGTGCGACGATCAGACCGCGCTGGCCCTTGCCGATCGGCGCACAGAGGTCGATCACCCGGCCGGTGAGGTCTTCCGTGGAGCCGTTACCGGCTTCCATCGTGAGTCGCTTGTTGGCGAACAGCGGAGTCAGGTTCTCGAACAGAATTTTGTTCTTCGCGTTTTCCGGGCGATCGAAATTGATCGTGTCGACCTTGAGCAGCGCGAAGTAGCGCTCGCCTTCTTTCGGCGGGCGGATCTTGCCGACGATGGTGTCGCCGGTACGCAGGTTGAAGCGGCGGATCTGGCTCGGCGAGACATAGATGTCATCCGGGCCGGCGAGATAGGATGAATCCGCGGAGCGCAAGAAGCCGAAGCCGTCTTGCAGGATCTCCAGCACGCCATCACCGGAGATTTCCTCACCGCTTTTCGCGTGCTTTTTCAGCAGAGAGAAGATCACGTCCTGCTTGCGCGAACGGGCCATGTTGTCGATGCCCATCTGTTCGGCCATTTCCAGCAGTTCGGTGATGGGCTTTTGCTTAAGTTCGGTCAGATTCATAGAAAGAGTCAGAAGGGATGAAGAAAGCGATTAGCTTGAGAAGCCGCGCAGCAGGAAACGAACAGGTTCGTTGTGCTTTAAGAGGCTGAAGTGCGTCGGCGACGGCATGCAGAGGACGACGGAGAAGCGTCGCAGGGCCGAATTTAGCACCGTGCAGGCGAAGCGTCCACCCTGCAGGGATAAAAAAGCCCCCGCATTTGCGAGGGCTTTTGCAAGCAGCAACCGTAAATCAGATATTGCTATCGAGGAACGCTGCCAGCTGTGACTTCGACAGAGCGCCCACCTTGGTGGCCTCGACATTGCCGTTCTTGAACAGCATCAGCGTCGGGATGCCCCGTACGCCGTACTTCGGCGGGGTTCCCTGGTTCTCGTCGATGTTCAGTTTGCAGATTTTGAGCTTGCCTTCGTACTCCTTGGCGATCTCATCGAGTACCGGAGCAATCATCTTGCACGGGCCACACCACTCGGCCCAGTAATCGACCAGAACAGGACCATCGGCCTGGAGCACGTCCTGCTCGAAGCTGCTGTCGCTGACATTGTTGATGTATTCGCTCATGGAGTTTCTCCAGGGTCAAAATCAGAAGTGACGCCATCATAGCCCGGCTTGGTGTGGATCGAAAGTCGCAGCCCGTCGCTTGGACAATAGAGCATGGAAGGCACAATGGATCAATGACGGCGCGCTATGGCGCAGCGCTGCGCGTTGGCGGATGAGGGCGATCATGTCAGGATGTCGGGGTTTTGCACAGAGACTGATTACCCCATGCGCCCAACAGCCGCCGTACCCTTCCCGATGATCGCCGCCCTTGATCTTGGCTCGAACAGCTTCCACATGGTGCTGGCCCGCACCAGCATCGGCGAGATGCGCATCCTCGAGCGGCTCGGCGAAAAGGTCCAGCTGGCCGCCGGCATTGACGAGAACAGACAGCTCGACGAAGCTGCCATGCAGCGCGGCCTGGACTGCCTTCGGCGCTTCGCTCAGCTGGTCAATCATCTCCCCCAGGGCGCGGTGCGCGTGGTCGGCACCAATGCCCTGCGAGAGGCGCGCAACCGCGCGCAGTTCATTCGCCAGGCCGAGGCGATCATCCAGCATCAGGTCGAGGTGATTTCCGGCCGAGAGGAAGCGCGACTCATCTACCTTGGCGTATCGCATACCTTTCCCGCCTCTAGCGGCAAGCGCCTGGTCGTCGACATTGGCGGTGGCAGCACCGAATTCATCATCGGGGAAGGTTTCGATTCGCTCTTGCGTGAAAGCCTGCAAATGGGTTGTGTGAGCTTTACCCAGCGGTTTTTTCAGGACGGCAAGATTACGCCGGCCCGCTACGCGCAGGCCTATACCGCCGCGAGGCTGGAGCTGATGAGCGTCGAGCACGGCCTGCACCGGCTCGGCTGGCAGAATGCGGTGGGTGCGTCCGGTACCATTCGCGCCGTCGGTCTCGCAATCAAGAGTGCCGGGCTTAGCAACGGCGAAGTCACGGCCGATGGCATCGGCTGGCTCAAGCGCAAGCTGTTCAAGCTGGGCGATGTGCAAAAGCTCGACATGGACGGTATCAAGCCGGACCGCAAAGGCATCTTCCCGGCGGGCTTGGCCATTCTCGAAGCGATCTTCGACGCCCTGGAGCTGACCCGCATGGCGCACTCCGAAGGCGCACTGCGCGAAGGCGTGCTCTACGATCTGATTGGTCGGCACCACCAGGAAGACATCCGCGATCGCACACTGAGCTTTCTGATGGAGCGCTACCACGTCGACACTGACCAGGCCGCCCGGGTCGAAAGCAAGGCGCTGGAAGCCTTCGATCAGGTCGCCAGCGATTGGGCATTAGATGAACAATGGCTGCGAGAACTGCTCAGCTGGGCGGCGCGGATACATGAGGTCGGGTTGGACATCGCGCACTACCACTACCATAAGCACGGCGCCTACTTGATCGAGCACTCGGACCTCCCCGGTTTCTCACGTCAGGATCAACAGATGCTGGCGCTGCTGGTTCGCGGCCATCGCCGCAATATACCCAAGCAGAAATTCGAGGAAATGAGCGAGGACGGCGTGAAGCTGACCCGGCTTTGTGTATTGCTGCGTTTCGCGATTCTCTTCCACCACATCCGCGGGCCGCAGCAAGCGCCAGCGTTTCAGCTCAAGGCCGGCGATAACAGTCTGGACGTGGCTTTTCCTGAAGGCTGGCTGGCTCAAAACCCGCTGACACAAGCCGATTTTGCCCAGGAGGCAGATTGGCTCAAGCGGATCGACTTCACCCTCGGCGTGCGCTGAGTTTGGCAGCGGTGGCCGAACCGCCGCCCCTCCCAATAACCCCGGATGTTTATCGCGCAGTCGGGCTTCCCAGACGCTCCAGCAACGCGTTCTGCACGTTGCGTGGATTCTGATTGCCGCTTGGGCTGTTACGCAGATAACTGCCGTCGGACTGCAGCACCCAGCTCTGGGTGTTGTCGGTCAGGTAGCCCTCCAGCTCCTTCTTCACCCGTGTCACCAGCTTCTTGCCCTCGACCGGGAAGCAGGTCTCGACCCGCCGATCCAGGTTGCGCTCCATCCAGTCGGCGCTGGACAGGTACAGCTTCTCGTCGCCGCCGTTGAGGAAATAGAACACTCGGCTGTGCTCTAGGAAGCGACCGATGATCGAGCGCACGTGGATGTTGTGCGAGACCCCGAGAATGCCAGGGCGCAGGCAGCACATACCGCGGACGATGAGCTCGATGCGCACGCCGGTCTGGCTGGCCTTGTACAACGCCCGGATCATTTTCGCATCGGTCAGCGAATTGACCTTGAGAATGATATGCGCCGGCTTGCCTTCGCTGGCGTGCTGTGTCTCCTGCATGATCATGTCGAGCAACGCCTTCTTCAGGGTGAAGGGCGCGTGCAGCAGCTTTTTCATGCGCATGGTCTTGCCCATGCCGATCAACTGGCTGAACAGCTTCGACACGTCTTCGCAGAGCGCATCGTCCGAGGTCAGCAAGCTGTAATCGGTGTACAGCCGCGCGTTGCCGGCGTGGTAGTTGCCCGTACCGAGATGGGCGTAGCGGCGCAACTCGCCATTTTCCCGACGCAGGATCAACATCATCTTGGCGTGGGTCTTGTAGCCCACCACACCGTAGATCACCACGGCCCCGGCCTGCTGTAGGCGGCTGGCCAATTGCAGGTTGGACTCCTCATCGAAGCGCGCACGCAGTTCGATGACGGCAGTGACCTCCTTGCCGTTACGTGCGGCTTCAACCAGCGCATCGACGATCTCCGAATTGGCACCAGAGCGATAAAGCGTCTGCTTGACGGCCAAAACGCAGGGATCCTTCGCCGCCTCGCGCAGGAGGTCAACGACGGGCGTGAAGGATTCGTAGGGATGCAGCAGCAGGATATCCTGCTTGCCGACCACGCTGAAAATGTTCTCGCTGTTCTGCAGCAACTTCGGGATGGCTGGCGTGAAGGGGGTATATTGCAGTTCGGGATGACTATCCAGCCCGGTGATGCTGAACAGCCGGGTCAGGTTGACCGGTCCGTTGACCCGATACAGCTCGCTTTCACTCAAGTTGAACTGCTTGAGCAGGAAATCAGCGAGATGCTTCGGACAGGTATCCACCACCTCCAGCCGCACTGCGTCGCCATAGCGCCGTGAAATCAGCTCGCCACGCAGTGCCCGGGCCAGATCCTCGACGTCTTCGGTATCGACCGAGAGGTCGGCGTTACGCGTCAGGCGAAACTGGTAGCAGCCCTTGACCTTCATGCCGTGGAACAGATCATCGGCGTGCGCGTGGATCATCGAGGAAAGGAACACGTGGTTGGCGCCAGGCCCGCCCACTTCCTCCGGCACCTGGATGACCCGGGGCAACAACCGCGGCGCCGGAATGATCGCCAGCCCGGAGTCGCGACCGAAGGCATCGATACCTTCAAGCTCGACAATGAAGTTCAGGCTCTTGTTGACCAGCAATGGGAATGGGTGCGTCGGGTCCAGACCGATTGGCGTGACGATCGGTGCGATCTCGTCCCGAAAGTAACGGCGCACCCAGGCCTTGATCTTGGGTGTCCAGTTGCGCCGACGAATGAAGCGCACCTGATGCTTGGCCAGTTCCGGCAGCACGATCTCGTTGAGGATCGAATACTGTCGGCTGACCTGCTCGTGAACCAGTTCGGAAATACGCGCCAGCGCCTGGTGCGGCTGCAGACCGTCGGCACCTGCCTGCTCGCGCGCGAACGTGACCTGCTTCTTCAGCCCCGCGACACGAATCTCGAAGAACTCATCGAGGTTGCTGGAAAAGATCAGCAGGAATTTGAGCCGCTCCAGCAGCGGATAGGACTCGTCCAGCGCCTGTTCCAACACGCGAATGTTGAATTGCAGCTGTGACAGCTCGCGGTGAATGTAGAGGCTGTTGTCGTCCAGATTCGGCGGCGGAGCCGGTGGCGCTGGCGCTGGCGCTTCCTCTGTTTTCTCCACTACAGGCGCTGACGGGGCCATTTCCTCGAGAGGTTGCGCCTCGAAGGCAGCAGCCTGCGATTCGCCTTCGCTGAGTCCCTGATTAGTCATCGATCTGCCTCGGCGGGGCTCATTGCCCCTGTTTTAATTGTTGTGCCGCCTGCTTGGCGAAATAGGTGAGGATGCCATCGGCACCGGCGCGCTTGAAGGCGGTCAGCGATTCGACAATCACGGCATCGCTCAGCCAGCCGTTCTGAATCGCCGCCATGTGCATCGCATACTCGCCGCTGACCTGGTAGACGAAGGTCGGCACTCGAAAGGCATCTTTAACCCGCCAGAGAATATCCAGATAGGGCATGCCCGGTTTGACCATGACCATGTCGGCGCCCTCTGAAAGGTCGGCGCCGACTTCGTGCAAGGCCTCGTCACCATTGGCCGGGTCCATCTGATAAGTGCCCTTGCTGCCCTTGCCCAGATTCGCCGCCGAACCTACCGCATCGCGGAACGGCCCGTAGTAGGCACTGGCGTATTTGGCCGAATAAGCCATGATTCGCACAGTATGATGTTCGGCCACTTCCAGCGCCTCGCGTATCGCCTGGATGCGCCCATCCATCATGTCCGATGGCGCAACCACCTGCGCGCCTGCCTCAGCATGGGACAGGGCCTGACGGACCAGCGCGTCGACCGTGACGTCGTTCTGCACATAGCCATGCTCGTCAAGAATCCCGTCCTGGCCATGAGTGGTGAAGGGATCCAGCGCAACGTCAGTGATGATGCCAAGTTCCGGGAAGCATTCGCGCAGTGCCCGGGTGGCGCGCTGGGCGATGCCTTCGGGATTCCAGGCTTCCGCCGCATCGAGGGATTTCTTCTCCAGCGGGGTCACCGGAAACAGTGCCAACGCAGGGATGCCCAGCGCGACCAGTTCCGCGGCTTCTTTCAACAACAGATCGATGGAAAGACGTTCGACGCCGGGCATCGACGGCACCTGCTCGCGGCGATTTTCGCCATCGACAACAAACACGGGCAGGATCAGGTCATCCACGCTCAGTCGATGCTCGCGCACCAGTCGGCGGGAAAATTCATCACGACGATTGCGGCGCAGCCGTGTAGCGGGGAACAAGCGATTGGCAGGAACGAAACTCACAACGAACTCCTGGCCCGCAGAACGGGCGAATATGACGTTTATAAGCCGACATCGTGACAGCTTGATGACATGCAATCAGCGCCGGCCGGAGGTAGCGCTCATTGTCGCCACCAAGGGCAGGCACTGCCAGTGCTTTGAGCAGTCTGCCGCCGAGCTGAAGTGCCCAGGCCAGATGCGCCCACAGTTGACCACCCGTCGCGATAAGGCATCCACCCTTATCGCGATGGACTTACCTTGAGCCCCGCCAAGGGCTAGCATCGAAGGCCGTCGCCTGGCGTTGCCAGGCTGCTGAACCTGACCAGGAGTATCTCCATGAACAGAAAAGTCGCCGTGATTCTTTCCGGCTGTGGCGTATACGACGGCTCGGAAATCTACGAGAGCGTGATCACGCTGTTGCGCCTGGACCAGCGTGGCGCCAAGGTCCAGTGCTTTGCGCCGAACATCGAGCAGATGCAGGTAATCAATCATCTGACCGGTGAAGAGATGCCGGAAAACCGCAACGTGCTGATCGAATCCGCGCGCTTGGCACGGGGAGAGATCAAGGATCTGCGCGACGCCAATGCCGAGGAATTCGATGCGCTGATCCTGCCAGGCGGCTTCGGCGCAGCGAAAAACTTGTCCGACTTCGCCACCCAGGGCGCCGGCTGCAAGGTGCTTCCCGACGTGTTGGCGCTGGCCCAAGCCTTTGCCGCGGCCGGCAAGCCGGTCGGCATGATGTGTATCGCGCCTACCATGGCGGCACAGATCTTTGGCCGCGGCGTAGTCTGCACCCTGGGCAACGACGACGATCCGGCTGCAGCGGCAGTACGGCAGATGGGCGCCGAACATCAACCGTGCTGAGTCACTGAGATCATCGAGGATTCGCGGCATAACCTGGTGACCACCCCTGCGTATATGCTGGCGCAATCCATCAGCGACGCGGCTTCGGGCATCTACAAGCTGGTCGATAGGGTGCTGGCGCTGACCGGCAAATAGCGCCTCGGCTCGCCTTGCCCTTCCCGGTCCCAACCGCGGGCGCCGGGGCATCCGCCGTTACGATACCGCCAATCTTACCGGCGCTCCTGCCGCGCCACTGGTCAATCCCCCCACCCTCTGGCAGCTTAGTTCGATCTGCCGGAGAACCGCACGCATGAACCACCCGATCGATACCATCGAAGAACAACAACACGCCGTGCGCCAGCTGTTCGAGCGCATTCCGTTCAATGAATACCTGGGCATCGAGCTGGATGAGATGTCCCGCCAGCGCGTGGTGATGCACCTGCCGATGAAACAAGAGCTGGTCGGCAATTTCTTTCACGGCATCCTGCATGGCGGCGTGATCGCGTCGCTCCTCGACGTCGTCGGCGGCGCCATGGCAATGATCGGAGCCTTCGACAAGCATCAGCACCTGACCACCGAAGAGCGCGCCCTGCACCTATCGCGCCTCGGCACCATCGACCTGCGCATCGACTACCTGCGCCCAGGGCGCGGGAAACGCTTCAGTGCCGGCGCTACCTTATTGCGTTCCGGCAACAAGGTGGCGGTGGTTCGCTCCGAACTGCACAACGAAGAAGGGGTGTTGATCGCAGTAGGGACCGCCAGCTATCTTTGCGGCTGAACTGAATGTTCGACCCTCAAACGGAACAGTCCCGCACCAGTCGGGTTTCTTAGCGGACGCCGGCACGGGCAAGCTGCGTCAGCAGACGGTCCAGCGCGTTGGCAAACGCTTGCCGATCACGGTCGCCGTAAGCCCCCTGCCCCCCGCCCACCTGGCCCTGCTCACGCAGGTCGGTGAACAGGTTGCGCACCGCCAGACGACCGCGCGGATCGAGGGCAGCCACGCCTTTTTTCACCAGGCGATCAGCCAGCGGCACATCGCTGCAAATCACCAGTTCGCCAGGCTGCGCATGCTCGACCAGGTAGTCATCTGCCGCGTCCGGGCCGCTCGGTACGACGATCAGGCGAACACAGGCGAAGGCCGGTTTGATCTGGCTCTGGCCTGCCACCAGCAGCACCTCGAATTTGCGCTTGAGGGCGAACTTGATCAGCTGTTCTTTGGCAGCCTTGGGACAGGCATCAGCGTCGACCCATACCCGAAGCGGTGCAGCCGCCGTCATGCCGCCGCCCGCCGCACCGTAGCCAACAAGGCGGCAGCACCGGCAAACATAGCGGCGAAACTGCGATTGACCAGGCGCTGCTGACGCGGCGTGCGCAACATGCGCAAAACCCGGGACGCCAATCCCGTATAGCCCGCCATGACGATCAGGTCGACCACCACCATCGTCGCCCCCATGTGCAGGTACTGCAGCACCAGGGCGCGCTGTGGATCGAGAAACTGCGGCAGCACAGCGAGAATGAACACGATGGCTTTGGGATTGCTGGCATTGACCAGAAAACCGCGGAACAGCAAGGCTAACGGGCGGCCGATCGGGCGCGGCGCAGCGCTGTCCTCAACCAGCGATGGCGCCGCCTGCCACTGCTTAAGCGCCAGCCACAACAGATAGACGACCCCGCACCATTTGATCAGGCTGAAAGCGAGCGACGAGGTCGCCAGCACCGCCCCGACACCGGCGGCCACTACGGCTATCTGCATCGCCAGCGCAACCTGCAAACCGACCGCGTTCCAATAACCGCGCCAGAAGCCGTACTGCAATCCGCAGGACATCGAGGCGATCGCTCCCGCCCCCGGCGACAGGCTGATGACCCAACAGGCAAGCAGGAAGGCAAGCCAGGTTTCGAGCGTCATGATTGATCCTCCGGGAAGCTGCGCCTGACAGGCGCAGCGTTCAGCACAGCCCTCAGTCCGGTATGTCTTTGCCGAGCTTGACCGGCTCCTTCAGCTTGCGATGCATCGCTTTGCGCATACGAATGTTGATCGCCTCGACCGCAAGCGAGAACACCATGGCGAAGTACACGTAGCCCTTGGGCACATGCGCGCCGAAGGCTTCGGCCACCAGCAGCGTGCCGACTACGATCAGGAACGACAGCGCGAGGATTTTTAGCGTCGGATGTTTCTCGATAAATTCGCTGATGGTGCCGGCGGCCAGCATCATTACCCCGACGGCAATCACAATCGCGGCGATCATCACCTGCACGTTGTCCACCAGGCCCACCGCGGTGATCACCGAGTCCAGCGAGAAGACGATATCGATCACTGCGATCTGCAGGATGACGCCAACGAAGCCGGCCCTGACCGCACCTCCGGTGCTGCCGTCCGATGCTTCTTCGCCTTCAACGCTATGCCAGATCTCCATGGTGCTCTTGAACAGCAGGAACAGGCCGCCGAAAAACAGGATCAGGTCACGCCCGGACACACCGTGCCCGAACAGGGTGAACAAATCATTGGTCAGGCGCATGACCCAGGCGATCGATAGCAACAAGAGGATCCGCGTGCCCATTGCCAAGGCCAGGCCGAAGAAACGCGCCTTGGGTTGCTGCTCCTTCGGCAAGCGTCCGACGAGGATGGAAATGAAGATGATGTTGTCGATACCCAAGACGATTTCCAGGGCAGTCAGGGTCAAAAAGGCGACCCATATTTCGGGACTGCTAAGCCATTCCATGCGTGTTACTCGCGTGTGTTGTGATGAGGGGGCTGGATCTCGCTGCCACGCCAGCGGCGCAAGACCTTTTGAAAGAACAGACTGTTAGGAACCTGAACGATCGCACCGGTTCCGCTATCGGACGACTCCTCCAGGGTGGTGTAAAGCAGGTTTATGTCGATGACGCGCCCCTTGACGATGGGTTTGTCGAAACTTTCCACCAGCTCCACCAGGTCGCCCAACCGAAACGGACCAACGGTCATGATCAGCACAGCACAGAGCAGGTTGGAGAGCACGCTCCAGATCGCAAAGAAGGCCACGGCTGCGACTGCCACAAACCCGGAGAAGGCGGTCCAGAGCACCGTTGCCGACACCCCGGCGCGCTCGAGCACCATGATCAGCGCACCGCCGATGATGAACCAGCGAATCCCGCCACGCAGTGGCAGCAGCAGTTCAGGCGGCAGCGGATAACGGCTGCCAAGGCGTGCCAGCCCGCGCACGACCAGCCGTTGCAACAGGTAGGCGATGAACAGGATCAGCATAACTTGCAGCCCGAGCAGCAACGGCTCGCGCCATTGCTGGGAAAGCAGCAGCAACCGCTCGTTCATGCGTCAGCCTCGAGCTGACCCTGTAAAGTTTCGAGCGCTTCCAGCACGACCAGCCAGGCCTCCTCCAGCTCACCTTCGCGCACCTTCAGCTCAGCCTGTTTAGCCAGCAGTTCGCGCAATTCATCCTTGCGCGCCGCTTCGTAGAGCGCAGCATCGCCCAACCGCTGTTCCAGCACGGCCAGCTTATCCTGCACCCCAGCCAAGTCTTTCTCGAGCTTGTCCGCCTGACGCTTGAGCGGCGCCAGTTGCTGGCGCAACGCAGCCGCCGCCTGACGCAAGGCGCGCTTATCGGTCTTGTCGGCAGCGGGTTCGACTGCGCTCGACGGTTGTTGACGGCTGCGATAATTCACCAACCACCGCGCGTAATCTTCGAGATCGCCATCAAAGGTGACCACACGCCCTTCAGCCACCAGCAGAAACTCATCGGTCGTGCTTTTCAGCAGGTGCCGGTCGTGGGACACGACGAGCACGGCCCCCTCGAAGTCCTGCAAGGCCAGCGTCAATGCCAGCCGCATCTCGAGATCGAGGTGGTTGGTCGGCTCGTCGAGCAGCAACAGATTGGGTTTGCCCCAGGCGATCAGCGCTAGCGCGAGCCTCGCCTTTTCACCGCCGGAGAAATTAAGGACCGGCTCATCGCAGCGATTGCCGCGGAAATCGAAACCACCGAGAAAATCACGCAGTACCTGCTCCCGTTCGCCAGGGGCGATACGCTGCAGATGCAACAGCGGGCTGGCCTTGGCGTCCAGAGCGTCCAGCTGATGCTGGGCGAAATAGCCGATGACAAGGTTCTCGCCACGCTGCAGGCGTCCACCCAAGGGCTGCAGTTCGTTGGCCAGCGTCTTGATCAGCGTGGATTTCCCCGCTCCGTTGGGGCCAAGCAAACCGATGCGGCCGCCCGGGACCAACTGCAGCTTGACCTTCTCCAGCACCACCTTGTCGCCGTAGCCAAGACGCCCCTGCTCCAGATCCAGCAGCGGGCTGGAGACCCTATCCGCCTCGCGAAAAACGAAGTCGAACGGCGAATCGATATGCGCCGGGGCCAACTCCTCAAGCTTTTCCAGGGCCTTGATCCGGCTCTGCGCCTGTCGCGCTTTGCTCGCCTTGGCCTTGAAGCGCCGAATGAAGTCCTCCATGTGCTCGCGCTGTGCCTGTTGCTTTTCGAACACCTGCTGCTGCTGCGCCAGGCGCTCGGCCCGGGCCCGCTCAAAGGCCGAGTAGCCCCCGCGATAGAGCGTCAGCTTGCGCTGCTCGACGTGCACCACATGACCGACCACTTCGTCGAGGAAGTCGCGATCATGGGAAATCAGCATCAGTGTGCCCGGATAGCTCTTGAGCCAGGCTTCCAGCCAGAGGATGGCATCCAGATCGAGGTGGTTGGTGGGCTCGTCGAGCAGCAACAGATCAGAGGGACACATCAGCGCCTGCGCCAGATTCAGACGCATCCGCCAACCTCCCGAGAAGCTGCTTACCGGCAGATCCATCTGCTCGTTGGCAAAACCCAGGCCGGCCAACAACTTGCGTGCCCGTGCGTCAGCGGTATAGCCGTCGGCGTTATCGAGCTCGGTATGCAAGCGAGCCAGTGCCCCACCGTCAGGGGCTGCTTCAGCTTCGATCAACGCACCCTGAATGCGGCGCAGCTCGGTATCGCCGTCCAGCACGTAATCGACCGCCAACCGATCGAGCGTATCGACCTCCTGACGCATGTGTGCAATGCGCCAGTCGGGCGGCAGCTGGCAGTCGCCCTCGTCGGGGCTGAATTCGCCGCGCAGCAAGGCGAACAGGCTGGACTTACCGGCGCCATTGGCGCCAACCAGCCCGACCTTCTGGCCAGGATGAAGGGTCAGCTCGGCACCTTCCAGCAAACGCTGCGGGCCGCGCTGTAGAGTCAGGTTCTGAAGTCGGATCATAATGGCGGCGGAGTTTATCAGGTCGCCCGGAAATCCATCCGGCTGCTTACCAAAAAAACCGACACTCATGAAACATGACGATCTTTGGACCTTTGCCCTCGCCTGTTATGCAGAGCCCGGCGTGGAAAAGGCGTGTCTTGAGCTGCAGGCGCTAGGGATGGACGTTTGCTTGCTGCTCGCCTGCGTCTGGTTGGAAATTCGGGGCGTCCAGCACAACGCGCAGCGACTGGAAGAGCTGAAACAGCTCAGCGCGGACTGGCAGAGCGCAGTGGTACTGCCCCTGCGAAATCTGCGTCAGGCATGGCGTCAGCAGGCAGCCATCGACACCGAGCTCGCCAGCTTGCGCCAGCGAGTCAAAACGCTGGAGCTAGACGCCGAACGAACTCAGCTCGAGCGCCTTCAGCAGGCAACGCAGCATTGGCTGCGGGAGGACGGCTCCAACAACTGGCTGAACCAGCTGTGTACAGGGGTCGACGGCGACCCCGGTGCATTGCTGACCGTGCTGCGCCGTGCAGCTTCTCAGCTGGATGCCGGCGGGGCGGGCTGATCCGCATTGCCGGCCTCGGTTGATGCGGGCTTGCCTGTGGCGGCAGGCTTGCGCGCTGCAGCGGGCTTGGCAGAGCTGGATGACTGGGTGGCAGCAGATTTTGGCTTCGCGCGGCTATTGGCAGGCCTAGCGGGACGTTTCGGAGCGCCACTGTCGGCTGCGCCCAGGCCGCTGGACGCATTAGCCGTGGAAGACGTGCTCGCCTCAACTTTGGAGGCCGCTGTTCGGGCGCGGGCTGTGGCTGGCCTGCTCACTCCCGGGGTCGAGCTGCTGGACGATCGCTTGGCAGGAGCTGGCTTGGTTGACGCTGGCGCAGCCTTGCGTTGCGCTGAAGCCGAACGTGACGGCGCGGCCTTGCTGCGTGATGCCAGTGCTTGCGCCGCAGCCTCTTCAACCCGAGCGACATCCTGCACCAGGTTCAAGCTCTGCTCGGCGTCGCGTTTGAGGTCGGCCAGGTAACTCAAGGTTTCGCTCTGCCGTGACTGCAGCAAGGCAAGCATGTCATCCAGTTCGGACAACCTGGAGCGAGCCTTGCTTTGCGCCTTCGACTTGCCAGCATTGCCGGCCTCGTCGAGCTTGGTGCGCGCCTTGATCAGTTTTTCCTGCGTCTTGCCACGCTGTTTCTCGAGCTTGGCCAAGAGGATCTCTGCTTCCTTCTGCGCATCAGTGCAGGCTTTTTCCAGATGCACGACCAGGCTTTTCGATAACTGCTGAAGCAAGTGCAGCGGGGTTGTGACCGCCGCGTTCTTCTTTGCTGACATGAAAGCGCCTCCTGGCGGAAATGGTGCAGCCATACTAGACGGGCCGCAGCGATCCGCCAACCGATCCGCGATGCGTGCCACAGGCGATCCTTCGCTCGCAACTGACCGGCATCGGTCAGGCGGTAGCAGCAGGCTCTTTATGCGCGGTGTGCAGCACTTCTATCAGGCAGTCTTCAAGCTCGAAGCGCTCGTGCAGCAACTGGCCCAGACGCCTCAGCTCTTCTGGAAGGCCAGGGCTTTCAAGACAATCGCCCTTGTCGCAGCGGTCATTGAACGCAACCGCCACCTGGGTAATCGCCTCGATACGAGGATAAATCTGACGCGCCAGATCCAGCCCTCGCTTGTCGCCAAAGGCTTCTGCTTCGTTGAGCAGTTGCTCGTAGATCTCGAAATGACCAGCCGACACATAGTCGAGCAAGAGTTCGCAGAATTTTTGCAAGCCCGGGCGAGTAGCCGCTTCGGCACCCTTAGGCAGCCCTTCGAATGCGTTGATCAATGCATGGCGTTCCTGCAGCCAGCGGTCGACCAGCAGGTGCACACCTCCCCAGCGTTCCTGGGCGTTCCGACAGCTCTCGAGCATGGTGACCTCACTTTCCCTAATCGATGATGCCTGTTGCGCCTTCCGAGACGGTTTTTTGTCTTGGGATATCGGCCTTGGGTGAGTGACAGCGAAATTGGCAGAAAACCGACGCCGCCAGGGCAGACTAAGCTGCGCGGAACGAAGCATCAAGCAGCAAGGATGAAATTCAACCGGCATCACTAGCATGACCGCTTCGCCCTGCTCATTGACCATCAGGCGGGGCGATCATTCGCCCGCCTCGACAAAAAGCCTGGTCGCGGCGCAGCAACTGCCAGAAACAGAACAGAGCCATTGCAATGAATGCGAGCAACGTCCACTCCGGAATACTCATTCCGAGCAGTGTCCAGGTAACTTCGGCGCAATCGGCCGTACCGTGAAGCACCAAGCGGGCAATTTCCTGGAACGGCAACGCATCCATCATGTATTCGAGACTGGGCAGGCAGCTCGGCAGCTGATCGGCAGGCATGTTCTGCAGCCATATCTGGCGTATCGCCGTGGCCCCTCCCGCAACGGCGAACAGCAGCGCCATGAGCGAATAAACACGGCGACCGGTCTTGCCTGGGCCGTGCAGCGCAGCGACCAGACAGACCAGGCCGAAGCCGATGACGCAGATACGCTGAACGATGCACAGCGGGCAGGGAACCAGTCCGACAACATGCTCGAGATACAGGGCAGCGACCATCATCAACGCGCAGCCGATGAAGGCCAGAAGAAACAGCGAACGTGGGCTGGCCAGGTTCATGGCGACTCCGCAGACAGGAAACGTCCGCTACGGTAGT
>NZ_JAMOIE010000040.1 GCF_024448935.1 Stutzerimonas stutzeri
CCACCTGAAGCGTGCGAGCTGTGCCTGCGCCAAGCACCGTTGACTCGCCATCATCTGATTTCCAAGGCATTACATGGCAAAAGCTACGTAAAAAGGAGCCGGCGCTCCGCTTTAACAGCCGCGACGCATTATTAGCCGATCCAGGCCTGCGCAGCTTCGTCGACCAAGCCGGCCGGGTTCGTGCCGCGCCATTAGATTCGACAGCGTCTTGGTCAGCGCGTCGGAATAATTCGAAGTACCTGTTCAGCGCATTCGGTCTTGGCTTTGCCGGCGTCTATCTGAGCGGCCTGGTGGTGGCGGGCGCGCTGGGTTGAGTCGGTTGGGGACGCGGTGGCTCACGACCGATGCTGAGCTGCTGCGCTTACCAGTGCAGGTTGAAATGCGAGCCGAGCACGAATTGATCATCAAGCAAGTCCCAGCGTTCGACACAGACCTTCTTGTCGGCGCCCGGGTGCAGCTTCATGCGATTGAACGAGTTCGGCGACGTACCGCGGACTCGTGATGACAGGGTGGTTCCGGCCTGAACCATCCAGACCTCGCGAGACAGCGCGGTGTACTGCTTGGACAACGGCAATACATAGGGCAGGTGGATGTGCCCGCCCATAACTAGGTCCAATCCTTCATCGGCCCAGCGGTGCAGCGCAGCATCGGCGTTGTGCTGCAGGTTGCTCAGATCGCTCAGCACCATCGCGCCGAATGGCTGGTGCGCCACGACAATCCGTACCTTGTCTGGATTGCTCTGTTTGAGCCGCCGGGCAACCGCCTGCACCTGTTCGTCGGTCACCAAGCCATCCTTGTGCCGCCTGGGGTGGGTGGTGTTGAGTCCGATGACCAACATTTCGTCGTTTTCGAAGGTCGGCTCCAGATCCTTACCGAAGTGGCGACGGTAGTTGCGGTAGGGCATGAGGAAGCGCGCAAAGACGTTGTACAGCGGGATGTCATGGTTACCCGGAATCACCAGCGCTTGCGGGATGCCGTGGCCATGCAGGCGCTGGACGAAGGCCTGGGCGTCGGCGAACTGTCCGGCCTTGGCGCGCTGCGTGATGTCGCCGGAAAAGATCAGCAGATCCGCGCCATGCTCGCGCACGTGGTCTTCCATGGCTTGCACGACGGCGGGCTGTTCGGTGCCGAAGTGGGTGTCGGAAATCTGCACGATGCTGGTCATGGGTGGGCGTCTTCTCGTCTGATGTGTGTGGACGGGTGGCATTGTTGCATTCGAAGCCATTCGGCGCCCGGCGTTCCGGTATATCGCAGGCAGCGGTATCGAAACGTGCTGCGGCGTTGGTCCTGATCGCTTTCGGTTGCGCTGTGCTGGGCCTTGGACTAACTTCCGCGCTGCTTCAGGTGCCCCCTGGCTAAAAGCCAGTGGGTGAAACAGGGAAGCCGATTCATTCGATGAAGATTCCGGCGCTGCCCCCGCAACGGTAGGCGAGACAGGACACCGCTCACAGCCACTGTGGCCCAGGCATGCTTGGCTATGCTTCGCTTTCCCATGCTCAGCCGGTCCAACCGCTTAACCTCAACGACCAGGTGGTTACAGCCACGCGCACCGAGCAGGCGCTCAGCCGTATTGCTTCCACCAGCGTCATTACTCGCGAACAGATTGTACGCAGCCAGGCGCGGAGCATTGCCGAACTGCTGCGCGGCCTTGCGGGCGCCAATGTGGCCTCCAGCGGCGGCCATGGCAAGGCTTCGGCCGTCTATGTACGTGGCGCCAGCAGCCAGCAGCTGCTGGTTTTGGTCGATGGGGTGAAAATTGGTTCGGCCACATCAGGCGGTGCAGCGCTGGAAAACATTCCGGTCGAGCAACTCGAGCGTATTGAACGGGTCCGCGGCCCTCGTTCCAGCCTGTACGGTTCGGAAGCGGTAGGCGGCGTCATGCAGATCTTCACGCGGCATGGAGAGGGCGAAGGGTTCAAGCCCTGGTTCAAGCCCTATTTTCCGCTGGCGCGGGCAGCCGCTCCAGCTTCGACGGTACCGCGGGCATATCCGGTAGCCAGGGTGCCGGATGGTTCAATCTCGGCGTCGCGAGCGCGTCAACCGACGGTCTCACTCAGTTCGAGGGCCTATCGGCCGTCAGCGCCACGCTCCTACGAACCCGATGCGGACGCTTATCATGAGCTGTCCGGGGCGGACGGACGTACGCGCGCGTGCACCGTGACCACCTGAGCAGCCTGGCGTTGCTGGCGGGCGTCGTGGTGCTCACTGCCTTCGTGCGCTACCTGTGCTCCGGCGGTGGTTTCCTGAGCACATGCCGCGAGCGGAAGCGCGGGTGGTGTTGGGGCTGATTGTACTCGGTGGCGTGCTGATGGGGGCCGGTGGTTGGATTGCGCTGGCCGTTGCCGTGCTGGTGCGCCGCAGCGCTGGTCCAGCTTGGGCGGTACCACGGGTGACACTGCCGGTGCGTTGTTGGAGCTGGTGGAGAGTGCGGTGCTGGTTGGCCTGGCGCTGCTGGGCTAGGGCAAGCCCTCAACCCAGCAATGCGACTGTCTTGATCTGCGCCCAGAGCGCCTTGCCCTCGCTAACGCCGAGCTGATCGGCCGAACGCCGCGTAATGCGCGCCAGCAGCGGTGTGCCTTGGGCGTCCAGGCGAACCAGAACATGGGCTGGCGTATCGGCGCTGACCACTTCAGCAACCCGCACCGGTAGCAGGTTGCTGATGCTGGTGCCTTGCGCACGTTCCAGCGTCAAGCTGACGTCCCGCGCATGGACGCGAAAGCGCAGCCGATGACCGACCGATTCGCTGCGTTGCGCCACCAGGACGTCACCGCCCTGAAACGTCAGGCGAGTGAGGTGGTAATCGGTGTCGTGCCCGGCAATTTCCGATTCGATGACGACGCCTGCATCCTCACCGAACGCCGTCGGTAGATCGAGGCGTGCCAGGGTTTCGTGCAGCGGCCCCTGCGCAACGATCTGGCCCTCATCGAGCAGCACCAGGTGATCAGCCAGTCGCGCTACTTCGTCTGGTGCGTGGCTGACATAGAGCAGCGGTATCTCCAGCTCGTCGTGCAGACGTTCGAGGTACGGCAGGATTTCCTGTTTGCGCTTCACGTCGAGGGCAGCCAGAGGCTCGTCCATCAGCAGTAGGCGGGGGCTGGTCAGCAGTGCACGCGCGATGCCGACCCGTTGTCGCTCGCCACCGGAAAGTCGCTCTGGCATGCGATCCAGCAGATGCTCGATGCCAAGCAGGTCGACAGCCTGATCCCAGACGACACGCCGGTTCTGCGATGGGACGCGCTTCATGCCGAATTCGAGATTGCCTTTGACGGACAGGTGCGCGAACAGATTGGCATCCTGAAACACATAACCAATCGGGCGCTGATGCGGTGGCACGAACAACTGGCGGCTCGAGTCTTGCCAGCAGTCGCCATTGACCACCAGTGTTCCCGTGCTGCTGCGCTCGAGCCCGGCGATGCAGCGCAAGCAGCTGGTCTTGCCCGAGCCCGAGGGGCCGAACAGGGCGCTGACGCCACGGCCCGGTAGGCTGACGTCCACGTCGAGGGCGAAGCCTGGATGGGCCAGGCGCAGCTGTGCATGTATGCCGCTCGGGTTGTTGTTCATCCGCGCCACCCCTGCCGCAGCGGGCTTGCATAGAGAATGAGTAGCACCAGAAAGGAAAACAGCAGCATCCCGCCGGCAAGCCAGTGCGCCTGGGCGTATTCCAGCGCTTCGACGTGATCGTAGATCTGTACGGACAACACGCGGGTTTTCTCGGGGATGTTCCCGCCGATCATCAGCACGACCCCAAATTCGCCCACCGTATGGGCGAAGCCGAGAATGCTTGCCGTCACGAAACCTGGCCGTGCCAGCGGCAATACCACGGTGAAGAAAGCGTCCAGCGGGCCCGCACGCAAGGTTGCCGCGGCTTCCAATGGGCGGTCGCCAATCGCTTCGAAGGCGTTCTGCAACGGTTGCACCACGAAGGGCATCGAGTAGAACACCGAGCCCACGACCAGGCCGGCAAAGGTGAACGGCAGGACGCCCAGACCGAGCGTTTGGGTCAGTTGCCCAACGGGTCCATTGGGGCCCATCGCTATCAGCAGATAGAAGCCGAGCACACTGGGTGGAAGCACGAGAGGGAGCGCCACCACGGCACCAATGGGGCCCTTCAGGCGTGAGCGGGTCCGTGCCAGCCACCAAGCGATGGGGGTTCCGAGGAGTAACAGCAGAACGGTGGTGATGCTGGCGAGTTTGAGCGTCAGCCAGATCGCCGAGAGACTGGCGTCATCCAGGGTGGGCATGTCCATCAGCTACCGATCATAACCGTAGGCTTCGATCACCTCGGTTGCCTTTGCGCTTCGCAGGTAATCGAGCAGTGCGTGCGCCGCCGGGTTGTCGCGACCTTTGGTCAGCAGCAGGGCATCCTGGCGAATCGGTGGATGATAGGTAGCGGGTACCACCCAGCCGGACCCCTGCCGGATTTCACCGCTTTCGATTACCTGAGAGAGCGCGACGAAGCCGAGTTCGGCGTTGCCGCTGGCGACGAATTGATGGGTTTGGGCAATGTTTTCGCCCTGCACCAGCTTGCCCTTGACCAAGTCGGCAAGCCCCAGCCTTGTCAGCGTGGCCATCGCTGCGGCGCCGTAGGGTGCGGTTTTCGGGTTGGCGATCGCGAGGTGACGATATGCCTGATCAGTAAGCACCTTGCCCTGATCGTCGCCATGACCTGCACTGGCTGACCACAACACCAATGTACCGATGGCGTAGGTGAAGCGGCTTCCAGCAACGCCCAACCCTTCGTCTTCCAGCCTGACTGGAATCTGTTCATCCGCTGCCAGCAGTATTGAGAAAGGCGCACCGTTGCGAATCTGCGCGTAGAGCTTTCCTGTCGAGCCGAAGGACAGCAGTACCTTGTGGCCGCTGTCGCGTTCGAACTGTTCAGTGATGACGCGCATGGGCGCAGCGAAGTTCGACGCCACCGCCACCTGGATCTCATCGGCCTGGCCGATCAAAGGCGTAAGGGCAGCCAGCGCCGCAATAAGGGTCATACGAGTACGATTCATCATGTTCGTCAATCTACCGCGATGATTACATGAGAGGCTTTGATCAGCGCCGTACAGGGCTGACCGACGGCCAATCCGAGCGCTTCGGTGCTTTCATTGGTGATGACTGCCCCCAGCGTTCGGTTGCCGGGAAGGAGCAGCTTGATCTCGCAGCTGACCGCGCCTGGTGTGATGGCGCCGATGGTTCCGCTCAGGCGGTTGCGGGCGCTGATCTTCACGTCGGGATCAGGCGACAGCAGGACAAAGCTGGCTTTGACCAATGCCATGGCGACCTTGCCCGGTGCGAGCTGAAGCTCGTCGATACTGGCGTTGGTCAGCGTCGCGGTCATCGTTTGCCCGTCGCCGATATCCAGGCTGACGCTGCCGTTCACCGCGCCTCGTTCGACCTGGGTGACGCGGCCCCGAAACTGGTTGCGTGCGCTGGTTTTCATGGCGATTGCCCGAAGCAGTTTGTCGAAATCCTCGAACCCATCGATACCCTGGGCGACCTGCGCCAGGAAGCGTTCGTACTCGTGTTGCATGCGCTGCCAGACATGCAGCATTTCCCGACCGAATTCTGTCAGTTGCGTCCCGCCGCCCTTGGTGCCGCCTGCTGAGCGTATGACCAGCGGGCGCTCGGACAGATTGTTCATGGCATCCACCGCATCCCAGGCCGCCTTGTAGCTGAGCTTGATGGCCTGGGCGGCGCGACTGATCGAGCCCGTCGCATCGATCTGTTCGAGCAGCTCGATGCGCTTGCCACCGAGATAGCCCTTCTCGCCACGGTTGAACCAGAGCTGCCCGTCTATGCGCAACGGCTCGAATGGTCTCGGATCGCTCATGTCTGCCTCCCATAAGGAGCGGTCATTCTGGCAAGCGTTATATAGAGTTGTATATAGCGTTTTCGCGTTGGCCTCAGTTATCGAGGTTGGGCGACCGTTGCTCCGGGCGCGGCTCGGGAGTAGCGTGGCCTCAATGCCGCTTTTGGAGCGTCGTCATGAAAATTGAATGGGTTGCCGCCTCACTTGCGCTGCTCCTGTTGGCTGGTCCCGCAGCAGCTGAACAGTGCCCGGCGTTGCTGCAACATGAACTTCCGAAGCTGCGATCAAAGCAAACCATCGATCTGTGCGAGCAGTTTCAGGGTAAGGCGTTGGTCGTGGTCAACACCGCCAGCTTTTGTGGCTTCGCACCGCAGTTCAAGGGGCTGGAGGCGCTGTATCAGCGCTACAAGGGTGATGGGCTGGTGGTTCTTGGCGTGCCGTCCGATGACTTCTTTCAAGAGTCTGACGATGCGGCTGAAACGGCGGAGGTCTGCTATGTGAATTACGGGGTGACCTTCCCGATGGCGCAGACACAACCCGTACGTGGCAGCGATGCGATACCGCTGTTTCGGCAGCTGGCCGAGCAGGCCGGAGGGGCACCGCGCTGGAATTTTTATAAGTACGTGGTCGATCGCAACGGCAAGGTGGTCGACTACTTCTCGAGCAAAGTCGAACCGGACGATCCTGAGCTTACTGCTGCGGTGGAAAAGGCGTTAGCCGAGTAGCGGGAGGGGCGCCGCGACCGGTCGGTCGGGGCGGGGTGCGTCAGAAGCGGTAGGTCATGCAGCGCCGAAACCGTGAGCGCTGTTTTCGCAGGTGGCGTTGTAGAGGCCACGAGTTGCGCTGGTCTGCTGGATCCGGGTGTCCTCTCACAAGTCGGAGTAGGCCAGATCGACGGTCATGTCATCGGATGGCCTCCAGGCCAGACCAAAGCTCACCGCAGTGCGATCACCAAGTTGACCGATCGGTCGCGTTCGGCCGTTTGGCTCAGGCGATCGGTCGGTCTGGGTCGGTGATCCATTCGCTCCAGGAACCTGGGTACAGTTTGGCCAGCGGGTAGCCGGCCAGGCAGAGGGCAAACAGGTTGTGGCACGCCGTTACGCCAGATCCGCAGTAGGCCACCAGATCGTCTGCCGGCTGGTCGGCCAGTTGGCGGTCGAACCGTGAACGCAGCCGTTCGGGGGAGAGAAAATGCCCGGTTGCGTCAAGGTTTTCGCTAAACGGCACACAGCGAGCGCCAGGAATATGCCCGGCCACCGGATCGATAGGCTCCTGCTCGCCGAGAAAGCGAGGCAGGGCACGCGCGTCGAATAAGGTCAGACCAGGCTGCCCGAGGCGCTCCGTCAGCTGTTGTGCGGAGATCAGCAGGGCGGCATCCGGTGTGCCATCGAACTGACCGGGCTGATTGTTGGTCGATTCTCCAGTTACCGGCCCGCTGGCATCACGCCAGGCTTTGAACCCGCCATCCAGCAAATACACACCGCTGCGTTTGCCCAGCCATGCCAGCAGCCACCATGCCCTTGCGGCAAATGCGCCGGGGCCGTCGTCGTAGAGCACGACTTCGCTGTGATCGTTCAGGCCTGCCGCGCGGAGTCGCGCAACCAGCTGCCCCGGCTGTGGCAGCGGGTGTCGACCGGTCTGGCCGCGGACCACCGGGCCTGACAGGTCCTTTGCCAGATCGAGAAAGCGCGCACCGGGGATATGCGCCTGTTCGTAGCTACGCCTCCCGTAGTCAGGGTCTTCAAGGGCGAATCGGCAATCGAAAATGCACAGATTCGGCTGCGAAAGGCGTGCGGTCAGGTCCGCGGTGTCGATCAGTTGAGCAAGCGGCATGGCAGGGCTCCGTTCGAATTCGGGGGAAAGGTTATCACGCAGGCTGACTTGGCCGATCAAAGCGCAGCGAATACGGGGCGCGATATATACTGCGTGCCTTTTCGCCCGCTCGTCGGTCGTAACATCGGACAACAAGGAGGGCCTAGTGGCCATCGAAACTCAATGGGTGCTGGATGATGCGCAACTGACCCGCCTGTGTGCCGAGTGGCGCCAGCTGCCTTATATAGCGGTGGACACAGAGTTCATGCGGGTCGATACGTTTTACCCGATCGCCGCGCTGCTGCAGGTGGGTGACGGACGTTGTGCCTATCTGATCGATCCATTGCTGATTACCGATTGGGCTGCTTTTGCCGGTCTGCTGACGGATCCGGCGGTGGTGAAAGTCTTGCATGCGTGCAGTGAAGATCTGGAGGTGCTCTGGCGGTTGACCGGTAGCCTCCCGGTGCCGTTGTTCGATACGCAACTGGCTGCTGGCTATCTGAACATCGGATTTTCCATGGGCTACTCGCGGTTGGTGCAGAGCGTGCTGAACATCGAGCTGCCCAAAGGCGAGACGCGCTCCGATTGGCTTCAGCGACCCCTGAGCGAGATGCAGGTGCGCTATGCAGCCGAAGACGCACAGCATCTGGCTGAGCTGTATGAGGCCCTGCTGCCGAAGCTGTCCGACGAGAAGCGTGCCTGGGTCATGGAAGACGGCGCCGAGTTGGTTGCCAATCTTCAGCGCGAAACCGATCCCGACGAAGCCTATCGTGACGTGAAACAGGCCTGGCGCTTGAAGCCGCGTCAGCTGGCGGTGTTGCGAGTCCTGACGGCCTGGCGTGAGCGGCAGGCGCGTGCACGTAACCAACCCCGTAATCGCGTATTGCGTGAACACAGCTTGTGGCCACTGGCCCGCACCCAGCCAACCGATCTGGTAAGCCTGGCGCGTATCGACGACATGCACCCGCGAACGGTACGCCAGGATGGCGAGACATTGCTCGAGCTGATCCGCAGTGCCGCTGCGACGCCCGAGCAGGACTGGCCGGAACCTTTACCGGAGCCATTGCCACTCGACGCGTCGGCGCTGCTGAAGAAATTGCGCACTGTCGGTCAGCGCGAAGCCCAAGCCATGAACATCGCGCCGGAATTGATGCTGCGCAAGAAGGTGCTGGAAGCCTTGTTGAAATCCGGATATCCCGACGGTCCTTATGAATTGCCTGAGTCGCTGCGCGGTTGGCGCCGCGAACGAATGGGACAAGCCCTTCTCGACGTGCTGGAAGAGAAATCATGAAACGCATCTGCTCCATCTATAGAAGCCCGCGAAAGAAAGGAATGTACCTGTACGTCGAGCGCAGCGAAGCGCTCGCCCGGGTGCCGGAAGCTTTGCTTGCCGCTTTCGGTCCGCCGCAGCTTGCCTTCGATATCGTCCTTACGCCTGAACGCAAGCTGGCGCAGGAGGACATCGCGACGGTGCTCGACAACCTCGAGAAACAGGGTTATCACCTTCAAATGCCACCGCCCGAGGAGGACTATATCGAGCACCTGCCTGAAGAGCTTTTGCGCAGAAACGACCCGATGTAAACCGTACGCGTTACTGACGAGCGTCAAGACACAATAGCAGAATGGGCCTATGCTCAGATGACATCAACACAACGGAGATGGCTCATGAACATTCGCTCTTGGATTATCGGTCCTGTCCTGACTGGTCTGGTAATGACAGCCCAGGCTCAGCCAGCGCCAGACCCTGATGGGCAAGCTTGGCAGCAACACTGGCAGACGATGCAGGAGTCCCGTCAGGCTTGGGAGAATGCAAAGACACCTGATGAGAGGCAAAAGTTTCGCGATCAGCACTGGCAGAGCATGCAGGCTGGGTTCGGCATGATGGGTGGCTGCCCGATGGGTGAGGCGGGTGCCGGCATGGGCAAGTCTGGAGGCAAGGCCATGCAGGGCGGGATGAGCGGCGGTCGTATGATGGGCATGCAGCCTTCCAAGGAAATGCTGGACCTGCGCATCGAACAGATGGAGCGGATGCTTGAGCAAATGCAAAGTCACCGGGATTTGCTGGACAAAAGTTGACGGTCGAGGGACGCCTTAGCCTTAGTAGTCAAAGGCGGCCTCGCATGCCGTTGATCTACCGGCAGGCCCTCTGCTATTGGCCTGTCGTCTGCTGCCGGCTAGACTCGCAAGTTTCCGAGATGGCTATTCATGCCAGCAAAAGTCGAACCCTTCTGGATGCGCAAGACTCTGGCCGAGTTGGACTCAGCCGAGTGGGAGTCGCTTTGCGACGGCTGTGGTCTCTGCTGCCTGCAAAAGCTTGAGGATGAAGAGGATGGAAGCGTTTACTACACCCGTATCGCCTGCAAACTGCTCGATCTGAAAAGCTGCCGTTGCACCGACTACCTCAACCGCCGCGCCAGTGTCCCTGACTGCGTCCAGCTGACAGCGGTGGACGCTGCGCAATTCAAATGGTTGCCGCCTACCTGTGGCTATCGCCTCGTAGCCGAAGGTAAGGATCTACCGCTTTGGCATCATCTGGTGTGTGGCGATCCGGATGCCGTGCATGCCGAGCGGATTTCCCAGTCGGGCCGGATGATTGCCGAGGGCGCTGTGGCTGGTGAGGACTGGGAAGATCATCTGATATTCCGGGCCGGTTGAATCTGCCTCAGTCCGCGTCGTCATAGCACCTGAAGCCAATCCGGAGCCGCTCGATGTCCCGCCGTCAGTTAGCGCTGCTTGCCGTTCTGTTGCTTTCGTTCGTTGCGCCACTTCAGGCGGCCAAGCGGGTCGACCTGGACTACACTGTCAAGTTCGTTCCCGAGCAGGGTATTGCGGAAGTGGAGCTCGTCCTCGAAGACGGTGGCGCCGTTAAATCTCTTGATCTGAATCTTGGCAGTGAACAGGCCTATGGCGTTTTTCAAACCAACAGCGAAAGCAGCTGGGAGGAAGAAAGTGGGCGCGGAGTCTGGCGGCCAGGGCCTGGCAAAGCACGCTTGAGTTATCAGGTCAAGGTCAGCCATCAGCGCAAAAGTGGCCGCTTCGATGCACGGATGACGGATGACTGGACGTTGCTGCGCGGAGACGATCTGGTGCCCGCCGGTCGTCTTGATCAGCAGGACGGAGTCAGACTGGTTTCTCGGCTGCAGTTCGAACTGCCCAGCGGCTGGAAGAGCGTCGAGACCGGTTGGCCACGTATCGGCAAGAATCGCTTTCGCATCGACAATCCCGAGCGCCTGTTCGATCGCCCGACCGGATGGATCCTCGCTGGCAAGCTTGGCAGCCGCCGGGCCCGACTCGGTGAAACCGACGTGGCGGTTTCTGCCCCGGTGGGCGAAGGGATGCGCAGGATGGATATCCTTACGCTGCTGACCTTCGTCTGGCCCGAAATGCAGAACGTATTCCCCCGGGATCCGGAGAAGCTGCTGGTCGTCGGGGCCGGCGACCCGATGTGGAGAGGCGGTTTGTCTGGCCCCAATTCGCTGTTCATGCACGCCGACCGTCCACTGGTCAGCGAGAACGGCACCAGTTCGCTGGTGCATGAGCTGGTTCATGTGTTCAGTCGAATCTCCGACGCCGATCGCAGTGACTGGATCAGCGAGGGCCTGGCCGAGTACTACGCGATCGAGCTGATGCGCCGCGCCGGGGGCATGAGCGAGGATCGCTACCAGGCGGTTCGAGCGCATCTGACTGAATGGAGCCGCAAGGTCGATAGCCTGCGAACCGAGCGATCCAGTGGGCCGGTCACAGCCAGAGCCGTGCTACTGCTGCAGGAACTCGATCGGGAGATCCGCCAGCGCAGCAAAGGACGCCACTCGCTGGATGATGTCGCGCGGGGTTTGATGCGACTGGATCGGGTAACCACCGACGACTTCATCAGCATCACTGAAACCATGCTGGGTGGTGGATCGAAGGTTCTTGAGAGCCGGTTGTTGCGCTAGGGCCGGGGTGGTGCGTAGGCGGTGCCTGTCTAGATGATGAATCCATTCGAGCAAGGAACTTGTGATGAGTCTTATTGATCTCAGGAGCGATACGGTCACCCAGCCGACCTTGGGCATGCGCGACGCCATGCTGGGCGCAACCACTGGCGATGATGTGTACGGCGAGGATCCGACGGTCCGCCAGCTGGAACAGACGTTGGCGGCGCAGCTGGGTTTACAGGCTGGATTGTTTGTGCCCAGCGGAACCATGAGCAATTTGCTGGCGCTGATGGCACATTGTGAGCGGGGCGATGAGTACATCGCTGGGCAGTTGGCGCACGCCTACAAGTACGAAGCCGGCGGTGCTGCGGTGCTTGGCTCGATCCAGCCGCAGCCGATCGAGATGGAGCCGGATGGCTCGTTGGATCTGGCGCGCGTCGCGGCGGCTATCAAGCCGGATGACTTTCATTTCGCCCGTACGCGTCTGCTGGCGCTTGAAAACACGATGCATGGCAAGGTCCTGCCGCTCGCCTACCTGGCTGAGGCAAGAGCGTTCACGCAGGAACATGGGCTTGCGCTTCATCTAGATGGGGCTCGCTTGTTCAACGCGGTGGTCAAGCTGGGTTGCACGGCTGCAGAGATAGGGCGCCACTTCGACTCGGTGTCGGTGTGTCTGTCAAAAGGCCTGGGTGCGCCTGTCGGTTCGGTGCTCTGTGGTGACGAGTCCTTTGTTGCCAAGGCAAGGCGATTGCGCAAAATGGTCGGCGGCGGCATGCGCCAGGCCGGAGTGCTGGCCGCGGCAGGCCTCTACGCTTTGGATCATCAGGTTCAACGTTTGGCAGACGATCACCAGCGCGCCAACGACATCGCCGAGGGGCTGGTAGCGCTGGGCTATTGCGTCGAGCCAGTCCAGACCAATATGGTCTACGTCGATATGGGTGACCGCGCGACGTCGCTGAAAGCATTGTGTGCCGAGCGCGGCATCGTCATCACTGCGGCGCCTCGGCTGCGGTTGGTGACACATTTGGACGTGCTGCCAGAGCATGTCGATCCGATTCTCGAGAGCTTTGCAGCATTCCTCGAAGCATAGGTTCGAATCGCTGTCGAATAGCTTGATTCAATCGTGTTTATCCTCTATGCGTGCGGCACTGGGCCGATATAATGCGGCCCTTTGCCGGCTATCCGTTTGGGTAGCTGTGAACCGGCTCCCGGTGCCGCCTCGCCGCGTCGTTTTGCAGCCGTTCGGCCGCAGTCCTCTGGAAGAGATCTATGAAAAGCGCAGAAATCCGTGAAGCCTTCCTCCGCTTCTTCGAAGAGAAGGGTCACACTCGCGTGGCCTCCAGTTCGCTGATTCCCGCGAACGATCCGACACTGCTGTTTACCAACGCCGGTATGAATCAGTTCAAGGACTGCTTCCTCGGGCTGGAAAAGCGCGCCTATACCCGCGCCACCACCAGCCAGAAATGCGTACGCGCCGGCGGCAAGCACAACGACCTGGAGAACGTCGGCTATACCGCCCGCCATCACACCTTCTTCGAGATGCTCGGCAACTTCAGTTTTGGCGACTATTTCAAGCGCGACGCGATCACCTTCGCCTGGGAGTTCTTGACGTCCGATAAATGGCTGAGCCTGCCGAAAGAAAAGCTCTGGGTCACCGTCTACGCCAGCGATGACGAAGCCTATGACATCTGGACAAAAGAGGTCGGCGTGCCGGCCGAGCGCATGGTTCGCATCGGTGACAACAAGGGGGCGCCGTACGCGTCGGACAACTTCTGGGCCATGGGCGACACCGGCCCGTGCGGTCCGTGCACCGAGATTTTCTTCGACCACGGCGAGCACATCTGGGGCGGTCCGCCCGGCTCGCCGGAGGAAGATGGCGATCGCTACATCGAGATCTGGAACAACGTCTTCATGCAGTTCAACCGGACCGCCGATGGCGTGATGCATCCGCTGCCGGCGCCGAGTGTCGACACCGGTATGGGCCTGGAGCGCATCAGTGCGGTGCTGCAACACGTCAACTCGAACTACGAGATCGACCTCTTCCAGAGCTTGCTGAATGCCGCCGCTCAGGCCATCGGGTGCGGCAACGAGGGTCAGGCTTCGCTCAAGGTGGTTGCTGACCACATCCGCTCTTGTGGCTTCCTGATTGCCGACGGCGTGACGCCATCCAATGAGGGGCGCGGTTATGTGCTTCGCCGCATCGTTCGTCGCGCCTGCCGCCATGGCAACAAGCTCGGTGCCAAGGGCAGCTTCTTTCACAAGATCGTCGCCGCGCTGGTGGCTGAGATGGGCGACGCTTTCTCCGAGCTGAAAACCCAGCAGGCGCACATAGAACGCGTGCTGAAAACCGAAGAGGAGCAGTTCGCCAAGACGCTGGAACAGGGTCTGAGGATCCTCGAACAGGATCTGGCTGATCTTCAGGGAAGCGTGATTCCGGGCGAAGTGATATTCAAGCTGTATGACACCTACGGTTTTCCGGTGGACCTGACCGGCGACATCGCCCGTGAGCGTGAGCTGACGCTGGACGAAGAAGGGTTTGAGCGCGAGATGCAGGCGCAGCGCGAGCGGGCGCGTTCGGCCAGTGCCTTTGGGATGGACTACAACAGCCTGGTCAAGGTCGAGGGCGAAACGCGTTTCACGGGTTACCTCGGTACATCCGGCAGCGGTAAGGTGCTGGCGCTGTTCAAGGAAGGCATGGCGGTGCAGAGCCTGTCGGCGGGCGAGGAGGGCATGGTCGTGCTCGACCAGACGCCGTTCTACGCCGAGTCAGGTGGGCAGGTGGGCGATTGCGGATACCTTTCGGCGGACGGTCTGCGCTTCGATGTGCGTGACACCAGCAAGGCCGGCGGTGCGTTCCTGCACCACGGCATTCTGGACAGTGGCAGCCTGCAGGTCGGTGCGACCGTCGAAGCTACGGTCGACGCATCAGTACGTCAATCCACTGCGCTGAACCACTCGGCAACTCACCTCCTGCACGCGGCTCTGCGCCAGATTCTCGGTGAGCATGTCAGTCAGAAAGGGTCGTTGGTCGACAGTCAGCGGCTGCGCTTCGACTTCAGCCATTTTGAGGCGATTAGGCCTGAACAGTTGAAGGCCCTGGAAGACAAGGTCAATGCCGAAATTCGCGGCAATACGGCAGTGGAGATCGAGGAAACCGACATCGAAACGGCCAAGAGCAAGGGCGCTATGGCTCTGTTTGGCGAAAAGTATGGGGACCAGGTGCGCGTATTGACCATGGGGGGCGGCTTCTCGGTCGAGCTGTGCGGCGGAACTCACGTCCAACGTACCGGAGACATCGGTCTGTTCAAGATCATCAGCGAAGGTGGTGTGGCTGCGGGTGTGCGACGCATTGAGGCGGTTACCGGCGAGCATGCGCTGGCCTATCTGAACACTGCGGAAGAGCAGCTGAAAGAAGCAGCATCGCTGCTCAAAGGCAGCCGTGACAATGTGCTGGGCAAGCTGGGCGCCGTTCTCGAGCGCAATCGGCAGTTGGAAAAGGAACTCGAGCAGCTCAAGGCCAAAGCGGCCAGCGCCACCGGCAATGACCTGGCCAGTGCCGCCGTCGAGGTGAAGGGTGTGAAAACCCTGGCCGCGCGCGTGGATGGGCTGGATGGCAGGGCGCTGCTGGCGTTGGTCGATCAACTGAAGAACAAGCTTGGCAGCGGCGTCATTCTGCTCGGTGGCGTGCAGGATGAAAAAGTCGTACTGGTCGCTGGCGTCACGCAGGATCTCACCGGCCGTTTGAAGGCCGGCGATCTGATGAGACAGGCTGCAGCGGTCGTTGGTGGCAAAGGGGGTGGCCGCCCGGATATGGCGCAAGGCGGTGGCAGCGACGCGAGTCGCCTCGACGAAGCCTTGGCCATTGCCGCGGCGTTCGTCGAGCAGGGCGTGTAAGCAGGAGCGTGTCAGGTTCGGTTGGTCACGATGGGCTGTTTGTCCGGGGTCTACGTCGGTCAGGGGCTGGTCCGGTTGCTCTCCGTAGGCACTTTGCGATGCTGGGTTATTGTTTAATAAGCGCCCTTGACGGGCTTAGGCGGCGATGAGATGGCTTTGATCGTACAGAAGTTTGGAGGTACCTCGGTGGGCTCCGTCGAGCGCATCGAGCGAGTGGCGGCGAAGGTCAAAAAATTCCGTGATAATGGAGACGACATTGTCGTGGTGGTCTCGGCCATGAGCGGTGAAACCAACCGGCTGATCGATCTTGCCAAACAGATCAGCGAACAGCCGGTCGCCCGCGAGTTGGATGTGATGGTATCGACGGGCGAGCAGGTCACTATCGCTCTGCTCGCGATGGCGCTGATGAAGATCGGCGTGCCAGCGGTGTCCTATACGGGTGCCCAAATCCGCATCCTGACCGACAGTGCCCATACCAAAGCACGCATTCTGCAGATCGATTCGCAGCAGATTCAGAAGGAGCTCAAGGCCGGGCGAGTCGTTGTCGTGGCCGGATTCCAAGGTGTGGATGAAGCCGGCAATATCACTACGCTTGGCCGTGGCGGTTCAGACACCACTGGTGTGGCTCTCGCTGCAGCGTTGAAGGCAGACGAGTGCCAGATCTATACCGATGTCGATGGGGTTTACACGACCGACCCTCGCGTCGTCACCAAGGCGCAGCGCCTGGACAAGATCACCTTCGAAGAAATGCTTGAAATGGCAAGTCTCGGGTCGAAAGTGTTACAGATTCGCGCCGTGGAATTCGCAGGTAAATACAGCGTTCCGTTGCGCGTGTTGCACAGTTTTCAAGAGGGTCCAGGAACCCTCATTACCCTTGATGAAGAGGAATCCATGGAACAGCCCATCATTTCCGGCATCGCTTTCAATCGTGATGAAGCCAAGCTGACCATTCGTGGCGTGCCGGATACCCCCGGGGTGGCCTTCAAGATCCTTGGCCCGGTCAGTGCGGCCAATGTCGAGGTGGACATGATCGTGCAGAACGTCGCGCACGATAAGACCACGGATTTCACCTTCACTGTCCATCGGAACGATTACCATAACGCGCTGCAAGTGCTGGAGGGTATCGCCCGTGAGATGGGTGCCCGCGAGGTCATTGGTGATATCGACGTCGCCAAGGTATCGATTGTCGGCGTGGGTATGCGCTCTCATGCGGGCGTCGCGAGTCGGATGTTTGAGGCACTGGCGAAGGAGAACATCAACATACAGATGATCTCTACTTCTGAAATCAAGGTCTCGGTAGTGATTGAGGAGAAGTACCTGGAATTGGCGGTACGGGCATTGCACACCGCATTCGAGCTGGATGCTCCCGCTGGCAAGGGGGAATGACCTGCTGGCTGCGACTGATTCGAGCCTTCCGTCGATTTCGCCGGGGGTAAGGGAACTTTAGCGTCGTTGTTACTGGTCAATAGCTGGTGAAAGGCTCTAGCTCGATGTTTCACGGAACATTATCCGTCTTTATCTTTGCAGACTGTTTACTGAATTGAATCCGTTTTAAGGAGAAAGGAATGCTGATTCTGACTCGCCGGGTCGGAGAGACCCTGATGGTGGGTGACGATGTGACTGTCACTGTGCTGGGTGTCAAAGGAAATCAAGTGCGTATAGGAGTGAATGCACCCAAAGAGGTAGCGGTGCATCGCGAGGAGATTTATCAACGGATCCAGAAAGAAAAAGATCAAGAACCAAGCCATTAATATTTATGTAATTTCTGGCTTTGCAAGCGGGGCGAAGATGGGTATCATGCGCCCCGTGTTGCGGAGAGGTGGCCGAGTGGCCGAAGGCGCTCCCCTGCTAAGGGAGTACATCTCAAAAGGGTGTCGGGGGTTCGAATCCCCCCCTCTCCGCCATTTTGCATGATTGGGTTGTGGGTCGGTTTTAGCGATGCGGTTTGATAAAAAACGTTGAACCAAAAGGCTTGACCATCGGATTCACAAACTTATAATGCGCAGCCTCAGTGCACTCATAGCTCAGCTGGATAGAGTACTCGGCTACGAACCGAGCGGTCGGAGGTTCGAATCCTCCTGAGTGCACCATTTTTTCGGATCTCAGAAATGAGGTTCGTGTTGTAGCCAGCGGTGACCTGGTTTATCAATCGCCTTTGCACTCATAGCTCAGCTGGATAGAGTACTCGGCTACGAACCGAGCGGTCGGAGGTTCGAATCCTCCTGAGTGCACCAAAAATCAGAAAAGGGCCTGCAGCGATGCAGGCCCTTTTTTCGTTTGTGGAGTCAGCGTTTCCCCCGGACGCAGCCGTTTTCATCGAAGGTGACGGTGCGTGTCCTGCCTTGGTCGTTGCGGTAGCGGTACTGCATCTGGCCATTGCGAGTGGCCACTGTGTCAGGTCTGCCGAAGGTGCTCTCGATATCGGCGCGGGTCATGCCGGGATGAATCTGTTTTTTGATCAGCGCCTCTCGCCTTTCGCTCCCGGTTATGCGATTTCCGCATCCGTCATCCTGAGCGCCTATAACGGTAAGGCTTCGCGCCGACTCTTCCTTTGACGTCTTGCGTCGTCCCTGAGATTTGGCCAGAGGTACGGCTTTGCCGGAGCTGGGTGTAGGATTCACCGCCTCTTGAATCTGAGCGGTCTGATCGATCGGGCACCCCTGCCGAGTAAACGTGAGGTTGCCTGCGGCGTCGCTGCAGCGATAGATGCTTGCAGCAAGCGTTGGGATGGTAGAGAGGAGCAGGGCACAGCAGCTTCCTGCGATCAGTTTGTTCATGGTCGTCCTCCTTGACGATGGGTCGAGCCAGCCTAGCCAAATACCGCTTGGCTCGCAGCGGTGCCTTTCCATAACGTGAATGCGTCCACATTAATAATAGCGCGACCCTTCGGCGGCGGCGGCAGCGACGCGCAAGCGATTGTATTACCTGTATTTCGCGGTCGTGCCTCAGGGTTGCGGTGGTATTATTGCGCGGTCCGCCCATTCGGGCTTCTGGATCCGCCTCATGGATTTGCCCAGTAGTCGTAAACCCTCGCTTGCCAATCACGTTTTGAATGATTGATCCCTTGGCGCGCTCCAACCGCTGGGGGTGGAGTGCGCCATGACTGAAGTAGAAGTAAAAAAGCCGCAGGAAAGTCTCCAGGATCGTCTGGCGCAAGTCGTCGAGCTGCTCCACCGGCACCGGATCGTCGAGGATCTGGCGCATCGTCAGAGTCAGGAAGGGCAGCATCAGGATCTTGTCGAGAACCTGGTGCATCGCCAGAATCTCGTTGAACTGCAGCGCAAGCTGGAGGCGCTGCACCCCGCTGACATCGCGCATATCCTCGAAGCTTTGCCGCTCGACGATCGCCTGACGGTCTGGCAGCTGGTCAAGTCCGATCGCGATGGCGACATCTTGCTCGAGGTTTCCGACGCGGTCCGCGAGACGCTGATCGCTGACATGGACGATCACGAGCTCCTCGCTGCGGCCAAGGAAATGGACGCAGACGAACTGGCGGACCTGGCGGCCGAGTTGCCCAGAGACGTCGTTCACGAGCTAATGGAAACGCTCGATGCGCAACAGCGTGAGCGTGTCCGCTCGGCCCTGTCTTATGAGGAGGATCAGGTTGGCGCGCTGATGGACTTCGAGATGGTCACGATCCGCGAGGACGTAAGCCTTGAAGTCGTGCTGCGATACCTGCGGCGGCTGAAGGAGCTACCCGGCCATACTGACAAGTTGTTCGTGGTCGATTACGACGGCGTGCTCAAGGGCGTTCTACCGATCAAGCGATTGCTGGTTAATGATCCGGAGCGGCATGTGGCTGAGGTGATGGCCAGTGATCCGGTGACGTTCCATCCGGATGAGGATGCGTATGAGGCGGCCCAGGCATTCGAGCGCTATGACTTGGTTTCGACACCGGTAGTAGACAAAAGCGGCAAGCTTATCGGGCGCCTGACCATTGACGAGATGGTTGACCTGATTCGTGAGGAGAGCGAAAGCGAAGTGCTCAACATGGCGGGTCTGCGCGAAGAAGAAGATATCTTCGCCTCGGTCTGGAAATCGCTGCGTAACCGTTGGGCCTGGCTTGCAGTCAATCTCATTACAGCCTTTGTTGCCTCGCGTGTGATCGGCCTATTCGATGGCTCGATCGAGAAGCTGGTTGCATTGGCTGCGCTGATGCCGATAGTCGCTGGCATTGGCGGTAATTCCGGCAATCAGACCATCACCATGATTGTTCGGGCAATGGCCCTGGATCAGATGGGTACCGGCAACAGCGCTCGCTTGCTGCGCAAGGAGGCCGGTGTCGGGATGCTGAATGGCTTGATATGGGGCGGAGTTGTCGGCATCGTGGTCTATTGGCTATACGGCAGCTGGTCGCTGGGCGTGGTGATGACTGCGGCGATGACCCTGAACCTATTGCTCGCGGCCTTGATGGGCGTGCTGATACCGGTGACGCTGGCGCGCATGGGGCGAGACCCGGCGCTGGGTGCCAGTGTCATGATTACAGCTGTGACCGATAGTGGCGGTTTCTTTATTTTTCTCGGTCTTGCGACCGTTTTTCTGCTCTGATCGCTTTCATTTGCGGCGGCTTGGCGTTTGCCTTGCACCTGTTTTTCGGGCTACTGTTCGGAGGTTTCGCTTTGGCGAAGCCTTTTAACTCGTGCAAATAACAGGCGGCCCGAGCTGCTGACTGAAAGGGAATCCCGATGACCCCCAGCGAACTCCTGCTTGAAGGCGTCGAACTTATGCTATTTGGCTTAGGTTCTGTCTTCATCTTCCTTGTTTTGTTGATTGTTTGCATTCGCCTGATGTCCTTTGTGATCGGCCGCTTCGACAGTGCGCCGACAGCTCAGGCTGTCTCCGTCAGGCCTGCGTCTGTGGCGACCGAAATTGACACCGACCTTCTTGCAGCCATTCAGGCCGCCGTTCATCAGCACCGCGCTCGTCGCGGTTGACCCTGGATAGGGAGTTCCTTCCATGAATTCTGTTAAACAGCCGCTCGGCATAACCGACGTGGTGCTACGTGATGCGCACCAGTCTATTCTGGCCACCCGCGTTCGCCTTGAAGACATGCTGCCGATTGCCGGCAAGCTCGACCAGGTGGGGTTCTGGTCGGTTGAATCCTGGGGCGGCGCGACCTTCGATGCGTGCATTCGTTATCTTGGCGAAGATCCCTGGGAGCGCATCCGCGAACTGAAGAAAGCGATGCCCAACACTCGGCAGCAAATGCTGCTACGTGGCCAGAACCTGCTGGGCTATCGCCATTACGCCGATGATGTGGTTGAAAAGTTCGTCGAGCGAGCCGCGGCTAACGGCGTCGACGTGTTCCGTGTGTTCGATGCGATGAACGATCCACGCAACCTGGAAACCGCTTTGCGCGCGGTCAAGCTGCAGGGCAAGCATGCTCAAGGTACCATTTCCTACACCACCAGCCCGGTGCATACCCTGGCGATGTGGGTCGATCTGGCCAAGCAGATCGAGGACATGGGTGCCGACTCTGTGGCGATCAAGGACATGGCCGGCATTCTCACGCCGTATACGGCCTATGAGCTGGTATCGCGCTTGAAGGCAAGCCTGTCCATCCCGATCCATATGCAGTGTCACGCCACGGCTGGCCTGTCCACAGCTGCCATTCTCAAAGCTGTCGAGGCGGGCATCGATAATGTCGATACAGCCATTTCCTCCCTCTCGATGACCTATGGCCATTCGCCAACCGAGTCGGTGGTGGCGATCTTCCAGGGCACCGAGCATGATACCGGGCTCGATCTGCTGCTGCTGGAGGAGATCGCTGCGTACTTTCGCGAAGTGCGCAAGAAGTACGCAAAGTTCGAAGGCACGCTCAAGGGCGTCGACTCGCGCATCCTTGTGGCTCAGGTGCCGGGCGGCATGCTGACCAATATGGAAGGTCAATTGAAGGAACAGGGCGCACTCGACAAGTTCGATGAAGTGCTCGCCGAGATTCCTCGCGTTCGTGAAGATCTCGGGTTCATTCCGTTAGTAACGCCGACTTCGCAAATCGTCGGCACACAGGCCGTCATCAACGTGCTCACCGGCGAGCGCTTCAAATCCATTACCAAGGAAACCGCAGGCATCCTCAAGGGCGAGTACGGAGCGGCACCTGCCCCGTTCAATATCGAACTGCAGCAGCGCGTCCTCGACGGTGCAGACGTCATCACCTGCCGCCCTGCCGACCTGCTGCAGCCGGAAATGGAGAAGCTAACGGCCGAGCTGAAGGGATTGGCGCAGGAAAAAGGCATCAAGCTGGCCCAGAACGAGATTGACGACGTTCTCACCTATGCGTTGTTTCCTCAGATCGGCCTTAAATTCCTTGAAAACCGAGGCAATGCCTCTGCTTTCGAACCGGTGCCGACCGGCAAGCAGCAAGCGCCACGGGAGGCGGGCATGCCCGAGGTCTACACCGTCGAAGTCAACGGCAAGTCTTTCGTCGTTCAGGTCAATGAAGGCGGCGATATCGAGGGTATCAAGGCTGTTGGCAGTGGCTCGGCCGTCCCGTCGACAGTCGCTAACGCGCCAGCGTCTGGTACAGGCGAACCTCAACCGGCTCCGTTGGCTGGCAATATCTTCAAGGTCCTCGTGCAGCCCGGTCAACTGGTTCAGGAAGGAGAGCTGGTGATCATCCTCGAAGCCATGAAGATGGAAACTGAAATCCGTGCGTTCAAAGCTGGCACCGTCTCAGGTGTGAACGTCAAGGTCGGCGACGCGGTGTCGGTGGGCGATAGCCTGCTGACCATCGCTTAAGGAGCGCTGAATGGACAAGTTGCTCAAGCTGTGGCACAGCACAGGTCTCTATCATATAGAGCCCGGTCAGCTGCTGATGATCGTGGTGTGCCTGGGGCTGATCTATCTGGCAATTCGCAAGGGGTTCGAACCCTTGCTGTTGATCCCGATCGGATTCGGCGGCGTGCTTGCCAATATCCCCGTCGCCAACATGGCCGAAGGTGCAGGCATCCTCCATCTGTTCTACGAGGTCGGGCTGCCGACCAGTGTGTTCCCGTTGCTGATCTTCATGGGCGTCGGCGCCATGACAGACTTCGGGCCAATGCTGGCTAACCCCAAGACCCTGCTGCTCGGTGCGGCAGCGCAATTCGGTATCTTCGCCACCTTGCTTGGTGCCTTGTCGCTGGCTGCAATGGGGGTTCCGGGGATGGAATTCACACTGCGTGAGGCTGCTTCGATTGCGATCATTGGCGGTGCAGACGGTCCCACTTCAATCTTCGTGACGGCAAAGCTCGCGCCGCATCTGCTGGGGCCGATTGCTGTCGCGGCTTATTCTTACATGGCGCTGGTTCCGTTGATTCAGCCACCCATCATGCGAGCGCTGACGACCAAGGAAGAACGCGCCATCGTGATGACGCAGCTGCGTCATGTTGGCCAGGCCGAAAAGATCGTCTTCCCGCTCATGCTTGCGTTGATGGTGGGTTTGCTGCTGCCGGATGCCGCGCCGCTAGTAGGCATGTTCGCCTTTGGTAACCTGTTGCGCGAGTGCGGGGTCGTGGATCGTCTGGCCGACACCTCACGTAACGCGCTGATCAACATCGTGACCATCGCGCTGGGGCTGACTGTCGGTTCCAAGCTGTCCGCCGAAGCCTTTCTGCAGATGAAGACCCTTGGGATCTTGCTGCTTGGAATGGTTGCCTTCTGTGGCGGTACGGCGGCGGGCGTGCTGATGGCCAAGGTCATGAACATGTTCAGCGCGAACAAGATCAACCCGCTGATCGGGTCGGCCGGCGTTTCGGCAGTGCCAATGGCGGCGAGAGTGTCGAACCGGGTCGGGCTTGAGGCGAACCCACAGAATTTCCTGCTCATGCATGCCATGGGCCCGAACGTAGCGGGGGTGATTGGTTCGGCTGTTGCTGCGGGGATCCTACTAAGTTTTGTAGGCTAGCGCGTCTGCTGATGTGCGGGGGGGAAAGAGGCACGAGAAATGCCTACGCAGCTGATACGGCGTAGGCATTTTCGTTGTGCGCCAGGCATGGCGGCGGCGTAGCGGGGTAAGGTGGCAACGATTACCAAAGCCCAATACTTGCGTGGAGCGCTACGACGTAAATCCGACAGGCATAAGCAGAAGGTCGCGCGAATTACCCTGGGAGATCTGTTTGCCTGCCATGTGCTACCGGCACAGTGGGGTGACGGGATGGGCGAGCAGAAGTCAGCCGAGGCTGTAGTAGTTGCTCGAAACTGGAGCAACGAAGGGCTGAACCTGCCATGAGTGGACAGTCGGGTGTGATCTCTGCCGGATCGTAGAGCAGGAACTCCGCGCAGCGGGGTCGAGACCATCAGGAGGTAGGAGCCGGAAGCTCCGCTGGCCGGTCTGGGCGCTTAGGTACCGCAGGCGACACATCAACGGAACCAAGCTCGCTGACGCTGTTTGTCAGCAGGCAGGAGCCGCAGCCGCCGTATACGGAACCGTAGGTACGGTGGCGTAAGAGGACGGCGGGATAACCCCGCCTCCTACTCGATTCATGTTGCTGGCAAATCCACCCTATCGCCAGGTGGGTAGCGCCAAATGCAAACCACCTGTCGTGCTGTCAGGACGGTTTGACCTGGTCATCCGTACTGAGCAGATTCAACCGTCTTCTTTCGTAGCTTCGGCATCCTGCGCGATAAGGGCGATCAGTGCGTTTTGCTGGCGGTGGGCCAACTGGCGGAAGCGTTGCAGCAGTTCGCGCTCATGCAACGACAGCTCCGGGCTATCCAGGCGCATTGCAGAATCGTCATCAAGCGCGCCTTCTTGAAGAAGGCTTTGCTCTAGGCGGGCAATGATTTCGGAGTTCATGCTTCGATGGTGGTTCCGCGCAACCTCTGCAATGCGCTCTCGCATTCCGTCTGGGAGCCGAACCACGAATTTGTCAGCCGTACGGCTGGAGTAAACTGCCTGCTTCATTGGGCGCATAGTAAACCGGTTAGTCAGGTGGGCGATGGTGGCTTATTGCTGTTTTAGTCACCGGTCTGACACCAAACAGCGCATGCTGTTCCACGACCCGCGAAAAAGATGCTGGACAACTTAATGACGCCAATTATACGGCGAAAGCAGTAGGAGTAAAGGTCCTGTGGTGGCCAATAGCCTTTTATTGTGATCCAGCGCTTATCTCGTCTGAGTGGTTCGTCGCTAGCGCAGCATTGGGTCGAATTTGATTCGCCGACCTAGCAACAGCGTAATCGTAAACAGCACTGCGAATACCACTGTGCCGCCTGTCACAAGCGTATCCCAGAACTCAGGAAGGGTTGAGCCGATGCTCAGGGCGCCGCACAGCATGCCGAGCGCAAGGAATAGATATCCGTAAATAGACATTTTTCATCTCCGATAAAGCCTGGCATGCAGCCACCCTGCTTTAGAAAATCCAGCGCTGTGCCTGAGCGGGCTTGCTTGGCGCGTTGCTGCTGATGGTGCTCGCCGGCACAGAAAGCCCAGGTGAGGTCACCTGGGAGGGGTTCGGTGCTGTCTTCAGAGGGTCCGCTGTTGGCATGTTCTGAAGCAGCGGAATCGCGACAGCGGCCAAAAGGGCGGTACTGAGCAGGTAGGCTGGACGTGGCATCGGCGTCTCCTTCGCGTTATGGTCCTGTAATTAAGCACCTCTCGTGCCAATAGTTCATTGAGAAATAGTCAATATATATCAATGGCTTATGCGTTATATTCAGATGCCTCCAGTGCGCTTTGCAAGATTATTGCTTTGTCGGTCATGCAAAATGCAGGGCGCTGTGTGCTGTCGCGGTCCGCTGTTGGATGTGGCTGCTTTATAAGTGGGGCGGGCATGACAAACGAGCCAATGCCCGCTAACATGCTGCCGCCCGCGTGTCCCAGTAGCTCAATTGGATAGAGCATCCCCCTCCTAAGGGGAAGGTTGTGAGTTCAAACCTCGCCTGGGACGCCACATGAGTGCATTTGTCCACTGGCCCAGATGGATATTTCCTGCAAGCCATTGCGTTAGGTCTGCTTCGACGGCCTATCTTCGTGCTGGTTGAAGCCGGCTTCGGCCCCTCCGATGCCGGCTATTCCGGCAACTGGCGCTTAGTCCCCTAGTATCACTGTCACAGCTGCACGGACGCTCAGCGGTTCCATAGCGGACGGCGGACCAGCGCGTCTTTTTCACGCTGCTGCCACGTGTTGGACAAGGCGTGCCATTGCCGTCGTCGTTGCTGCCACCGATTGGCTCGATTTCTGTCTCAGCCGACTGCTCAGGTGCCATCAACACGTACGGAATGCCGGATGGTTCAGGCCTTCCCAGGTTTCTGGTCGTATGCGGGCGCGCCTGCGGGGGCAGACACGGCGCGCTGCCACCGTGCTCTGTTCCGCAGCGCTGGGGTATATGAAAATGGCTGAGTCGCCGTTAGCTTTGGTTGCGAGATGACGAGTGGGCGGCGGTAGAGAGGGCTGCTACCGATGAACGCCGACGGGTCGCGTGCGCATTGCTATGTCAGCTAAACCGGTCGGTCACCTGATCACGTCGGGCTTCGCGTTGTAGCTGATAGACGAACCGTTCAACCTGTCTCTGCGTTAAACCGCTGATTCGATGGAAGCGTATCCCGCAGAACGTCAGACCAAGTTTTTCATCGTGGATAGCGTGCCGCAGCTCAGCTGCGGTTGTGATGGTGCCGGAAGGCAAGTCTACTGAGAGTTGCTCATAGACTTGGCCAGGCTGTAGGCCGGCTTGTAGATTGCCTGGGAAGCTCAGCTTGCAGCCTGTTGCCGACAAATCCAGTACCTTGCCCACCAGAGGTTTGCTGATCGTCTTTCCGTTCAGTTGCGCTGCGATTGGCTGGCCGCTCAGTGTGGCGCGATAGGCATTTCGCCGCTGGTGATAGAGAATTTCGCCTGGCAGATGAGCCCAATAGCAGCGCGCATCGTCCAGTTCGCCAAGATGTACTGGGTGCGGATTGTTCCAGGCAATTCGCACGCCCTCATAAAAGCCTTCAATTTGGAAAGCTTCTCCTGATGCCATCAGTCGCTCACCATCGCTAGGAATCAGCTCGTCTAACGCAAGCCAGCCCTTTTCGCGGTTTATCTCTACCAGGTAAGTCTGGTATCGCTGAGTGCGCTCGGCAAAACGGACCTGTAGTGGAATATGGTTATCCAGCAGGGAGCGCAGATTCGCCTGGATTTCGACTGGAGTCTTGAGTATCCGAGGGGGCTGAGGGCCCTCTCCCTCGGCGAAAGGGCTAGACACTTGGCGTTGCTCTCCGGCAGGTAACGACGACAGCCGCATGATAGCACTTTGATGCTGTACCGCTGCGGATGGTTCAGGCCTGGCTGAGGGGGCGATGACGAGTGCTTTTGGCGGCCGTTCCCCGGCGATCGTACAAGTCCGGGGTATGGGAGGTGCCTTGCAGTATTTGCAGCATGGTGCCTACGGCGCTCTGGTTGGCCCGGATAAGCTTGCCATTGCGCTCATTGGCTTTGCGGCAGCCCTCAAGAATGACCTCCAGCTGTTCTGCCTGGGAAAGGATTTCGTCGCCAATCTCCGAACCTGCGGCAAACTGTGCCAAACCGTTCCGGTCGGCGCTCAACTGTGCCCTCGCTAATGCCTGGCTGCGTAATGTGCCGTGTTGGCCCAAAAGTGCCAGCAGTGCCTGCTTTTGCGTGAGCAATTGCTCCAGCCCACCGAGATTATGCTCAGCGAGCGCCAGATATTCCGCATCGGTGAGCTCGCGTAGCGTTCGGGCGGTGTCGATATCGTTGGTCAGTTGCTGAAGCAATTCGGAATCTAGCATAGTGGCCTCTGTTGCACTCACGCCTGTTCGCATTGGTGTCAGGCTCAGCGCTGGCTTTCGAACGACAGTAGCTTCGATGCTACTCGCTGGCTGTCCACCTGATAGCTGCCATCGGCGATTGCCTGCTTGATCTGAGCAACACGCTCTTGATCAACGGCGGGCTGCTGGTTCAACTTCTCGGTGGTCTGCTGAAGGCGCCGGGCTTCGGGGCTCAGCTGAACGCTCTCCCCCGATACCGGGCTGTTGCCGGTGGTCTTTACTTCGTCAGTAGAGGGCTGCTGAGCCGTTGGTCGCTCAGTGTTCTGGACGCTGCTGCTACGCCCATTGCTGGTTGAATTGACGGCGCTGTTAGGCCGATTGAAATCGATAACCATGATCGAAACCTCGAATAAGTCAGGGCGCTTGCCTGCTTTTCGGCAAATCCAAATAAAACTTTAGTCTTTTTTCATACAAGCGGCTGGCGTAGCGGCGCCCGGCTTCACATTACGACTTCTACCTGCCCGGGACCAACGACGCGGGCTTTGATCGTTCGTCCGGATCGCTGATTTTTGACCCGGATCTGAACGCCGAGTGCGCCATCGGACAGCGCTTCGCCCGGCATTCTCACATTTATCGTCGAATTTTTCGCGCTGATTACCACCTGGTCGCCTTTTCGGACTATTTCAGCTGCAGATAAGTAGGTGGGGGCTAGCACCTGGTCGGGTAGGGCGCTGCGGGTAATCTTATTGCCCAGCACTTGATCGAACGAGGTCAGATAGCCCTGATTGAGCAAGCTGACGTCGCGCTCGGCAAGGGCGACATCGGCTAGCGCTACGACACTCGCTCGAGCCAGGGGCCGTCTGGCTACGATTACTTCACGGAACAAATGGACCTGTGCAGGAACGAAAACGGACCAGGGCGAAGTAGCTTCACAGCTAACTCGCACGGTAATGCGACCAACGGGTTGTGCCGGACTTTCGAGTCTGGTCGTCAATGCTTGATCGCAGGCCGCCAGGCGTAGGCGCGGGTCCAGCCTGTTCAGCTCGATTTCATGGCGAGCCTGGATTTGACTACGCTGTAAATAGTCAGTGACTTCCTGCTCAAGGAAAGCGCGAGTCGCGTCGATAAGCTGTTCAGGTCGCGTAAAGCTTGCTGAGTCAGCCAGCTGGCTCAGCCCGCACGAAGTCGCCAACAGAAACGTTTGGAAAAGCGTCTTGCACGGATGCCGGAAAAAAGTCGTCTGTTTGCTCATGTCTGGGTTAAAGCAAGGGACGTGCCGTTTGCTGGCCGCTCAGAAACTGGCTGGGACAGGCGCGACAGGTATTGTGCAAAATTGGTGGTGGCGATGCATGCCACTTCAGCGCCAGATAGCCTGAGCTACAGATGTCTGCCCGTCCATCTTACACGCAAGAGGAAACTGGCATGGCCGGTGTATTGGATTCGGTTAACCAGCGTACCCAGCTGGCGGGACAGAACCGTTTGGAGCTGCTGCTGTTCAGACTGGACGGCAAGCAGCTTTATGGCATCAACGTGTTCAAGGTCAAAGAGGTGCTGCAGTGCCCTCGGCTCACGGTCATGCCTCGGTCGAGCCCGGTGGTGAGAGGGGTGGCGAACATTCGGGGAAGCACGCTTTCTATCCTCGATCTGTCCGCTGCTACCGGAAAGCCAACGCTACAGGATTTGCCCAATAGTTTTGCCATCATTGTCGAATACAACACTAAGGTGCTTGGTTTTCTGGTCCGCTCGGTGGAGCGGATAGTCAACATGAACTGGGAAGATATCCTTCCGCCCCCTAAAGGTGTTGGGCATGATCATTACTTGACCGCCGTGACCCACCTCGATGGGCAAATGGTCGAGATTATCGACGTGGAAAAAGTTCTGGCCGAGGTCGCACCTGTTTCAGAGCAGCTGTCGGTCAGCATTGCCGACGAGGCAACCAGTAGCAAGGCATCAGCTAGCCGGGTCCTGATTGTTGATGACTCGGCTGTCGCGCGAAAACAGATTATTCGTTGTCTACAAAATTTGGGAATCGAGGTGGTTGCGCGCAACGATGGCCGTGAGGCGCTGGACTACCTTCGAGAACTGGTAGCAGAGGGAAAAAAACCATCCGATGAATTCGTGATGATGATTTCCGATATCGAAATGCCAGAAATGGATGGCTACTCCCTGACGACGGAGGTTCGTCAGGATCCGGCTATGCGTGATATGCACATTCTACTGCATACTTCGCTTTCCGGTGTGTTCAACCAGAGCATGGTCAGGCGGGTCGGAGCGGATGATTTTCTCGCCAAGTTTCAGGCAGATGAGCTGGTCAATCGAGTGATAGAGCGAATCCGGGCTACGGATAAGAAGTGAGGCTTCGTCCTCTCCATACGACTGGTGGGCATTATTAGTGTCAGGTGATCCGGATTTCGATCAGTTCCGAATATTCCTTGAGAAGACGTGCGGTATTCTGCTGGGCAGCAACAAGCAGTACCTGGTGTCCAGCAGATTGAACAAGCTTATGGGGCAGCAAGGGCTCAAAACGCTTGGCGATTTGGTCAGCAAGATTCAGTCCCAGCCGCGTAGCGGTCTGCGCGAGCAGGTCGTGGACGCCATGACAACCAACGAGACGCTCTGGTTTCGTGACGCCTATCCCTTTGAGGTGATGAAAAGCCGCGTTCTGCCTGAATTGCTGAAAAATGCGCCGGGACAGCGCTTGCGCATCTGGTCGGCGGCCTGTTCATCGGGGCAGGAACCGTACTCATTGTCGATGGCCATCGATGAATTCGAGCGAGCGAGCCCAAGCCAGCCGAAACCGGCCGTGCAGATCGTGGCTACCGAATTGTCAGGGACCATGCTCGCGGCATCCAAGGCAGCCGAATATGACAGCCTAGCCATCGCGCGAGGCTTGTCCAGCGAGCGTCTGCAACGTTATTTCGAGGTGAAAAGTCCGGGTCGTTGGGTGGTTAAGCCGGCAATTCGTAGTCGTGTCGAGTTTCGGGTGCAGAACCTTCTCGACAGCTATGCAGTGCTTGGCAAGTTCGATGTGGTGTTCTGCCGCAACGTGCTGATTTATTTTTCCGCTGATGTAAAAAAAGACATCCTCAAGCGAATTCACGCGACGTTGAAGCCAGGCGGGTATCTCTTTCTGGGAGCATCCGAAGCGCTGAACGGCCTTCCTGAGCTGTACCAGATGGTGCAATGCAGCCCGGGCATCATCTACAAGGCGAAGTAATGGTTCATCCGTGGCAAAAGGCGGCAAGAAACTGTCGCTATGGGCGGAATGAGCGGCAAATATAGGGGTCACGCTTTGCCGCTTTTGACACCTGGTCCAATCTCCTCTTTATAAAAAGTTTATAAATCAGTTGGTTGCAGAAATGGCATGGCCTTTGCTATGAGTTTGCCAAGCAGACTTGTATCCGGCAAAGGGCTAGATCATGAGCATCAGTTTCGACCAGGCACTCGGCATCCATGAGAAGGCGCTCGGCTTTCGCGCTCAGCGTGCCGAGGTGCTTGCCAACAACATTGCCAACGCTGACACCCCCAACTACAAGGCGCGTGATCTGGATTTCAGCTCGGTGCTTGCTGCGCAGCACAGCAAGAATCAGGGTGGGTTCGGCGTCGCCGTGACCAGCAGCAAGCATATTGCCGCCGAAGGCATGGAGATTGCCGATCCCGGCTTGCGTTTCCGCACGCCGGCGCACGCTTCGCTCGATCAAAATACTGTTGATGCCCAGGTTGAGCAAGCCGCCTATGCCGAGAACGCCATCGACTTTCAGGCAAGTTTCACCTTGCTCAACAGTAAATTGCGTGGGCTCATGAGCGCCCTGCGCGGCGAATAACAGGAGCAAAAACCATGTCTCTTAGTAGCGTATTCAACATTGCCGGCAGCGGCATGAGCGCCCAGAGCACTCGCCTGAACACCATATCGAGCAACATTGCTAACGCCGAAACGGTTTCTTCCAGCGTCGACCAGACCTACCGTGCGCGCCATCCGGTGTTCGCCACCCTGCTTCAACAGGCCAACGGAGAGCCCAATCAATCACTCTTCGCTGAGCAGGACCAGGCGGGCGCAGGTGTTCAGGTGCTAGGCGTCGTTGAGGACCAGAGCGAGCTGCAAGCCCGGTACGAGCCCAACCACCCGGCTGCGAATGAGGAGGGGTATGTGTATTACCCGAACGTCAACGTGGTGGAGGAAATGGCCGACATGATTTCTGCCAGCCGGTCGTTTCAAACCAATGCCGAGCTGATGAACACGGCCAAGACCATGTTGCAGAAAGTATTGACCCTGGGCCAGTAACCACTACGAGATATAGCCATGAGCACGACAGGCGGCGTCAGCGGTACCGGCTCGGTACTTGACCAATACCAGATCAAAGATCGCGAAGTTAAAAGCAACGACCTCGGCAAGAACGAGTTTCTCGAACTGCTGGTCGCCCAACTGAACAACCAGAACCCGCTGGAGCCTCAGGAGAACGGCGAGTTCATCGCCCAGCTGGCGCAGTTCAGCACCGTTGAAGGTGTGGAGAAGCTGAACTCCAGCATGGAAACCATCCTGTCGGGCTATCAGTCCTCCCAGGCGCTTCAGGCATCTTCGCTGGTTGGTCGCAAAGTGATCGTGCCGACCGATAAAGCGGTTGTGGATACCAGCGAAACCTTCAAGGCCAGCATCGTGCTTCCCACATCGAGCAGCAACGTTGCGGTCAACGTCTATGACAGCGCCGGTACCGTGGTGAACCGGATCAACATGGGGCAGCAAGAGGCCGGCAACGTTTCGTTCATGTGGGACGGCAAGGACTCGAACGGCAACACCTTGCCGCCGGGTACCTATAAATTCGAAGCACAAGCTGCCTACCAAGGCGAGACCAAGGGGTTGTACACCCTGCTTCCCGCCAACGTAGACAGCGTCACGCTTGGACAGAACGGCGGGGAGCTGATGCTCAATCTGGCCGGCGTCGGCAGCATCGGGCTGTCGCAAGTCCAGGTCATCGGTCAGTAACTACCGGCGCGCCCGGTAACAGGAGCAATTCATGTCGTTCAATATCGGCCTCAGCGGTATGCGTGCCGCCAGTAAAGACCTCAACGTCACGGGTAACAACATCGCGAACGCGGGGACTGTTGGGTTTAAACAGTCGCGGGCGGAGTTTTCGGATGTGTATGCGGCCAATATGGGGGTGGGGAAAAACCCGGTTGGCAGTGGGGTACAGCTAGCCAACGTTTCCCAGCAGTTCAATCAGGGCAATATCAACTATACCCAGAACGCACTGGATCTGGCGATCAATGGCGACGGCTTTTTCCAGGTCAGCAACAACGGCGCCCTGAGCTATACCCGTGCCGGTTATTTCGGGACGGATAAAGAGGGCAATCTGGTCGATAACTTCGGCTACAACCTGCAGGGTTATTCGGTTGATGGCAATGGCAATGTTCAGACCGGGCAAGTGAGTGACCTGAAGGTCCAGACTGCAAGTCAAGAGCCTAAGGCGACGGCGAAGGTCACCCAAGGATTCAACCTCAACTCCACCAACACGGAGCCGGCCAACACACCGTTCGACCCCGCCGATCCGTTGAGCTACAACTCGTCGACGTCAACCAACGTTTATGACGAGCAGGGCAACGCCCATGTGATGACGCAGTATTTCGTCAAGACCGATACTGCCAATACCTGGCAAATGCATGTGCTCGTGGACGGGCGTAACCCGGCCAATCCAGTCAACAGTACGGCTCCCGACACGACGACTTTGGAATTCAGCCGGTCCGGTAGTCTCGTAGTTCCGGCCGGTGGCAGCACTTCAATAACTGGGTGGCAGCCGGCTGTTCAGAACGCCGACGGTACTTGGTCCTTGAATAACGCGGCACCGGCCGCGGGCTTGGACATGACGGTCGACATGCGTGGCTCAACTCAGTACGCCAGTGTATTTGCCGTAAACAGCGTAAGCCAGGACGGTTACACCACAGGTGAGTTGGCGGGGCTTGAAATCAGCGAGACCGGTGAGATTTTCGCTCGCTATACCAACGGTCAATCGAAGGTTCAGGGTCAGATCATCCTGGTGAACTTCGCCAACGTTCAGGGTTTGACTCCGGTTGGCAAGACACAATGGGTCCAGTCCTTCGAGTCCGGCGAGCCCGTGCGCAACCCCCCGGGTAGTGGCACATTGGGATCGTTGCAGGCTGGCGCCCTGGAAGACTCCAACGTCGAGCTGTCCGACCAGCTGGTCAACCTGATCGTGGCGCAGCGAAACTATCAGGCGAACGCCAAGACGATCGAAACCGAGAGCGCCATCACCCAGACGATCATTAACTTGCGGTAACGGTTGACTGGGCACTGCTCGAGGCGGCAGGAAACTGCCGCTTCGCTTTTTCAAGGTCCTTCGGGGCCTTTTTTTATACCAGAAACGCTTTTTTGTTCAATGGCTTATGTAATAGTCCGGTCGATGGCACGTGGCTTGCTTGGTCTTTGCATAGAGATTTAGTTAGCGTCAATTTGCGTGTTACGGAGGTTCCATGGACAAGATGCTCTATGTAGCAATGACGGGGGCGAGCCAAAACGCTCGAGCCCAACAGGCGCATGCCAACAACCTGGCGAACATCTCGACCACGGGCTTCCGGCGTGACTTCGAGCAGGCACGCTCCATGCAGGTCTTCGGAGACAGCTTTCCGGCACGTGTCTATGCCATGACCGAACGTCCAGGCACTGACTTCAGCGCCGGCACTTTGCAGGAGACGGGGCGGGATCTGGACGTGGCCGTCGAGGGCGAGGGCTGGATAGCCGTGCAAGCGCCGGATGGCAGCGAAGCCTATGCCCGTACCGGCAGCCTTAATATCGACACGCTCGGCATGCTCAGGACCGGCGATGGTTTGCCAGTGCTCGGCAATGCCGGGCCGATTGCCGTGCCGCCAGAGGAGAAAGTGGAGATCGGCGCTGACGGCTCGATCAGTATTCGCGCGCTCGGTGAAGATCCAAATGTGGTGGTGACGGTTGACCGTCTGAAATTGGTCAATCCCGATCCAAAGCAGCTTGAGAAGGGTGCCGACGGGCTTATTCGATTGAGGGATGGACAGCCTGTCGAGGCTGACGCTGGGATTCGTGTGACCTCGGGCTTTCTTGAGGCAAGTAACGTCAACGCTGTTGCTGAGATGACATCGATGCTGGCGCTGTCCCGGCAGTTCGAGCTTCACGTGAAGATGATGCGCACCGCCGAAGAAGACGGAGCCGCTGCGGCCCGAGTCTTGCAGATCAGCTAATAAACAACGCGTCGCGCCCGAATACCGGCGTACGAGGAGAAGAATATGCTTCCAGCACTGTGGGTGAGTAAGACCGGTTTGTCCGCTCAGGACATGAACCTGACCACTATTTCCAACAACCTGGCCAACGTGTCTACCACTGGCTTCAAGAAGGACCGTGCCGAGTTTCAGGATCTGCTGTATCAGATCCGCCGGCAGCCGGGCGGCCAATCCACGCAAGACAGTGAACTACCTTCCGGTTTGCAGCTGGGTACCGGTGTGCGCATCGTCGGTACGCAGAAGCAATTCACCGCGGGCAGCCTGCAGACCACCGAGCAGCCGCTCGACATGGCCATCAACGGGCGTGGCTTCTTTCAGGTCCTGCTGCCTGACGGCACCGTGTCCTACTCGCGCGATGGTAGTTTTCATCTGGATGCCGAAGGCCAGATCGTGACCTCCAATGGTTATGCATTGGAGCCGGCCATCATTGTGCCGCCCGAGACCCAGACCTTCACCGTGGGTGAAGACGGTACCGTATCGGTGACCACGCTGGGTAATCCGGCGCCGCAGATCATCGGTAACTTGCAGACCGCCGACTTCGTCAACCCGGCCGGCCTCCAGGCGATGGGCAGCAACCTGTTCCTGGAAACGGCCGCGAGCGGTGCGCCGCAAGTTAGCACTCCTGGCCTGAACGGGCTGGGCACCGTGCTGCAGAACACCCTGGAAAACTCCAACGTCAGCGTCGTCGAGGAACTGGTGAACATGATCACCACCCAGCGCGCCTACGAGATGAATTCCAAAGTCATCTCCACGGCCGATCAGATGCTGTCCTTTGTTACCCAGCAGCTGTAACAGCTATCAGCCGCTGGATTGAGGTGAATATGCGTCGCTTGTTGAGAGTTCTTCCATTGATACCCGTCATGGTCCTGACCGGCTGCGTGGCGCCTGCGCCAAAGGCCAACGATCCTTACTATGCGCCGGTGCTGCCGCGCACGCCGCTGCCGGCTGCGCAGAATAACGGTGCTATCTATCAGGCGGGTTTCGAAACCAATCTCTACGACGACCGCAAGGCCTATCGGGTCGGTGACATCATCACCATCACACTCAACGAAAGAACCCAGGCAAGCAAGAACTCCAATTCGAAGATATCCAAGGACAGCAGCGCCAACATCGGTCTCGGCTCGCTGTTCGGCGGCGCCGTTTCGATGGCCAATCCACTGACTGGCAATAGCATGAGCCTGGGCGCCGAGTACGACGCGGCGCGCGATACTTCCGGTTCCGGGCAGGCGGGGCAGAGCAATAGCCTGTCCGGTTCGATCACTGTCACGGTGTCCGATGTGCTGCCCAACGGCATTCTGGCGATCCGTGGCGAGAAATGGATGACGCTCAATACCGGTGACGAGCTGGTGCGCATCGCTGGATTGGTACGCTCGGACGACATCGCTACCGACAACACCGTCCCGTCGACCCGCATTGCCGACGCCCGCATCACCTATTCCGGCACCGGCGCCTTCGCCGATGCCAGCCAGCCCGGTTGGCTGGACCGTTTCTTCATCAGCCCGTTGTGGCCGTTCTAACAGGTGCCGGCAATGAAACTGTTCAGCTCGATCATCGTTGTCCTGCTGTGCCTGGCTACCGTCCCGGCCCACGCCGAGCGGCTCAAGGACATCGCGACCATCCAGGGCGTACGTAGCAACCAGTTGATCGGTTACGGTCTGGTGGTTGGCCTTAACGGCAGCGGCGACCAGACCACGCAGACTCCGTTCACGGTGCAGACCTTCAACAATATGATGGCGCAGTTTGGTATCAAGGTGCCGGCGGGTGGCAACGTTCAGCTGAAGAACGTCGCGGCTGTGTCCATTCATGCGGATTTGCCACCGTTCGCCAAGCCGGGCCAGACCATCGACATCACCGTCTCGTCGATCGGTAACGCCAAAAGCCTGCGTGGTGGCAGCCTGTTGATGGCGCCGCTCAAAGGCATCGACGGCAATGTCTATGCGATCGCCCAGGGCAACTTGGTCGTAGGTGGTTTCGATGCGGGCGGTGCGGACGGCTCGCGCATCACCGTCAATATTCCTTCCGCCGGTCGTATTCCGGGCGGGGCGATTGTCGAGCGTCCGGTGCCGAGTGCGTTCAATCAGGGAACCACTCTGACCATGAACCTCAATCGTCCGGATTTCACCACGGCGAAGAACATCGTGGACCATATCAACGAACTGCTCGGCCCGGGCGTAGCCCAGGCGCTCGACGGTGGTTCGGTGAGCATCAGCGCACCGTTGGACCCAAGCCAGCGCGTCGACTACCTGTCGATCCTGGAAAACCTCGAAGTGGATGTCGGCCAGGCGGTCGCCAAGGTGATCATCAACTCGCGTACCGGCACCATCGTCATCGGCCAGAACGTGCGCGTGCAGCCGGCCGCCGTCACTCACGGCAGCCTCACCGTGACCATCAGCGAAGATCCGCAGGTCAGCCAGCCGGCGCCCTTCTCGGACGGGCAGACGGTGGTCGTGCCCAATTCGCGGGTGACGGCCGAGCAGGAAGCCAAGCCGATGTTCAAGTTCGGCCCCGGCACCACACTGGATGAAATCGTTCGAGCGGTGAATCAGGTGGGCGCAGCGCCCAGCGACCTGATGGCCATTCTCGAAGCGCTCAAACAAGCCGGTGCGCTGCAAGCCGACCTGATCGTTATCTGAGGAACGGGACATGGAAAATCGTCTGGGACTGGGTCGCCGTACCCCTGATAGCGGTAGTTACTCCGACCTCAACCGGCTGAACCAGCTCAAGGTGGGCAAGGACCGCGACGGCGCCGAGAACGTGCGCAAGGTCGCGCAGGAGTTCGAGTCCCTGTTCATGAACGAGATGCTCAAGTCGATGCGTGCGGCCACCGAGGTCATGGCGGAGGACAATCCGTTCAACAGCCAGGCCAGCAAGCAGTACCAGGATATGCATGACCAGCAGCTCTCAGTCACGCTGTCCAAGGAAGGCGGTGGCATCGGGCTTGCCGACGTGCTGATTCGTCAGCTCGGCAAGCAGCAGGAGCCCAGCGAGAAGCCGAATCCTTTTGCTCAGGTGGCACAGACCGAAGGGGCGAAATGGTCGAGCAACCCTAATTCGAAGATCGCTCCCGTTGACCCTGCACGCAACGATTCTCAACTGCTCAACCAGCGTCGTCTGGCGCTGCCGGGCCGACTGGCCGAGCGCGCCCAGGCGGAGGTTGCAGCTGTAAATATGCAGGCGGATCAGTCTGGTCAGACGGGGACAGCCCAGCCGCTGGTCGATCTTGACTGGAAGCCTGCTACCGCTTTTGCAGCGCCCCAGGACGCGCCGTTGACGATAAACGGCGTCGAGGCGACAGCCCCGAGCGCGCCCAGCAAGACGCGTTTCAGCTCACCCGCGGAGTTCATCGCAACCATGCTGCCGATGGCGGAAAAGGCAGCGAAGCGTCTTGGTGTCGAGCCGCGTTTCCTCGTAGCACAAGCGGCACTCGAGACCGGTTGGGGCAGATCGATAATCAAGCAGAAGGACGGCACAAACAGCCACAACCTGTTCGGCATCAAGGCCACGGGTTGGGGAGGTGCGTCCGCGACAGCCACCACGACCGAGTACGTCAATGGCCAGGCGACCAAGGAGGTCGCCGGGTTTCGTGCCTATGACTCTTTCGAGCACAGCTTCAACGATTACGTCCGGCTGCTGGAAAACAACGATCGCTACAAACCAGCCGTTCAGGTGGCCAGCGCAACCGGCAACTCCGAGCGCTTCGTAAATGAACTGCAACGGGCCGGGTACGCAACCGACCCGCAATACGCGCGCAAAATCAACCAGATCGCCCGCAAAGTGCAGACCTATCAAACCATCGCCGACGCGAGTTCGGCCCCTGCGGTACGGACTAGAGGCTAACCATGGCTGACCTACTGAATATTGGCTTGTCGGGCCTGAGCGCGAGCAAGAGCCAGCTCTCCATCACCGGCCACAACATCAGCAACGTCAACACGCCCGGCTACAGCCGCCAGGATGCGTCCCAGGCAGCCCGCACACCGCAGTTCAGTGGTGCCGGGTACGTCGGTTCAGGTACGACGCTGGTGGAAATTCGCCGGACATACAGCGAGTTTCTGACCAGCCAGCTGCGCAGCAGCACGTCGCTCAGCAGTGACGTTGAAGCCTACAAAAGCCAGATTGACCAGCTTGATTCGTTGCTGGCCGGCAGCACGACCGGTATCACCCCATCGTTGCAGAAGTTCTTTTCAGCGCTGCAAACGGCGGCCGAAGACCCAGCCAATATCCCGGCACGCCAGTTGGTATTGGCGGAAGCCGAAGGCTTGGCGCGCCGATTCAATACCGTGTCTGACCGCCTGACCGAACAGAACAACTTCACCAACAAGCAGATGTCCGCGGTCACCGATCAGGTCAACCGCCTGGCTGGCAGCATCGGTAGCCTGAACAATGCGATCGCCATCGCAGCGGCTAACGGCAAGCAGCCGAATGATCTGCTCGATGCCCGCGATGAAGCCGTACGCCAATTGTCCGGCTATATCGGCGTCACCGTGGTTCCGCAGGACGACAGCAGCTTCAACATTTTCATTGGCAGCGGGCAACCGCTGGTAGTGGGCAGCACGGTGGCACAACTCGCAGTAGTCCCAGGGCAGGGCGATCCAAACCGTCACGAGGTCCAGTTCATCAGTGGTGGCTCTCGGCAGGGCATTACCTCGCAGATAACCGGGGGTGAGTTGGGTGGATTGATCCGTTATCGCGAGGAAGTGCTGGATTCCACCATGAACTCGCTGGGTCGACTGGCGCTTGCCGTCAGTGATCAGGTCAATACCCAGCTGGGGCAGGGGTTGGATCTGAAAGGGCAGGTCGGAGAGGCGCTGTTTGGTGACTACAACGATCCGGCGCTGGCCAAGCTGCGCGTCAATGCGTTCGCCGGAAACAGCAATGCGCAACCGGTATTGAACATCACCAATACCAGCGTGCTCACCACCAGCGACTACCTGATGGAGTACGACGGTAGTGGCTATAAAGTCCGCCGCCTGAGCGACAACCAGCTGATGACCGTGACGGAAAATCCGGCCGGTACGCTCTCCATTGCTGACAAGAACGGCCGTGATCAAGGGTTCCAGCTCGTGCTCGGAAGGCCTGCGCCGGCTGCAGGGGACAAGTTTACGCTGCAGCCTACACGGCGCGGCGCATCCGATATCAAGACGACGCTGGATCAGGCCGATCAGCTGGCTTTTGCTGCGCCGGTGCGCGCGCAGAGTGCGCTGCAGAATAGCGGAAGTGGTGCCATTGGGCAGCCAAACCTGATGTCCGCGCCGTCTCCGATTGATACCGCTGCACTATCGGCAGCGTTCGAAGGCTTGACGCTGACTTACGATGGCACCGGTCTGACACTGCCGACCCCCGCACCGGCTGGCCTGACGCTGTCGCCGGCAAGCATCACGCCAGGGCAGACCAATACACTGAACCTGACACTCACCACCGGTACAGCGCCGAACGAACAGCAGTACAGTTTCGAGTTCACGGTGAGCGGGAAGCCTGCAGCGAACGACACGTTCTCCTTCAATTTCAACCAGACCGGTGTCTCTGACAATCGCAATGCGTTGAAACTGGTGGACTTGCAAACCAAGCAGACCGTTGGCGTGGATGCTGCGGTGAACGGTTCGGGTTTCAGCTTCACCGATGGTTATGGCGAACTGGTCGAGCGCGTCGGCACGCTGACAGCCCAGGCGCGAATGGACAGCGAAGCGACAGGCGCAATCCTCAAACAGGCAACTGACAACCGTGATTCGCTGTCAGCCGTCAACCTCGACGAAGAAGCCGCCAACCTGATCAAGTTCGAGCAGTACTACAACGCTTCGGCACAAATCATTCAAGTTGCCCGCTCCTTGTTCGATACATTGATCAATATCCTTAGGTAACAGGCCCGCCCATGCGCATCTCGACTCCGCAAGCATTCAATAACGGCATAGCCGGTATTCAGCGCAACTACTCCAATGCAATCCGCACTCAGGAGCAGATCAGCACGGGCAATCGCATCCTGACGCCGGCGGACGATCCGGTCGCCTCGGTACGCCTGCTGCAGCTTGAGCAACAGCAGAACGTGCTGAGTCAGTACAACTCCAACCTGACGGCCGCGAAGAATAGCCTGACTCAGGAAGAGGTGACGCTGAACTCGGTCAATACCGTGCTTCAGCGTGTTCGCGAACTGGCCGTGCAAGCGGGTAACGGAGCATTGAGTGCTGAAGACCGCAAATCCATCGCCGCTGAATTGGGCGAGCGTGAGGATGAGTTGCTGTCGCTGATGAATACCCGAAATGCGCGTGGTGAGTATCTGTTTTCAGGGTTTCAGGGTAAAACGCAGCCATTTGTCCGGAGTGCGGATGGTAGTTACAGCTACCAAGGTGATGAGGGACAGCGAAAGCTACAGATTGCCAGCTCGCTGAATATCCCGATCAGCGATAACGGTAAATCGATTTTCGAGAACGTGACCAATGCTGGGCGGCTGGAGAGTCAGCCCGTCGCAGCGTTTCCGGCAGGTTCGACACTCGCGGTTTCCGGGCCACTCGTTAGTGACGAGGTGGCATTTTCCGGGGCGAATGGTTTTCCTGCCAATGGCGTACAGCTCCAGTTCAACGCGGACGGCAGCTACGATATTTACGAGCTGGATAGCAATGGAGTGCCCGCCACGGTGCCGCTAACGGACGGCTCTGGCTTGAAAATGGACGATGATCCAAGCAAGAGCGATTCGCTGGTGTTTCGCGGTGTGACGTTACAGCTCGATGGGGCAGCGGCGGGAGGGGAGGAAGTAAATGTCACGCCGAAGCTCTCTGGTTCCGGTGAAATACAGCAAAAACAGGGCATTCTAGACACCATCGCCAGTCTTCGTTCAGCCTTGGAAGATCCCTCGACCGATAACGGAGGCGTACGCGACGCCGTAGCAGTAGCCCTGACCAATCTCGACCACGGCATGGTCAGCGTTGACCAGGCGCGCGGCAATATCGGGGCTCGGCTGAATACGATCGAAACCACTCTGACTGATAACGAAGATGTCGCGCTGGTCAACAAAGGCGTCCAGGCCGAGTTGCGCGAACTGGATTACGCCGAGGCATTGTCCCGGTTGTCCATGCAAACAGTAGTGCTCGAGGCTGCGCAACAGAGCTACGTGAAGATCGCAGGATTGAGTCTGTTCAACGTGATGCGTTGAGCCGCCCGGCGTGCACGGTTCACAGAATAAGCAGCCCGAGTTGACTTGCTATTGATGCGGCTTAAAGTGTCATTGCGGCGCATGGTGTACCGCGTCGCTAATCCCGACAGTCATAAGGACATGAACAATGCTCAAGTCTTTGCTATCCGCTTCAATATTCGCTCTGCTCGCTAGCGTTTCTCTCAGCAGTTTCGCTGGCCCGACCACGTCTGCTGATCCCGTAACGGGTGCAGCGGCCCAGCAAGCAGCGCCGATCAACATCAATTCGGCTGACGCCGAAACCCTGACCCGCGAACTCATGGGTATTGGTGCTACAAAGGCCGAGGCGATCGTCGCTTATCGCGAAGCACATGGCCCATTTACCTCCGTAGACGAGCTCCTCGAAGTTAAAGGAATCGGTGCGGCCACTTTGGAAAAAAATCGAACCAAACTGGGCGTCAACTGATCAGCCTATTTTTGAATAAACGAAGCCGGTCATTCGATCGGCTTTTTTGGTGGTGCGCCAGGCATGGCGCGTTGCGCGTAAGCGCAACCAGTTCGGCTGTGGTGGCCAAGCG